>NZ_BBOX01000168.1 GCF_001553455.1 Streptomyces hygroscopicus subsp. hygroscopicus
CCCCTCGGGCAGCCGTCAGGCGCTCCCCGCGCCCCCGCCCCCCGCGCGCCGCCGCGCGCCGGATGCGCCGAGCGCCCGCAGGCCCTGGAGGAGCAGGCGCAGGCCGAATTCGAAGTGGGCCGTGAAGTCGGTGCTGGTGAGGGTGGGCAGGGCGGCGGCGAGATGAGGGAACGGCCCGGACTCCACCGCCCGGCGCAGGCGTTCGGGGTCCGCCATGTCGTCGTCGCCGGGCCGGAGGGCGGCCTGTTCCTCCAGGGTATGGCCGAGCGTGTAGTTGACCACCGCCATCAGGGCGCGGCCCGCGTCCTCGTCGTTGAAGCCCCCCTCGCGCAGCACACCGGTCACGGTGTCGGAGAAGCGCAGGGTGTGCGCCCCCGTCGAGTGCGTACCGGCGAAGACACGGGCGCCGTCGCGGTGGGCGAGCAGGGCCGTGCGCATTGCTCTGGCAAGGCCGGCCAGGCGCTCGTCCCAGTCGCCGCCCTCCCGGGGTGCGGGGATGTCGGCCAGCATCCGCTCGGCCATAGCGGTCAGCAGGTCCTGCTTGGTGGCGAAGTGGCGGTACAGCGCCCCGGCCTGCACGCCGAGGGAGTCGGCCAGGCGGCGCATGGTCAGTTCGTCGAGACCGAGGGAGTCCAGCAGGTCCAGGGCGGTGTCGACGGTGCGTGCCCGGTCGAGCCGGGCGGGCCTGCCTCGGCCGGCGCTTGACGTGGAACTCATGGGACCCACTATAGTGAACAGCGTTCTCGTGAACGTCGTTCACTAAATGGAGGGCCTCCTCATATGCATGCCCAAGTCATCGTCGTCGGCGCCGGACCGACCGGCCTGATGCTCGCTTGCGAGCTGGCGCTGGCCGGCGTCCGCACCCGGATCGTCGAGCGTCGCACCGAGCCGCAGCGGGACTCCCGCGCGCTGACGCTGCACCCGCGCAGCGTGGAGCTGATGGACCTGCGCGGCCTCGCGCCCCGGTTCCGCGCGCTCGGACGTACGGTGCCGGGCTGGCACTTCGCGAACCTGGACACCCAGCTCGACTTCGCCGCGCTCGACAGCCGGCACGGCTACACCCTGTTCCTGCCCCAGGCACGTACCGAATTCCTGCTCCAGGAGCGGGCGTTGGAGCTGGGCGTGGAGATCACCCGCGGCTACCGGTGCACCGGCCTCTCCCAGGACGCGGACGGTGTCGAGGTGCAGGTCCGCGGGCAGGGCGACCACGCCGAGACGCTGCGGGCGCGGTATGTCGTCGGCTGCGACGGCGGTCGCAGCGGGGTGCGCGAGGCCGCCGGTATCGCCTTCCCCGGCACGGAGGAGACCCTGACCGGGGTGCTCGGGGACTTCGCGACGATCGACGCCGAGCCGTCCGCGCTCGACAGGGCGCGGGCGCACGGTGTGCTGGTCGCGCCGTTGGAGGGTGGGCTGACCCGCCTGGTGTATCTGGATCCGGAGCGGATGCGCACCCCGAGCGGTGTGCCGGTGACCCTGGAGGAATTCCGTACCTCGCTGACCCGGATCTGCGGCTCCGATCTCGGGGTAGCCGAGCCGCGGTGGCTCTCGCGCTTCGGCAACGCCACCCGCCTCGCGGACAGCTACCGCCGCGGCCGCGTTCTCCTCGCGGGCGATGCCGCCCACATCCACTTCCCCGCGGCCGGCCAAGGGCTGAACGCCGGTCTCCAGGACGCCATGAACCTGGGGTGGAAACTGGCCGCCGAGGTGAACGGCTGGGCGCCGCCCGGTCTGCTGGACAGCTACGTCGCCGAGCGACGGCCGGTCGGGCAGGCCGTCACCGAGAACACCGAGGTGCAGACGCTGCTCGCGGAGCTGACGCTCGTCCCGCAGTATCGCCGCCCCGCCGCCGCGCTGCGCGGTCTGCTCAACGACCTGCTGGGCATCCCGGAGGTCAATCGCCGAATCGCCGGCCAGGTTTCCGCCCTCGCCACCAGCTACGCGGACCCCGGTGCCCACGCCGCCGACCCGTTGGTGGGCCGGCGGATGCCCGACATCGGACTCATCGCCGCCGCACCGGCGGCGACACGGGCCTACGAGCTGTTCTCCCGGGGCCACTTCGTCCTGTTCGACCTCACCGGAGACACCGGCTCGGGGCGGACCGCCGACACCGCAGGAGACGCGCGGGTCACCACCGTCACCGTCATGCGGCACGACGACCATCCGGAACTGGACGGAGTCACCGAGATACTCGTCCGCCCCGACGGGCACATCGCCTGGGCCACTCGCGGCACCGAGCCGGACGCCCGGCGCGCCGAGCGCGACGCCGCCCTCGCCGCCTGGGCCGGCGTGACGCGGGAGGTGGCCGCCCGATGACCGTAACCCGTCTCAACCCCCCGGGCGTGTACCACCCGCCCGGTGCGTTCACCCCGGTGGTCACCGTCGAAGGCGTACGACTGGTGCAGCTGTCGGGCCAGGTCGCCTGGGACACCGAGGGACAGCCTGTCGGGCTGGGCGACTACGCGGCCCAGGCGGAACAGATCGCCCGCAATCTCGACGCGGCGCTCGCCTCGGTCGGCGCCACCCGGGACGACATCATCCAGGAGACCGTCTTCGTCGTCGACTACACCCCCGAGCTGCTGCCCGCGATCTTCGGACCGCTGCGGGCCGGAACCGTGCAGACACCGGCCAGCACGCTGGTGGGCGTCTCGGCGCTCTTCTCCCCCGACTATCTGGTCGAGGTGCAGGTGGTCGCCGCGGTTGACGCGGTCGGCCCGGTCGGCGCGGCTCCGGCCGACGCGGCTCCGGCCGACGCCGAGTGAGCCGCCGGGTGTGGAGCGGGAGCCCGGGGAGGCTTTGGGGAGGGTCCCGAACCCGGTGCCCACTCGCCGCATCCGGGTGAGGAGCCCGGGAGACGCCCCGATGGTGCGGAGGAACGGCTCGGCTCCCTTGCTCAGCCCGGACAGTGCGTGTCGCTCGTCCACGAGTACGAAGGCGACGCGCCGGATCACCTCGACCGGGCCGACCTGGGGCCGAGGCCAGGAGACCGGGGGTCGGGGCTGGGGCTGGGGGCTGGAGGCTTGGGGGCCGCAGGCTTGGGCTGAGGGCCTCGGGATTCAGCCTGCGGCCCCGGCTCCCAGCCCCGGCTCGTCCGTCAGGAGACGGACGGGCCGTCAGTAGTCGAAGCACTCCCGGCCCGTGCCGTCCGCCGGTATGAAGCACAGCCGCAAGCCGGTCCGGTCCGCGCCGCCGACCATCATCGTGAAGCGGTAGGCGCCCGTATCCGCCGTGTTCCTGACCGCGACTCGACGGGGCCGGGAGCCGGGGGCCGAGACCTCGATCGCGTCCCCGACCTTCGCATGCCAGATCCGGCCCCATGCGGCGGCGCACACGTCGCTGTAGCGGATCTCCACACCCGCACCGGTTCTGGTGCGGCGCTGCGGCCCGAGCGACTCCACCCGGCCGGGCAGTGCGCAGGACATGGGTCCGGGGTCCTTCCCCTCGCACGTCTTTCCCCGGCACCCGGGGGCGGGGTCCAGCACGGGGGACGCCAGGCTCGTCGGGTGCCCGGCCCCCGGCCCCAGCACGGACGGTGCCGCTGCCACCGCGACGGCGGCCACCGCGGCCGCACCCACGCCGACCGTGAGCAGCCGCCAGGGCCGTGCCCGCCCGGGGGCGCCCGTGACACCACCCACGTCACCCGCGGTGGCGGCGTTGGCCGCCGTGGCCACGGCACCCGCAGTGGCCTCGGGAGGCGAGACGGGCGCGGGCGGAGGCGGCACGGCGGGACGGCTGTGCCGGGCGCGCCCGCTCCACTCGGCGTCCGCCAGCTCCCACAGCGCGAGCAGTCGTCCGGCGGGCTCCCCCGCCGTCGCGCACAGCGCCTCGACGGCCTGCCGGGGCACCGGCTTCTTCCCGTTGAGATAGCGCTCCCACGACGATTTGCTGTACGCGGTGCGCTCGGCCAGCGCCACCAGGCTCAGACCCGTACGTGCCCGCACTTCGCGCAGCCCCTCGGCCAGGGCCACGCACTCCGGTGCGGAGGCGGTCATCGGCGCAGCACCTGCCAGGTGTGCGGGCCGACGATGCCGTCCGCAGGCAGCCCGGCCCGCTTCTGCAGACGCGCCACGGCCGCGATGGTCCGCTGTCCGTAGACCCCGTCCACGGTGCCCGGATCGAGCTTGTGATGGCGCAGCAGGCACTGGGCCTCCACCACATCCCAGCCCGGTCCCGCGAGGATGGCGGTGCCCGTCGTGCTGTACCCCGCGCCCAGTCCCCCGCCCGCCGTGCGGCCCTCGCGGACCTCACAGGGGTAGGACTTGCCCATCTGGAAGACGTACCGGCCGGGCCCCTGGGTGGCGGTGGCGGTACTGCCGCTCGGCCGTGGGCCGGGCGTGCCCATCACCGCCCTGGCCGCGTCACCCCGGCCGTCGTCATCCCTCCAGGGCGCGGGTATCAGGGTTCCGGTGCCCAACCCCACGAGCGCGGCGGCCACGACGGCGGCGAGGGCGACGGACCTGCGCACCCCCGGCGGCCGGAAGCCCCCCGCCGCCGCGGACCGCTCCCCCGCCGCCCCCGACTCCTCCGCCGACGCCGCGGATTCGGTTGACCCCGCGGATTCCTCCGCCGACCCCGCGGGCCCCTCGGCCGCACCGGCACGCTCGGCAGCCGATCGGCTCCCGGCTCCGCGCCCGCCGTCGTCCTTGGCACCGGCCGAGGAGGACGACGCGACTCGCTGCTGCCACGCTTCCTCGGCCACCTCGTGGAGCACCAGCAGCCGGGTCGGCTCCGTCCCGGTGGCCCGTGCCAGCTCCTCCACCGCGTGCCGTGGCGGCAGCGCCTTCCCGTTGAGATAGCGCTCCCACGACGAGCGGCTGTATCCGGTCCTGGCCTCGAGCGCGACCAGGCTCAGCCCGCTGCGGTCCTTCAGTCTCCGTAACTGCACGACCAGTTGCCGAACTCTCTGGTCCAGCGAATCCGGCAGTTCCTTCCAACGCGACATGCTCCACCCCACACGCGTCAGGCATCCCCCGAGGCCGTCGCCTCCTTGTTCTGTTGGTACACCCCGCGCGGGCTCCGGGTTCCAGCCGAGGCGCCACGCTCGCATATTTCGGCCATGTCTGACGAAGCCGGACGTCCCAGGGATGCCGCACCCCGTCCCGCATCCCAGCAGGTCAACGCCTGAATGTCCCACGCTGCCCCAGCTGGGCCGACCTCGCTGGCCCGCACCCGGATTGGCCGGCAATCTACGGAGGGCGGACCGGACGGCGCGGTCCACCCCGCGCCGTCCTCGCCGTCTTCGCCCTCCTCGCCGTCCTCGCCGTCCTCGCCGTCCTTCAGCCGCAGCCACCAGGGAAGAGACATGATCAAGGTCAGGTCCCTCGTCGCCTCGACGGCAGCAGCCGCCGCCCTCGTCACCGGCTTCGCGGGTGGATGTCACCGGCTTCGCGGGCGGCCGACCACCGTCCCAGCCCGATGGGCACCCTCCCGGGCGCGCTGTGCGGCAGGCGGCAGGCGGCACGCCGAGGAGACCTGGCCCGCGCCTTGGCTAATCTGCACGCGTGACCACCGATCTGACCCTGCTGCCGCGTGTCGCCTATCGCGGACAGGAGGTCACCGCGCCCCGGCTCCGCGGTCTGCTCGCGCTGCTCGCGGGCGACGTGCGCACGGGCTGCAGCACCGAGTGGCTTGTGGCGGGGCTGTGGCCGGACGAGTTGCCGGAGCGGCCGGGAAAGGCGGTGCAGGTTCTGGTGTCCAGGGCGCGGGCGCTGCTGGGCGCCGATGTCCTCGCGACCACGCCCACCGGATACCGGCTCACGCTCACCGAGGACCAGGTCGACAGCTCCGCCGTGCTGCTGCACGCCGCCGCGAGCGCGGACCGGGCCAGGTCCGGGGACCACGCGGGCTCGCTGGCCGCGGCCGAGGCCGGACTCGCGCTGTGGGACGGCGCCCCTGACGGGCCCGGCGGCACCGGCGACCCCGTGGCCGCGTTGCGCGCCGAGCGCGCCGCCGTCCGCGGCACGCTCGTACGGGCGCGGGCCCTCGCGCTGGCCCGGCTGGGGCGGCACGCGGAGGCGGCCGGGCCGCTGGCCGTGGTCGCCGCGGAGCGTCCGCGCGACGAGGAGGTGCTGGCCGTGCTGCTGCGCGCCGAGGCGGCGACGGCGGGCCCGTCCGCGGCGCTGACGCGGTACGAGGCGTACCGCCGCGAGCTGCGCGACGCGCTCGGCACGGACCCGGGCGCCGGGCTGAGGGCCGTCCACCGGGAGCTGCTGCGCGGCGAGGCACCCGCGGTCAGGCACGGCGTGCCGCACGAGCCGAACCCGCTGCTGGGCCGGGAGGATGACATCGCGGCGGTGGAGCGGCTGCTGAGCGCCTCCCGCGCGGTCACCGTCGTCGGCCCCGGCGGCCTCGGCAAGACCCGGCTCGCGTACGCCGTCAGCCGCCGGGCCGGGCAGCCCGCGGTGTATTGCGTGCCGCTCACCGGCGTCACGGCGGACGAGGACGTGGCCGCGGAGGTGGCCTCCGCGCTCGGCGCGGGAGAGGGGCGGCCCGGCGCCAGGAGCGGCCTCGCCTCGGCCGACCCGGTGACCGGCATCCGCGGCGTGCTCGGCTCCGGGCCCGCGCTGCTGGTGCTGGACAACTGCGAGCACGTCATCCGGGGCGCCGCCGAGCTGGTACGGGCCCTGGTCTCGGCCTCGAAGGAACTGCGGGTACTGGCCACCAGCCGGGCCCCGCTGGACCTCACCTCGGAGGCGGTGTACGCGCTGCCGGAGCTCGGCCTCGACACCTCGGTCGAGCTGTTCACGCAACGGGCCCGGGCCGCCCGGCCCGGTGTGGAGCTGCCGCCGGACGCGGTGACCGAGCTGTGCCGCCACCTCGACGGGCTGCCGCTGGCCGTGGAGCTGGCCGCGGCGCGGGTGCGGGTGCTGTCGGTGCCGGAGATCGCCCGCCGCCTCGGCGACCGGTTCGCGCTGCTGCGCGGCGGGGCCCGGGACGTACCGGAGCGCCACCGCACGCTGCACGCGGTCGTGGAGTGGAGCTGGAACCTGCTCGCGGAGGACGCCAGGGCCGCGCTGCGCACGCTGTCCGTCTTCCCCGGCGGCTTCTCCGGCGAAGCGGCGGAGCGGGTGCTGGGCGAGGACGCGCTGTTCCTGCTGGAGCAGTTGGCCGGTCAGTCGCTGCTCACCATCGCCGACACCCCGGTCGGCGTGCGGTTCCGGATGCTGGAGACGGTACGGGAGTTCAGCGCGGCGCGGCGTGCGGAGGCGGACGGGGACGAGGAAGCGACCGGCCGGTTCCTCGCCTGGGCGCGGGACTTCGGGGTCGCGTACCACGACGTGCTCCTCGGCCCGGAACCGCTGCTCCACTGGGAGCGGATCGAAGTCGAGCAGGACAATCTGGTGGCGGCTCTGCGGCACGCCCTGGCCCGTGCGGACGGCCCCACCACCGCCGCCGTCACCGCCGTTCTCGCCGCACTGTGGTCCACCGACTCCAACTACCCCCGCCTCGCCGCCCTCGCCGCCGACACCGCGTCGCCGCTGTCCCACTACCACCCCGAGCCCGGGCACGTCGAAGTGGCGCGCACCGCCGCGGTCTTGTGCCTGGTGAGCCTCTTCATGGACTCCGGCCCGTGCGTCGCACGCCACCTCGCCACTCTCCGCCGGCTGCCCACGGCACCGCCGGACACGCTGCCGCGCGCCACCGCCGTGGTGCTGAGCGCGGGCCCCGAGATGCTGCCGCCCGACTACGACGTGCTGCGGAAGCTCTGCGCCAGCGAGCGGCCACTGGTCGCCGCCGTCGCCGAGGGCTTCGCCAGCTACGTCTGGGAGCACGAGCACGACATCGACCGCGCGCTCGCCTCCGCTCGCCGGATGATCGCCGCACTGGCGCCGATCGACAACCCGGCCCTGCGGGTCATGGGCTACTCGCGGATGAGCGAGCTGTGCTTGAAGACGGGGCGGGGCGAGGCCGCGTACGGATACCTCAGAGCCGCACTCGAGGCGCTGCCACGGCTCGGCGACGAACGCGACTACATCGGCATCCGCTGGGGCCTGGCCCTTGCCTGTCTGCAGCGCGGCGATCCGGGCGAGGCCGAGTACTGGCTGCGGCAGGCGGAGGGCGACGGCACTCCGCAGGAGGACCCCTTCTACAGCCCCGACCTCGGCGTGCGCGCAGAGATAGCGCTCTTCCAGGGGCTGTCGGAGGCCGGGCTCGGCCTGTGGCGCCGTGCCGTGGAGCGGATACCCGGGGCCGGCTCGACGCACCGCGGCGACCCCTGGCTCGACCCGTGGGCGCTGGAGATCCAGTCGGCGGCGGTGACGGCGCACGCGTACGCCGGCCGCCTCGAGCTCGTCGCGGAACCGGTCGACGGGTTGCGGCAGCGGCTGCGCACGCTGCTTGCCGCCCCGTCCCGCACGCCCCTGGAGTTCCCCGTGTACGGAACGGTGCTGCACGCGCTCGGCGTGGCGGGCCTCGCGTCCGGCGACGCCTCCGCCGTACGGATGATCGCGCTGGCCGAACGGCTGCGGGTGCTGCGCGAGTTCCAGCCGACCATGTCGGCGGCCCGCGCCCGGCGGGCGGCCGAGGACGCCGACCGGGCGGCGTACGCCGACGCGGTGTCGGCGTACGCCGCCCTGGGGCGGGACGAGCTGCGGGATGCGATCCGCGCACTCATTTCGGGTCGCGCTTGAAGAGCGATGTCGACCAGAAGTAACCGAGTACGGTCAGGCCCAGGCACCAGACGATCGCGATCCATCCGTTGTCGCCGATCTCGCTGCCGAGCAGCAGCCCGCGCAGGGTCTCGATGGCGGGCGTGAACGGCTGGTACTCCGCGATCGGCTGGAACCAGCCCGGCATCGCGTCGACCGGGACGAAGGCGCTCGAGATGAACGGGAGGATGATCAGCGGCAGTGCGTTGTTGCTGGCGGCCTCGGCGTTCGGACTGATCAGGCCCATGCCGACGGCGATCCAGGTGAGCGCCACGGCGAAGAGCACGAGCAGCCCGAATGCCGCGAGCCACTCCAGGACCGTGGCGTCCGTGGACCGGAAGCCGACGGCCACGGCGACGGCGCCGACGAGGACCACGCTCCGGATCGACTGGAGCACGCTGCCGACGACGTGCCCGATCAACACCGATCCGCGGTGGATCGCCATCGTACGGAAGCGCGCGATGATGCCCTCGGCCATGTCCATCGAGACGGACACCGCGGTCCCGGCCGGGGTGGCGCCGATGGTCATCAGCAGGATGCCCGGGACGAGATAGGCGATGTACGCGGAGCGGTCGGCGCCGCCGTGGCCGATGCCCGCGCTCATCACGTCGCCGAAGACGTAGACGAAGAGCAGCAGCAGGACGATCGGTGTCAGCAGGAGGTTCAGGGTGAGCGACGGGTAGCGCCGCGCGTGCAGGAGGTTGCGGCGCAGCATCGTGGACGCGTCGCGTACGGCGAGGGAGAGGGAGCTCATCGGGCCGCCTCCTCCATCTGGTGGGTGCCGCTGGTCAGGGCGAAGAAGACGTCGTCGAGGTCGGGGGTGTGCACGGTCAGCTCGGCTGCCTCCACACCGGCCGAGTCCAGCTGGTCGAGGATGGCGCGCAGTTCGCGTTGGCTGCCGTTGGTGGGGAGCCGGAGGGTGAGGGACTCGTCGTCGCGGGTGGTCTCGCGCAGGGCGGAGGCGGCGGCCCGGTACGCGGCCGGGTCGGCGAAGCGGAGGCGGACGTGCCC
>NZ_BBOX01000169.1 GCF_001553455.1 Streptomyces hygroscopicus subsp. hygroscopicus
GCCCGGTGACGCCGATCGCGGCACGCACCGCCTGCGGGTCGGCGGCCAGGTCGTGGCCCGCGACCCGGGCCTGCCCGCCGTCGGCGGAGACGAGAGTGGAGAGGATCTTGACGACGGTGGTCTTGCCGGCGCCGTTCGGGCCCAGGAGGGAGAAGACCGTGCCCCGCGGCACGGCCAGGTCGATGCCGTCGAGGACCTTCTTCTCGCCGTATGCCTTGTGCAGTCCCCTGGCCGCGATGGCGAGCGCGTGCGATGTCGTTGTCATGCCGCACAGCTTGTGGTGGGGCGGGTTCAGTACGGTTTCAGCGCGGTTTCAGCGCCCTCGCACGGGCGGAAGGTCCCGTGAGGTCGCGCCTGGGGCGCCCGGTGCCGGTGGTCCCGTAACGCTCGGCTCTTCCCGGCCGGGCTCTTCCGTCCGGGAGCTTGCCTGCCGCACCCGCGGCCCCTCAGCGGCCCCTCTCACGGCCTCCGGGGCCCGTCACGGTTCCGCCCGCCAGGGTGTTTCGGGACCTGGTCGAGCAGTCGGCGTCGGCCGGTCCCGGCGCGGCCGGGCCGACCAGGCCGGGCCGCCGAAGCCGGGCCGACCAGGCCGGTCAACCAGGCCGGGCCGCCGACCAGGACGCCGCCGACGTCTGCCTCACCGGCACCTGCGTCCCGGGGCGGGGCGGCCCCCGCCGAGCCGACTGATCGACCGTCGGCGCGACCGGGGGCCTTCTCCTCAACGTGACGGTTCAGGCCGCTCTCACGGGTGGCTGGGCGTCCCCCACCGGCCGGTGGGCGCCGTGGCGGGCTGAGCGTGTGCTGCTCCTGGCCCACCGGCGGTAGGCGTCGGCCCGGTCCCAGGCGTCCTCCCAGACACCGATGGGCGCGCGGGAGACGCCGCACGCCGCCACGAAATGGAGCAACAGCGTCTTCGAGGGCATCCGTTCGCCGCGAAGTACCGCCCCCACGGTGCTGTGCGGCAGGAGGGTCACGCCGTGGAACCTGGCCCGGTCCTCCAGCTCCCGCAGGGAAGGGCCGCCGGCGTCGAGCCGCATGGCGCGCATCGCCTGGAGCAACTGCGCCGGGGTGTGGATGAACTCCGGTCCGAGGACCGGCTCCTCGCGCCGTCCGCCCGGCGCGGCCGAGACCTCGCGGCGCCGCTCGGCGGCAGCGGTCCACCTCCCGCGAGCCTGTCCCGGGTCGCCGCCGCAGGCGGTGACGAATGCCTCGACGACGGCCCAGCGCGGCACCGTGGTACCGCGGGCGGCCCGCCAGAAAGTGGCCGGCGCGAAGCCGGCCGCACCTGTTCTGTGCGCCATCTGCTGGTAGGTCAGTCCCGCCTGCCGGCGCAGTGACCGAAGCCACTGCACCAGCCCGACGACGGGATCGGCCTCCGCGCGGGCGCCTGGGGTGCGCCCCATCCCGGTGCCCCCTACAGGGTCCGGGAACGGGGGGCGAGGGCGTCGATCGTGCGGTGCAGGAGCTCCACCGCGAGGAGACCGCCGACGGTGATGGTGGTGATGACCGACTCCAGAGGCATCCCGCAGACCACCAGCACGCTCGTGAGGAGGACGATCACGATCACCACGGTCGCGGCAGGGGCCGGCAGCAGCGTGCTGCCGGCCCGGCCGGGACCCTCCACGCACGGCGTGTGCACAGGAATGAGGTGGTTCAATTCTTCTCCCTCGGCTCGTTGCCACTCGACGCGGTCCCGGCTGGGTGTCCGCCGCGTTGCAGCGCAGCGGACGCGGGACCTCAGCGAAATGGTCGGCTGTCAAGGGATGAGGCGGCAAGACACCGCGGATACGTCATTTCACCTTGTCCCACATCGGATTGAAACGCCGTCAGAAAACCGCCCAGCCAGGCGGCGGTCGCCTGCCGGCGAGGTGGGTCCGGCACCCGCGTCTGTCCGACGTGGCGGCCATGATCAACGTTGCGCGTCCCCCACCCTCACCTGCTTACTTGAACAACAGACACCCGGTCGGGCCGGTTCGGAGGGGAGGCGAGGATGTCCCCGGCAGTCTACGGGGGAGACCCAGCATGCGGTCCGCCGTGCCGCCCCGGTCTCTCGTGCACGGCGCCCCACCCACGCATACGCGTGTGACATCTGGGCCCGTACGTTTCCCATCAGGCTTCCCCGGCCGTTGCCACTCGACGCAACAGGGGGAATTCGGTCGTCAGCTGTTGCAGCGGCGGCGACCTTCGGTGTGGCCGTCCACTGTCCCGGGCGGCCACACCAGGAGCACACGGTTGGGCGCGGGACGTCATGCGCCCGGCCTGCCCGCCGGCCGACCGGGATCGCGGTCAGCCTTCTCGGCGCAGGTCCAGCATGCAGAAGACCTTGTCGTAGCGGTGTTCGCCGACGGCGACGAAGTCGGGCAGGCGGCCGTATTCGGTGAAGCCCAGCGACCGGTAGAGACGCAGGGCATGGGTGTTGTCGCCACGGGCGTCCAGGGTGAGGACCTCGATCCCCGCCTCCCGGGCATCAGCGATCAGTGCGGCGGTCAGCGCCCGGCCGACACCACGGCCGTGCACGGCGGCGGATACCGCGATCTTCTCCAGATCGGCGTGCGGCCGATGGGTCGGCCGGCTGTAGCGGAGCCAGTACCCCAGTCCGACCAGCCGGCGGTCGAGATAGGCCACGCGCAGGGCCGCGTCCCCGGCCCGCGCCGCGGAGACGACGTGGCGGAGGAGTTCGGCCACCTCATCCCGTGCGGGCGGTTCGACCCAGCCCAGCGCGGCGCCCCCGCCGACCAGGTCGGAAAGGATCTGGTGGGCCGACTCCGGGAGCCGGTCCCGCAGCTCCGGTGCGGACGTCAGCTGCGTGGCGTCCAGGATGGCGGGCTCAGGGGTCACGCTGCTGGTCAATGCCGGGTCCATGGACCGCAGCCTAACCCCATGGCCCCAGTCCGGACTCCGCGCCCCGGCCTCGGCCGCGGCCCGCTCATGCCGCCCGGACCGCCCGGCCGTGGTCAGTAGACGTCGCGCAGGTAGCGTTTGTCGGCGGCGAGCTGCTTGACGTACGCCGCCGCCTCGGCCTCGTCCAGGCCGCCGTGGACGGTGGCGATGTCCAGCAGGGCCCGGTCGACGTCCTTGGCCATGCGGGAGGCATCGCCGCAGACGTAGAAGTGGGCGCCGTCCTGGAGCCAGGACCACAGCAGGGAGCCGTGTTCGCGCATCCGGTCCTGGACGTAGATCTTGGTGCGCTGGTCCCGGGAGAAGGCGGTGTCCAGGCGGGTGAGGGTGGAGTCGGCGAGGAACGCGGTCAGCTCCTCCTCGTAGTAGAAGTCGGTCGCCCGGTGCTGTTCCCCGAAGAACAGCCAGTTCGGGGCGCGGTGGCCGCGGGCCCGGCGTTCCTCCAGGAATCCGATGAAGGGCGCGATGCCGGTGCCGGGGCCGACCATCACCGCCGGCGTGGCGGGGTCGGCGGGCGGGCGGAAGTGCGGTGTGCGCTGGACGTGGACCGGCACCGGGATGCCCGGCTCGGCGTCGGCGAGGAAGGGGGAGCAGACGCCCTGGCGCGGACGGCCGCCCAGGTTCTCGTAGCGGACCACGGAGACCGTCAGGGACACCAGGTGGGGGTCGGTCCGGGGGCTGGAGGATATCGAGTACCGGCGGGGCCGCAGACGCCCCAGCACATCGGCCCACTCCTGCGCCCCGGCCCGGACCCCGAACTCGGCCACGACGTCCACGGCCTGACGGCCCCAGGACCACTTCGCCAGCTCTCCCTTGTTGTCCGGGCGCAGGAGCTTGCGCAGATCGCGGGGGTCGCGGGCGCGGTCGGCGACGAAGCGCAGCAGGTCGGGAGTGCTGCGGGTGATGTCCAGATGACGCAGCAGGGCCTCGGCGAAGGGCACCTCACCGACGCTTGTGACCCGCACGGTCGCGTCCGGGTCGAGGCCGGTGACAGCCAGCCACTCGGTGACGAGCCGCGTCCAGTTGAGCGGGTGCACCGCGAGGGCGTCACCGGCCTCGTAGACCAGCGGGGTCTCGCTGTCGCGGGTGTCGAAGGTGAAGCGGCGGACCTCCTTGCCCGCACCCGGCGCGCTCAAGCGACGGTTGCCGGTCAGGCGCGCGGTGACGGGGGCGGGACGGCCCGGCCGGGGAGCCGTCCCGGCGGCGGGGGCAGGGCGGTCCGCCCGGGGAGCCGTCCCGACCACCGGAGCCGTCCCGACCACCGGGGCGGGAGCGGGTGCCAGGGCCGTCCCAGCCGCCAGGGCCGTCCCGACCACCGGAGCCGCGGCGGCTGCCGGTCGCTCCTCACTCTTCAGCGCGGTGAGGACCTGGTCCAGCCATGCCTCGGCCTCGGCCTGGTAGTCGGGTTCGCAGTCGGTGCGCGGGGCCAGCCGCACGGCGCCCAGTTCTTCCAGACGCCGGTCGAGGCGGCGTCCGTGCCCGCAGAAGTCGTCGTACGAGGAGTCGCCGAAGGCCAGGACGGCGTAGCGCCGGTCCGCCAGGCGCGGGGCGTCGGCCGAGGCGAGGGCGGCCCAGAAACCGGCCCCGTTGTCCGGGGCGTCGCCGTCGCCGAAGGTGCTCGTGATCAGCAGCAGGTCGGCGTCGGGCGGCAGCGCGGCCGGGTCGGCCTCGTCCATGGACAGAGAAGAGGCGGTGTGGCCGTGGCCGGTGAGCCGCTCGGCCGTGGCGGTCGCGAACTCCTCGGCGTTCCCGGTCTGGGACGCCCAGAGGACCACCACCGGGCGGCGCGGAGCGTCCGCGGACGGGGAGGGCGAGCCCGGGGAGCCGCCGGGGGCGTGTGCCGTGGCAGGCGCCTGCCCGGTCCTGGAGTGCATCCCGGCCAGCACCCCGTTCACCCACAGCAGGTGTTCCGGGCTGAACGGGGCGTCCGGCGGCAGCACCGGCACGCCGGGGGCGCCGGACGGGATGCCGGCGAGGAAGCCGCTCAGATAGCGCCGTTCGGGTTCGGCCAGGGCCGGCGGCGGCGCGGGTTCCAGCCCGAACGGGTCGGGGGCGGCAGCGGCGGGAAGGGCGGCGGAGGGCGGGAGCGCCGCCGGGCCCTCGGTGGACGCCACGGACGGGTGCCGTGGGTCCGCCGGGGCCGGAGCCCGCACCGTGACCGGGGTGGCCACCTTGGTCAGGGACACCGCGCACACCTTGTACTCGGGCTGGAACGACAGCGGATCGACGGCGTCGCTGGTCACCGCGTTGACGCTCAGGTATTCCCCGAACAGGTCGTTCCAGTGGAACGGCGCGAAACAGCAGCCCGGCCGCACCCGGTCGGTGACGACCGCGGGCAGCACGGCCCGGCCGCGCCGCGAGGCGACCTCCACCGAATCCCCCTCGACGAGGCCCAGTTCGGCCGCGTCCCGCGGGTGCACCTCCACGAAGGGGCGGGGTTCCAGCTTGTTCAGCTTGGGCACCTTGGCGGTCTTGGTCAGGGTGTGCCACTGGTGCTGGAGGCGGCCGGTGTTGAGCACGTACGGGTAGTCGTCATCGGGCATTTCCGCCGCCGGGATGTGCGGGCGGGCGTGGAAGACCGCACGGCCGCTCGCGGTCGGGAAGGTGAGCGCGCCGTCCTCGCCGACGTACCGGATCGGATTGCGGTCGTTGCCGTCCGGAGTCGCCGCCGGCCACTGCACCGGCGTGGAGCGCAGCCGCTCGTAGCTCACGCCCCGCAGGTCCCAGCCGGTCGCCGGGTTCCAGGCGCGCTTGATCTCTTCGAAGACCTCCTCGGCGCTGTCGTACGCGAAGCCCCGCTCGTAGCCCATCGCGCGGGCCACGGCGGCGATGATCCGCCAATCCGCCATCGCCTCACCGGGCGGATCGGCCGCCGGCCGGGCGAGGGTGAGGTTGCGCTCGCTGTTGATCAGGACGCCCTCGGCCTCGGTCCACAGCGCGCCGGGCAGCACCACGTCGGCGTACGCGTTGGTCTCGGTGTCGGCGAACACGTCCTGCGCCACCACGAACTCGGCGGTCTCCAGCCCCTTGATGACCGTCTTGCGGTTCGCGACGGAGGCGACCGGATTGGTGCAGATGATCCAGCACGCCTTGATGTCCCCCTCGGCCATCTTCCGGAACATCTCGACCGTGCCCTTGCACGCCCCGTCGGCGCGGATCGTGCCCGGCGGCAGCCCCCACAGGTCCTCGACGAAGGCCCGGTCGGCGTCGGCGAGCACCGACCGCTGGCCGGGCAGTCCCGGTCCCATGTAGCCCATCTCCCGGCCGCCCATGGCATTGGGCTGGCCGGTGAGGGAGAACGGCCCGCTGCCCGGGCGGCAGATCGCGCCCGTGGCGAGATGCAGGTTGACCAGCGCGTTGGTGTTCCAAGTGCCGTGCGTGGACTGGTTCAGGCCCATCGTCCAGCAGCTCATCCACTCCCCCGCCTCGCCGATGAGCCGCGCCGCCTCCCGGATGTCGTCCTCCGGGAGGCCGGTGATCTCCGCGACGGTGGCGGGCGGATAGTCGGCGAGGAACTCCGGAAACTCCTCCCAGCCCTCGGTGTGCGCGGCGATGAAGCCGGGGTCGGTGTGTCCGTTCGCGTGCAGCAGGTGCAGCAGGCCGTTCAGCAGCGCAAGGTCCGTCCCCGGCTTGATCTGCAGGAACAGATCGGCCCTGGCCGCGGTGGCGGTGCGGCGCGGGTCGACGACGATCAGCTTCGCGCCCGCCGACTTCACGCGGTCCATCATGCGCAGGAAGAGGACCGGATGGCAGTCGGCCATGTTGGAGCCGATGACGAAGAAGACGTCGGCCGCTTCGAAGTCCTGGTAGGAGCCCGGCGGTCCGTCCGCGCCCAGCGAGAGCTTGTAGCCGGTGCCGGCGCCGGCCATGCACAGCCGGGAGTTCGACTCGATCCGGTTGGTGCGGAGGAAGCCCTTGGCCAGTTTGTTCGCCAGGTACTGCGCCTCCAGGCTCATCTGGCCGGAGACGTAGAGCGCGACCGCGTCCGGCCCGTGCTCGTCGACGATCGCCCGCAGGCGGCGCGCGGTCTCGGCGATCGCCTCGTCCCTGGGCGTCACCACCGGCTCCTCCCCGCGCCGCGGACGCCGCAGGGCCGTGGTCAGGCGCCCGGGGGCGGCGAGCATGTCGGCGGTGGTGGCGCCCTTGGTGCACAGCCGGCCGAAGTTCGCCGGGTGCTCCTTGTCCCCGGACGCCTTCAGGACCGTACGGCGCCCGTCCGGCCCCGTGCCGACGTCGAGGACCAGGCCACAGCCCACCCCGCAGTACGAGCAGACCGTCCGTACCCTCGTCGTGTCCTCGCTCCGCGAACCCGGCGCGGCCACGGGCGCCTCCCTTCCTGTGCTCGGCCTGGTACCCCTGCATGACGGTACGGATCGCTCATTACGCGGATGTCTCTCCGGCTGCTCACCAGGGGTTACGCCCATCGCACAGCGGCCGGCGGACGCCTGTGAGCACAGGTGGCCGGACGCCCGCGAAGGTCCGCGACCGCATGGGGACGCCGGCCCGCGGCCAACGCGCCCGCCGAACATCACCAGCGATCCGCCGGCCGACAGCACCTTGCCAGGTGCTCGGACTCCGCTCTACTCTCCCAGCCAGAAAGCGTTTTCCGGCCACAGGGGTCGCACCGGTGGAGCCGACCTCCACGCCTCCTTCGGCATCGGCGCAAGAGCCGCTGTGATCAGACGCAAGCGCTTCCCGCAACGGCTGCCGTGCGGTGCCTTGGCCTTGGCGTCTCGACCGGGCCGACTGCGTACCGGACATCGTGAGCCGCACGGCGGGGGCCAACAAGGGACTGCGGGTGTCGGACGGCACCTGCACACCCCGGAGCCCCGACCCGACCGGCCCCGCACCGGAACCCACCGGTCCCACCCCCGAACCGACCGAGCCCGGCGGGACCAACCTCAGCGTCGGAGCCGACTCCGACGGCTCCGGCAAGGCCGACGGTACGAGCTGAGCATCGCGGGCCGCCTGGGTGCGCGGCACCCAGGCAACGCACACCCTGGTTGGCGGCTGGTGGGGCGTCCAGGCTCGGTGGCGAAGGAAGAAACCGAGGGGTCGGGCGGCGTCGTGGCCGCCGATGGCGGCTTCGGCGCCGGACGGCCCGGCACACCGCCGGCCCTCCGGTGCGGGGCGCCGTCCGCCCCCCGCACCCACCGCGAACGAGAGAAGACGACAACCGCCATGACGGGACAACGACTCAACCGCAAGGTCGCGCTGATCACCGGCGCGACCGGGGGAATCGGCGCGGCGACCGCCGAGCTGTTCGCCCGCGAGGGCGCGCGGCTGATCATCACCGATGTCGCCCAGGAGCCCCTCGACGCACTGGCCGAGAAGATCGCGGCGACCGGCGCGGAGACGCTCGCCACCTGCCTGGACGTCTCCTCCGCCGGGCAGTGGGACGAGGTGATCGCCTCCGTACGGGAGCGGTTCGGCAGGCTGGACGTTCTCGTCAACCTCGCGGGCATCGTGGACTGGCCGGGCGTGGAGGACACCGAGGAAGACGCGTGGGACCGCGTCATCGACGTCGACCAGAAGGGCACCTGGCTCGGGATGAGGGCCGCCATGCCCCTGCTGCGGGCCACCGGCAACGCCTCGGTGATCAACACCTCGTCCGTCCTGGGCCTGGTGGGAAGTGGCGCGGCCGCGGCGTACCAGGCGGCCAAGGGCGCCGTGCGCCTGCTGAGCAAGACCGCCGCCGTCGAGTACGCCCGCCAAGGAGTGCGGGTCAACTCCATCCACCCCGGTGTCATCGCCACCCCGATGATCCAGGACATCCTGGACGAGCAGGGAGATCAGCAGCCGGACATCGTGCGCACGCCGATGCGCCGCGCGGGCCGCCCCGAGGAGGTCGCCTCCGCGATTCTCTTCCTGGCCGGTGACGAGTCCTCCTACGTCACCGGCAGCGAACTCGTCATCGACGGCGGCCTCACCGCCCACTGACCCCCGGCGCGGCGGCGGACACCCCCGGCACCGCGGCGGGCCACGGCGGCGGCCCGTGGATCGGCCTCCACACGCGGCCTCCCGGGCCGGTGGGTCCGTGCGTCCGCGCCGTACGGGGCGCCCGCGCGAACCCGTGGGCGCCCCCACCGGGCGTCACCCCTCGACGGTCGGGCCCTGGGGCGAGTCGGGGCCCAGGACCCGGGCGGTGAACTGGGCCAGTTCCGCCCGCATCCGTTCGCGCGGTAGGCGCTCCTGCCCGGCCAGGTACGCGACGAGGTCGGCCCGGGTGGCGGCGAGCAGGGCGTGGGCGGTGAAGTCGCCGTCGGTCAGGCCGGGGATCTGCTCCAGTACGGTCCGGAGCAGGCCGTGCCACCGCCGGTAGTGCTCCGCCTGGTACGGGCTGCCGCTGCCGCTTTCCTCCAGGGCCAGGGCGAGGCGGCCGTTGTCGAGTTTGAAGCACAGGACGGCGTCGAGGAGGGCGGGCACGCGCTGCCGTGGCGGAGTGGCGGGCCCCAGGGGCGGCGGGCCGGTCTCGACGGCCTCCCTGACCGGCTCCAGCCGCGCCTCGTACAGCGCGCGGAGCAGTCCGGGGCGGTCGCCGAAGGCGCGGAAGAGCGTGCCCTTGCCGACCCCGGCAGCCGCCGCGACGTCGGCCATGGTGATGTCCTCGGGGCTGCCGCGGCGGGCGAAGAGGGCGTCGGCTGCCGCGAGGACCGCCTCCCGGTTGCGGGCGGCGTCCTTGCGGGGCTTGCGCTCGGCCATGCTGCTCCTCCAGTTTGCAAAGCGGACCCCGGGTCCGTATCGTCAAAGCGGACCCAAGGTCCGGATTCTACAGATGGAGGACACCCATGTCCGCACCGGCTTCTCCGGCGGATCTCTTCCGCCACAGTCTGCGACTGCTGCTGGACAAGAACATTTCTGGCTGGGTCGGCCTGTGGGCCGAGGACGGCCTGATGGAGTTCCCCTTCGCCCCCGAGGGCTGGCCCGAGCGTCTGGAGGGCAAGGAGGCCATCGCCGCGTACATGCGCCACTACCCCGACCACATCGAACTGCACGACTTCCCGAGCCTGCGGATCCACCACACCACCGATGCGGAGACCATCGTGGTCGAGATGCGCGGCGTCGGCCGCCTGGTGCAGACCGGCGGCCCCTTCGACATGACCTACATCGCCGTCATCACGGTACGGGACGGGCTCATCACGTCCTACCGTGACTACTGGAACCCCCTCACCCTCCTCGAGCCCGGCACCGACTTCACCAGGAGCGGCCGATGACCGACACCGGCACCACGTTGGTCATCGGCGCCACCGGCACCACCGGCAGCCGCACCGCCGCCCGGCTGACAGCCGCCGGCCACCGCGTCAAAGCCGCCAGCCGTCACGCCACCCCGGTCCCCGGCGCGCAGCCGGTCCCCTTCGACTGGTACGACCCGGCCACCCACGCCGCCGCCCTCGACGGGGCCGACCGCGTCTACCTCATCCCGCCCCTGGGCGACTCCGACCCGGCGGCGGTCATGCTGCCGTTCCTCCGGCGGGCCCGCGACACCGGCGTACACCGCGCGGTGCTGCTCAGTTCCTCGGCCATCCCCGAGGGCGGCCCGGCGGTGGGGGTGGTGCACCAGGCCCTGCCCGGTCTGTTCGAGCAGTGGGCGGTGCTGCGGCCCTCCTGGTTCATGCAGAACTTCACCGGCGCCCACGCACACGCGGTGAGCATCCGTGACGACGGCGTCATCCTGACCGCGACCGGGAGCGGCCGGGTCGGCTTCGTCGACGCCGAGGACATCGCGGCCGTCGCCGCCCACGCTCTGACCGACGCACACACCCCCAACACCGATCTCGTCCTCACCGGCCCGGAGGCGCTCAGCTACGACGACATCGCCACGATCATCACCGAGGTCACCGGCCGTACCGTGGTCCACCGCCGACTGTCCTACGAGCAGCTGCGCGACCGTCTCACGGCCCTGGTGCCGCCGGAGTTCGCCGCCATACTGGCCGGGATGGACCGCGCCATCGCCGAGGGGGCGGAGGACCGCACCACCGACACCGTCCAGCGCCTCACCGGCCGGCCCGCGGGCAGCTTCCGCGCCCTGGTGGAAAGGGAGATGCGCCGCGACGGCTGATGTTCCGGAACGCTGGGCGGCCACGCGGTTCCGGCCGGCGAGGAAGAAGGCGAGGACGCGAGGGGAGCAGCCGGACGCGAGGGGAGCACCCCCACGGACCCGGCGTTCACGGCTCTCACCTCCCCGGACGGTGCCACGACCACGCACCCGGCCACGCGCCACAACCACGCCACGTGCCACGACCGCGCACCCGGCCACGTGCCACGACCGCGCACCCGGCCACGTGCCACGACCGCGCACCCGGCCAACGGCCCGGTACCGCCCCGTCCAACCCCTTTCCCCGCCACCCGCTCAGAACGCCCGGCCCCCGTGCCGTCAGCCGATCCGCATGGCCAGCACCTGTCCCGGCCAGGTCCCGGACAGGAAACGGTCGGTGAGGGTGAAACCGTTGCGCTCGTAGAACGCGACCAGTTCGCCCCCGCCGCCGGCCCAGCAGTCGACCCGCAGCAGCCGCACGCCGGCCCGCCGGGCCTCCTCGGCGGCATGGGCCAGCAGCGCCGCCCCGATGCCCAGACCGGCGTGCCGTCGGTCGGAGACCAGCAGCCGGACGTACCGCTCGGGTTCCTCGGCCGGCGCGATCGGCATCCGCGGACTGGGCCCGGAGTCCAGCACCAGGGCTCCGACAGGCGTTCCGTCCAGCTCCGCGACGTAGGGGGAATTCTCGGTCGTGTACCGCTCGACCCGTGCCACCCCGCCGGGCGTCCGCGAATACGGTGTCGTGCCCCACTGCTCGGTGTTGCCACGATCGTTCATCCAGGCCACCGCGGCGTCGAGCATGTCCAGAATGGCCGGTGCGTCGGCCGGCCCGCCCGGCCTGATCCGTATGGGAGGTGTGGTGTCGTCCATGGCGGAAGCCTAGGCACTGCCGCGCGGATCGCACCGTCGCGTGTGGCCGGTCCGGTGGATGTGGATGTGGGACGGCCGGGCGGGACATCCGCCGGGAGGTGGAAGAAACGCGCCCCACCGCGGCGGGCCTGCCCGGCCACTCGGCGCACCCGTGGTGCACTTCCCGCGGGGAGTCGGACAGCCGCGGTCGGGCGGGCCGGGGCTCCCCCGGGGTCGTCGAACGGGACGGGCGGATGGGCCGGATTCTCAGCCGAACCACACGGGGCACACGGCTGCGGTTCGACGGCTGGATCGCCGGCCTGGGCACCTCCTCCGGGGTCCGCATCGTGCTCGGACACTGGCCCGAGTCACCGTTCGGGCCGTTCAGCGATGTGATGCTCGAACGAGCCGACGGGGAACGGCTGTTGCTGGCCCCCACCCGGGAGACGGCGGACTTCGTCCGCGGCACCTACACGTTCGACACGGTGCGCCTCGTCCCGGTCGGCGTCCGCGTCACCGGCGACACCTGGACCGTCACCGCGGGCCCACTGGACCTGCGCTTCACCACCGGCCGGCGCCGGCTTCTGGGATATGTGCTGCGTGCCGTTCCCGGCGCGCTGGCGGGCCGTCCGGCCTGGAGTGCGCTGACGGACCGGCCCGCCCGCCTGCTGCTGCCCGGCGTGCGGACCCGGGGCAGCACGGACGCGGGCCACCGTGAGTGGTACGGCGCCCGGGACCTGCTGCCGATCCGTACGGTGGCGGCGGCCTTCGAGGGCACCGACCTCGGTGGGGTGGCGCCCGTCGAACCGCCCGTGCGCTTCGGGTTCGGTTCGGTGCCGAGGCGGCCCGCCCTCACCCGGGTCACGACGACGGTGGCGCTCATCCCGGAGGACGGACCCGGGGGCACCGGATGCGCCACGGACGCGGCGCGTCAGCGGTCCAGCGGTGGTGTGGTGGGGAGGTGGCGGCGCCGGCGAAGGCGGTGGTGAACGCCGTGACGCAAGTGTCCGGGGTGGTGAGCGACGGGGTGCCGAGCGTCGCGGTCACGACGCGGGTGGCGCCGGTGGCGTACCGCTCGCCGCCGTGGGCGGACGGCATCCGCGGCACACGACAACAAAGGCAGGCGCACAACCAAAGCAGGCACACGACAAAGGCAGGCGCACAACAAAGGCGGGCGCACGACATAGGCAGGCGCACAACAAAGGCGGGCGCACGACAAAGGCAAGGGAGGAAACCCTTCCCTTGCCACTCTCAACGTATAGCGCACCGGGGGGCTTGCGGCAAGGCCCGGGGCCTACCGCAGAATCGCTGGCCTGGACCGGAACCTGCGGAATGGGGAGATGCGCGACGTGCGTGTGTTGTTGTCGGTGTACGGCTCGTGCGGTGACGCCGAGCCGGTGGTGGGACCCGCGCTGCGCGCGGGCATGCGGAGCGGTCGGCGCCGGGGGCGAGTGCGCACGGCGCACGGCTTCGCGGGCGCGGCCCCGGATCGGAGCCGATGACGTGAACCCTCTGACCACCAGCGTGTTCGACCTTCCCGGCCCTCTCTCCCCCAAGGCCGATCCGGCGCTGATCGCCCGCGACGAGAGGCAGTTCGCGGCCATCGCGGAGAGCCTGGAGCAGACGACCGCCGAACTGTCCGACCGCCTCGACGCCGAGCGCAAGGCACCCGGCGGCGTGGGCCGGCAGGCGATGGACCGGGACGCGGAGATCCACCGGCTGACCGCTCGTCTGCGCACCCTGCGCCGCTTCGGCGTGGACCTGTGTCTCGGGCACATGGTCGGCGCGGACGACCCCGAGCCGGTGTACATCGGGCGGCTCGGCCTCACCGACAGCGACGGGCGCCGGCTGCTGCTCGACTGGCGCTCCCCCGCGGCCGAGCCGTTCTTCGGAGCCACCCACGCCAACCCGATGGGCCTGGCGAGCCGCCGCAGGTACCGCTGGACCGGTGGCCGGATCAGCGACTACTGGGACGAGGTGTTCACGGCCGACGGTCTCGAGCGGCGCGCCGCGCTCGACGACCAGTCCGCCTTCATCGCCAGTCTGGGCGGCAGCCGGTCGGCCCGGATGCGGGACGTGCTCGCCACCATCCAGGCCGACCAGGACGCCGTCATCCGGGCGGGATCCCGGGGCGCGCTCGTCGTCGACGGCGGTCCGGGTACGGGGAAGACGGTCGTCGCGCTGCACCGCTCCGCCTACCTCCTCTACTCCGACCCCCGTCTCGGTCACCGCCGGGGCGGTGTGCTGTTCGTCGGTCCGCACCAGCCCTACCTGGCCTACGTCTGCGACGTCCTGCCCAGCCTCGGGGAGGAGGGCGTGCGGACGTGCACCCTGCGGGACCTCGTCGCCGAGGGAGCCGGGGCGGTGGCCGAGACCGACCCGGAGGTGGCCCTGCTGAAGTCGTCCGCGAACATGGTTCAGGCGATCGAGACGGCCGTCCGGTTCTACGAGGAGCCGCCCGCCGAGAGGATGACGGTCTCGACCCACTGGTCCGACATCTGGCTGAGCCCCGACGACTGGGCGGAGGCGTTCCGAGCGGCGGAGGGTACTCCGCACAACGAGGCGCGCGACCAGATCTGGGAGGAGCTGGTCGCGATCCTGATGGACCGACACGACGGCGACGATGTGCCGCCCGAACTGTTCCGCAGGTCGCTGCGGCACGACGAGGAGCTGGTCGGGACCCTGAACCGCGCGTGGCCGCTGCTCGAAGCGGCCGATCTCGTCGGAGACCTGTGGTCGGTGCCCGCCTACCTGAGGATGTGCGCTCCCTGGCTCGGCCCCGACCAGGTGCGGAAGCTGCGGCGCGAGGAGGACCCCCAGGGCTGGACGGTGTCCGACCTGCCGCTCCTGGACGCGGCCCGGCAGCGTCTCGGCGATCCGCGGGCGGCGCGGCGCGGGCAGCGGCACAGGGCCGCTGTCGCGGCCGAACGCGAGCGCATGGCCGAGGTCATCGACAACGTCCTCGCGGCCGATGACGACGGCGAAGGCGCCGTGACCATGCTGCGCGGCAAGGATCTGCAGGACAGCCTGATCGACGAAAGCGCCCTGCCCGGCACCGATCCGGAACCGCTGGCCGGCCCGTTCGCGCACATCGTCGTGGACGAAGCGCAGGAACTGACCGACGCGGAGTGGCAGATGCTGCTGCGCCGCTGCCCGTCCCGGAGCTTCACCATTGTCGGGGACCGCGCCCAGGCCAGGCACGGGTTCACGGAGTCGTGGCAGGAGCGGCTCGAGCGGGTCGGTTTCGACCGGATCGACGTGGCCTCGCTGAGCGTCAACTACCGGACGCCGCACGAGGTGATGGCGGAAGCGGAACCGGTCGTCCGGGCCGCGCTCCCGGACGCCAACGTGCCGGCCTCCGTCCGCCGCAGCGGCATCCCCGTCGTGCACGGATCCGTCGCGGACCTGGACGCGGTCCTCGACGCCTGGCTCGCCGCGCATGCCGACGGGATCGCCTGCGTCATCGGCGATCCCACGTTCCGGGAGAGGCCCCGCGTCCGCTCGCTGACCCCGGAGCTGTCCAAGGGGCTCGAGTTCGACCTGGTCGTCCTGATCGATCCGGAGGCGTTCGGCGAGGGGGTCGAAGGAGCGGTGGACCGCTATGTCGCGATGACCCGGGCAACCCAGCGACTCGTCATCCTCACCCGTCCCTGACGGCGGTCAGGGCGAGCGATCTCACCTGTCGGGGGCCGCCCTGTCAGCGGATCGCCACAGCCTCTAGATTCACCCCGTGACCGAGCCTTCCTACCTCACCGCGGTCCGGGAGTCGTACGACACCGTCGCCGCCGCCTACGTCCAACGCGTCAAGAACCCGGCCGAGTTGGACCCCCTGTCACGCGCGACGCTGGCCGCGTTCGCCGAGCTGGTGCGGACCTCCGGCCGGGGGCCGGTCGCGGACCTGGGGTGCGGCCCCGGGAAGGTGACGGCGTACCTGGCCGGACTCGGGGTGTCGGCGTTCGGGATCGACGTGTCACCGAAAATGATCGAACTGGCTCGAGGGGCCTACCCCGAGCTGCGGTTCGCGGTGGGCTCGATGACCGCGCTGGAGCTCGGTGACGAGGAGCTCGGCGGCATTCTGGCCTTCTACTCCACCCATCACACGCCTCCGGAGGCGCTGCCGGTGGTGTTCGCCGAGTTCCAGCGCACCCTGGCGCCCGGTGGACATCTGTTGCTCGCCGGCCATGTGGGGAACGGCGAGCACCTGCACCCGACGCACGCCTATGGCGGCCATCCCGTGTCGTACGGGTCGTATCTGCTGCCCGCGGACCGGATCGCCGGGCTTCTGGAGCAGGCCGGACTCGTCGTCACCGCGCGTGTCCTCCAGGAGCCGGTCGAGGGGATGAAGCGGCCGGCGGCCGGCTTCCTGGCCCGGAAGCCGCTGCCGGGAGAGCAGGCCGGCCGCTGAGCCCGGCTGCCCGGCTCGGCCACCGAGCCCCCTGATAAGGGGGAGCGCCGGCGGCGGTCGCGGCCATCGGGCCACGGCCACTGCCGGGACACCGGCCCGCCTGCGCGCCCACTGCCGGGACCGGCCCCCGTACGAGGGAGGCGGCCCGCGTGCGGCCCGCCTGCGCGGAGGGCGATGCGGGCGGTGGCCCGGGGGAGACGGTGCCCGGTGCCGCATCGGCCGGGGTGTGCCCCGCGCGCCGCCCTGGCACACGCGCCCGCCGCGGTGGCCGGAAACCGGAGCGGGCGGCCCCACGACGAGGGCTTCCGGCCGCCTTGCGACCGCACGCACCAGGACGCCCCGCCACCGGGCACACCGCGACGGACGCGGCGGTAGGGCGTGTTGCGAAA
>NZ_BBOX01000170.1 GCF_001553455.1 Streptomyces hygroscopicus subsp. hygroscopicus
TGGTCGAGCAGTTCGCCCAGGCGCGTCGCGGCGCGCACGACGATGGCGCCGAGTTCGTCGAGGGCGGTGTGCTCGAAGACCGAGATGCCGATGCTGGTGGTCGCCTCGCCGCCGCGCGCCGGGACGGCGGCGGAGACGCCGGTCACGGCGGGGATGACCTCGCCCGTGGTGACGGCGTAGCCCTTGGCGCGGGCCTCGGTGACCTCGGGGCGCTCCCCCGCGCGGGGCGGGCCGTCGGCGAGCAGGGCGAGGCCGCCGGAGCCCTGCTCGATGGAGTGGGTCTGACCGGGCCGGAAGGACACGTGGACCAGGGCGCCGCGCGGCTCCACCACCATGAGGGCGCGCATTTCGTCGGTGCCCTCGCGGACCAACAGGTGGGCGGTGGCGCGGGTGGTCTCGGCCAGTTCGTCCAGGATCGGGCGGGCCAGTGCGCGCAGGTCCTGCTGAACGGGTTCGGCGAGGCTGACCAGGCCGGTGCCCAGGACGATCCGGCGCTGATGGTCGCGGCGGGTGAGCTGGTGCGCCTCCAGCGTCCGCACCAGGCGGTGCGCGACGGTGCGGTGCACCCCGACGGCGCCCGCCAGTTCGCTGACGGTCAGGCCCCGCGGGTGCTCCGAGAGTGCTCTGAGGATCAGCAGCCCGTGGTGGAGCGTCTTGGACATGCCGTTGTCGATCTCGGGGACCGATGAGGTCCGCGGTGGTGGGTTCACGTGTCCATCCCTTGACGGGTTTCGGCCAGGCTGCCTATGCTCCCATTATTCGCACAGTGCGTGCGATTATCGCACATCGCCTCCGTGTGGAGCAAACTCCCGCTCCGGCCGCTCGGGACGGCCGCCGGTGCGGGACCACATGCCGAAGGGACGCCCGCATGAACCCCAGCGCGCCAGCGTTTCCCGCCAGCGCCCGGCTGGCCGAAATCCAGCAGCTCTACCACCTCCAGAGCCACCTGATCGACGGTGGCCGCGCCGCGGAATGGGCCGCCACCTTCACCGCCGGGGCCACCTTCGACTCGCCGAGCTACCCGGCACCGGTGACCGGTACCGCCGCCCTGACCGCGTTCGCCGAGCGGTTCGCCGCCGACTGCGCCGCCGAGGGCGTGGTGCGCCGGCATGTGATCGGCAACATCGCCGTGACCGGCGACGACGGGGCCGGAACCCTGCGGGTGGAGTCGTATCTGCAGATCGTCGCGACCCCCCGGGGCGGGACACCGCGCACCGAGCGGTTCACCACCCTCACCGACCAGGTCGTGCGCGTCCACGACGGGTGGCGGATCGCCGCCCGTACCGTACGCCGCGACGACGCCCCCGGCGACGACGTGGCCTGACCCGGCCCAGCGCCCACCCGTCCCCCGCCGCCCCGGCGGCGACCTCCCGCGCCCGCACGGCGACGGGCCTCCCCGGTGTTCGCGCCGCACCCCGGTACCCGCGCGCCCCGACGGCCGCCGCGGAACGCCGATGACCAAGGAAGGGAACCGATGAGCACCACCGCAACCCCGCAGGCAGCCGACGCCGAAGAAGCCGGCCGGGTGGACCACCGGCGGCCCGCCGCCGTCCACCCGGAACTGGCCGGCACCACCGCCGTCGTCACCGGGGCCGCCCGCGGCATGGGCGCCGTGTTCAGCGAGGGCCTGGCCCTGCGCGGGGTGAACGTCATCGCCGCCGACATCGACCTCGACGCGATGAAGGAAACCGCCGAGGCGATCAACGCCCAGCGGGACGCGCTGCCCGAGGGCGGTCCGCGCGGCCGGGTCGTACCGGCCGCCGTGGACGTGGTGGACCCGGCCGGCCACGAGGAGCTGGCCCGGCTGGCGCACAGCGCGTTCGGCCGCCTGGACCACTGGGTCAACAACGCCGGTGTCTTCCCGCACGCCTTCGTCCAGGACATCTCGCCCGAGCAGATCGACGCGGTCCTGAAGGTCAATGTGCAGGGCGTGCTGTTCGGCTCCCAGGCCGCCGCCCGGCACATGCGGCCCGGCGGCTCGATCGTCAACATGTCGTCGGTCTCCGCGGTCCGGGTGCGCAAGGGCCGCGGCGCGTACTGCGCCTCCAAGGCGTCGGTGGCGCACCTGACCGAGTCACTGGCGGTGGAACTCGGCGACCAGGGCCTGCGGGTCAACGCGATCGCGCCCGGCTACATCGACACCGAGATGACCCGGTGGGTGCGCGAGGACCCGGCCGCGCTGCGGCACGCGCTGGACAGCGTGCCGCTGCACCGGCTGGGCTCCCCGCAGGAGGTGCTGGGCGTGCTGCTGTTCCTGCTCTCCGACAGCGCCCGCTACGTGACCGGGCACAGCATCGCCGTCGACGGCGGGTCGCGCCATGTCTGAGCCGGGCCGCCCCACGCACCGCGCCGCGGACGGCCACCTGGAGGCGGTGCGCTACCCGTCGGTCGTCCTCGTCACCGGGGCGGCGGCCGGGATGGGCGCCGAGCACGCCCGCGCGCTCGCCCGCCGCGGCAGCCACGTCCACCTGGCCGACATCGCCGACTGCGCCCCCGTGGTGCGGGAGATCACCGAGGCGGGCGGCCGGGCCACCGGACACACCCTGGACGTCACCGACCCGGCCGGCTGGCGCGCGGTCGTGGCCGCCGTGCGGACCGCGGACGGCCGGCTGGACGGACTGGTCAACAACGCCGGCGTCTCGCGCCGCCTGCGGTTCATGGACACCACCGAGGAGGTGTGGGAGCGGGTGCTGCGGGTCAACCTGTCCGGCCCGTTCCACGGCATCCGGGCCGTCGCGCCCCTGATGCGGGACAGCGGCGGCGGGGCCATTGTCAACATCTCCTCGATCTCCGGGCGGATCGGCTACTTCTCGCCGTCGTACGCGGCGAGCAAGTGGGGCCTGACCGGGCTGTCGAAGTCCGCGGCCGGTGAGCTGGCGGCCTGGAACATCCGGGTCAACTCGCTGCACCCCGGGCTGGTCGGCACCGGGCTGCTCGCCGGGTCGGACGCGTTCGTGGAAGCCGCCCGGCGCAGCATCCCGGCCGGGCGGCTGGGCGAGGTGGGCGAGGTCACCGACGCGGTGCTGTTCCTGCTCTCCGACCGCAGCTCCTACATGACCGGCAGCGAGGTCACCCTCGACGGCGGCCTGGTCTCCAACGGGCTCTACCACCGGATCCTCGACGACGCCCAAGGAGCACTGTGATGACCGACTTCGACGCGCTCGACGTGATCGTGGTGGGTGGCGGCGGAGCCGGTCTGGCCGCCGCGGTCAGCGCGGCCGAACAGGGCGCGCAAGTGGCGCTGTTCGAGTCCGAACGGGAACTGGGCGGCTCCACGCAGCTGTCCGCGGGCATGTTCACCGCGGCCGGCACCAGCGTGCAGCGCGGCCTGGGCATCGAGGACACCGCCGAGCGGCACTTCCAGCACTACATGGACCTCAACCAGTGGCAGCTCAAACCGGGGCTGATCCGGGCGTTCTGCGCCGCCGCCGGCCCCACCCTGGAGTGGCTGCTGGGCCTGGGCCTGGACGTCCCGGCCGCCGTTTCGCCCGACGCCCACACCCCGGGCCTGTGCCGGGCCGGGGTGGAGGACGTGTGGCGCGGCCACGTCCCGCGCGACCAGGGCTACGGCCTGGTGCAGGTGCTGGACCGGGCGCGGCGCGAACGCGGCGTGGAGGTCGTGCTGGGCACCCGGGTGGAGCGGCTGCTGTACGAGGAGGGCCGGGTCACCGGTGTGGTGGCCGACGGGATCGAGGTCCGGGCCGGCGCGGTGGTCGTCGCCAGCGGCGGCCTCGCCCGCGATCCCGGACTGCTCGACCGCCACTACCCGGCCGCCCGCGCGGCGGGCGAGGCGCTGTTCGTGGTGGCGGCACCGGGCAGCCGCGGCGACCACATCGCGTTCGCCGAGCAGACCGGCAGCGCGCTCACCGGGCACGGCTGGGGGCTGATGCTGCCGACCGCGTACTTCCAGCGGTACCACCACTGGCAGGCCGGGTTCCCGCCGAAGTCCCGGGTGTACGTGAACGGCGCCGGGCGCCGCTTCATGGACGAGGACGCCTCGTACGCCGTCTCCAGCGGCATCATCCTGGCCCAGGACGGGCCCGTGTGGGCGGTGTTCGACGAGAAGGCCCGGCTGGGGCTGCCGCCCGGCTACGCGGACTGGACACCTGACCGGATCGCCGAGGAGGCGCGCGCCGGCCGGCTGCTGAGCGCCGCTTCGCCGGCCGAGCTGGCCGCCGCCATGGGCGTACCGGCGGACGCGCTGACCGCGACCCTCGCGCGGTGGAACGCGCGGCTCGCCGCGACCGGCAGGGACCCGGAGTTCCTGCGCGAGGAGTCCCTCGCCGCGAAGGGCTCCCCGCAGGCCCCGGACCCGATCGCGGCCGGGCCGTTCTACGCGGCCCGGATCCTGCCCGCCGAGCTGGTGTGCACGCACACCGGTCTGGAGATCGACCAGGACGCCGCCGTCCTGGACCACACCGGTACCGCCGTGCCCGGTCTGTTCGCCGCCGGGGAGGCCGGCGGCGGGGTGCTCGGCATGCGGTACGTCGGGGGCGGCAACGCCGTTGCCAACGCCCTCACCATGGGGCGCATCGCCGGCCGCGGCGCGGCCCGCGGGCGCTGACCCCTCTCCCCGCCCGGCCGCCGGGCGGCGCGCGAGCGCCGCGGAGCCGGCCGTGACATCCCCCTCATTCCCTCAGGAGCCGTCATGGGAGCGCACCTCAACGCCGAGGACCCCGCCCTGGGCAGTGGAATCACCAGGAAGGTTTCGTACCGGATCTTCCCCATCGTGGGCCTGCTGTACGTGTTCAACTACATGGACCGGTCCAATATCAGCTACGCCCAGCTGGGCATGGAACACGACCTGGGCATCTCGACGGCCACGTTCGGTTCCGTCGCCGCCATCTTCTTCCTGGCCTACGTGGCCCTGGAGATCCCCAGCAACATGATGCTGAAGAAGGTCGGGGCCCGGCTGTGGCTGGCCCGGATCGCCATCAGCTGGGGCCTGGTGACCGCGGTCACCGGTTTCGTCTCCTCCGTCACCCACCTGTACATCGCACGCGTCGCGCTGGGGGTGGCGGAGGCCGGTCTCTTCCCCGGTCTGCTGCTGTACCTGACGTTCTGGTACCGGGGCCGGGAGCGGGGCCGGGCCATCGCGCTGCTGGCGCTGGCGCAGCCGGTCGCGATGATCCTGGGCTCCATGACCGGCGGCTGGATCCTGGACCACGTCGACTGGTTCGGCATGAGCGGCTGGCGCTGGGTGTTCATCCTGCAGGGCGCGCCCGCGGTGCTGATCGGCCTGGTCACCCTCCTCTGGCTGCCCGACCGGCCGGCCGACGCCCGTTTCCTGACGCCCGCCGAGCGCGGCTGGCTCCAGTCGGAAATCGACAAGGAGTACGCGGCGGGAGCCACCCACAAGGAGACGGTCCGCGACCAGTTGCGCGCGATGGGGAACCGCAAGGTGCTCTACCTCGCGGTGGCCAACTTCTTCGCCGCGTGCGGTCTGTACGGCTTCTCGTTCTTCCTCCCGAAGATCGTCCAGCAGCTCGACCCGAGCTACTCGGCGACCAACATCGGTCTGCTCGGCACCGTCCCGTACCTGGTGGGCGCGGTCGGCATGCTGCTGGTGGCGCGCAGCTCCGACCGGACCGGCGAGCGCCGCTTCCACGTCGTCGGGCTGATGCTGCTGGGCGCGCTCGGCCTGGCCGGCACGATCGTCTTCCGGCACGAGCCGGCGCCCGCGCTGGTCTGCCTGTCGCTGGTGGCGGTCGGTGTGCTCGGCTACATGGCCCCGTACTGGGCCCTGGCGGCGCGGGTGCTGCCGCGCGAACAGACCGCGGTGGGTCTGGCCGGCATCAACTCCATCGCCGCGCTGGGTGGTTTCTTCAGCCCCTACATCATCGGCAAGAACTCCACCGCCGACGACGTCACCGTCGGCCTGTACTTCCCCATCGTCTGTCTCGTGGTGTGCGCCGTGATGCTCGCCGTCCTCAAGGTGCCCCGGGACCGCCGGCCCGCCGACGCCTCCGCCGTGCCCACCGCCGCGGGCGTCTGACCGCACCCGCCCGGCTCCCCGGGACGTCTCCCCGCGCGAGGAACGGCTGCGCCCCGCCACCCCGGTGCGGGCTCGGCCGTTCCGGGCGCGGACCGGGGTCCGCGGACCGGCCGGGAGGCGCCGCGGGGCGCCGGACTCGCCCGCCACCGGGGCCGGACGGCCCGGTCCGGTGTCAGCAGGTCCGCTGTCACGAGGGTCCCGGTCCGGTGTCAGGGGGTTGCGGTGTTCTCCACGCGGGAGCCGCCGGACAGCCCCGGGGCGCAGTACTCGGCCAGCGCGCGCAGCCCTCCGGCGAAGACGGTGTCCCGGAAGGACCCGATCAACCCGTCCGCGTCCGAGGGGTCGCAGTCGAAGGTCGCCGACCAGCCGACGAACGCCTCACCGGTGGCGGTGACCGGCAGCACCCGCATGGTGGCCCGGTAGGAGCGCACCGGGTAGGGGGAGCTGACGATGTCGTACGTCAGGGACCTCTCGCCGTCGTCGAGCGCGACGAGGGTTTCCACCACGGTGCCGCCGCCGGCCATGAACAGGGTGCGGACACCGCCGACACGGTCAGGCGCGTCTTCCCGGCGCAGCGCGCCGCGCAGCACGGCAGGCTGCCAGGCGGCCAGGCCGCCGAAATCTCGCAGGGTGCGCCACACGGTGCCGGCATCGGCCGGGATGACGGCACTGGCGAACGTCTCAGGCATCGGGGTCCTTCCTCATCGCTCGTGGTTCTTTCGCATCACGGACCGGGGCGTTTACCGGGGCCACCAGGTCCTGTCGGCGGTGTCGCAGGTCGTGTCCCGACGGTAGGAGACCCTCCGCCGGAGGTGGGAGGGTGCGCCGCCCCCACCCGGCGGGCACGCGGCCGGTGTGGGCGGGCTGCCGTGGGCCGACCGCCGGCCGAGCCGTGTGATCAGCTCCCGAGCTCGGCACACCGGCCGGTCAGGCCCCGCGGGTGGGTGCGTCGCACCCACCCGCGGGTGGCGGTGTGCTGATTAGCCTGGCTGTCGTGGAAAGCGAGAACAAGCTCGGTGACTATCTGCGCGCCCGACGCGCGATGACCGCGCCACAGGATGTCGGTTTCCCCGACGACGGTTCCCGCCGGGTCCCCGGTCTGCGCCGGGACGAGGTGGCGCTGCTCGCCGGGGTGAGTACGGACTACTACATCCGGCTGGAACAGGGCCGTGAACGGCACCCCTCGGACCAGGTGCTCCAGGCGATCGCCCGGGCGCTGAGGCTCGACGACGCCGCGGCCGCCCATCTGTTCCGGATCGGTCTGCCGGCCCGCGGGCCGTCCGTGCCCCCGACGACGGCCGTCGCCCCGGAGCTGCTGCGGCTGATGGACGGCATGCTCGACGTGCCCGCCTTCGTGGTCGGCTCGGCACAGGACGTGCTCGCCGCCAACGCGCTGGCGCGGGAGCTGTACCGCGGTTTCGCCCGGTACGACAACCTGCTACGGATGATCTTCCTGGACCCTTTCGCCCGGGAGTTCTACGCCGACTGGGACAGGGCGGCGCGGACCGCCGTGGGCAATCTGCGGGCGTCCTCGTCGCAGTTCCCGGGCGACGGGCGCATCGAGCGTGTCGTCGGCGAGCTGAGCGTGCGCAGTCCCGCGTTCGCGACCCTGTGGGCCCGTTACGAGGTCCGCCCGCGGACGCAGGAGGACAAGCACTTCCGGCACCCGCGGGTGGGAGAGCTCCATCTGCACTTCGAGGCGCTGGCGGTCACCAGCGCCCCGGGCCAGCACCTGTCCGTCTACAGCGCCGAGCCCGGCAGCGCCAGCGGCGACGGCCTGGTCCTGCTGCGCCGGCTGGCCGAGCAGAGCGCCGCTTCCACCGAACAGAACACCTCCGCCGAGGAAGGAACCATCCGGTCATGACCGAATCCGCCGTCCACGCCCCCGACAGTTTCGAGATCGCCGGCAAGAAGGTGGCCCGTCTGGGGTTCGGCGCCATGCGGCTCACCGGACTCGGGGTGTGGGGCGAACCCGACGACCGCGAGGAGTGCGTCCGCGTGGTCCGCCGCGCCGTCGAGCTCGGCGTCCAGCTGATCGACACCGCGGACTCCTACGGGCCGTACGTCAGCGAGGAGATCATCCGGGAGGCCATCCACCCCTACCCGGACGATGTCCTCATCGCGACCAAGGCCGGGCTCACCCGCAACGGGCCCGACGTGATCAGGACCGACCGGGGACTGGTACGCCTGGGCCCCAAGGCGTGGCCGCCGGTCGGACGTCCCGAGTACCTGCGGCAGCAGGCCGAGATGAGCCTGCGGCGCCTCGGCCTGGACCACATCGACCTGTTCCAGCTGCACCGCGTCGACCCGAAGGTCCCGCTGGAGGACCAGGTCGGTGAGTTGCGGAAGCTCCAGGACGAAGGCAAGATCGTCGCGATCGGCCTGTCCCAGGTCACCGTCGACCAGATCGAACAGGCACGGCGGATCGCCGACATCGCGACCGTCCAGAACCGCTACAACCTCACCGACCGCACCTCCGCCGACGTTCTCGACCACTGCGCCCGCCAGGGCATCGGCTTCATCCCCTGGGCACCGGTGGCCGCCGGCGAGCTGGCCCGGCCCGGCGGACCGGTCGACCGCATCGCCTCGGCGCACGGCGCCACCCCCTCCCAGGTCTCCCTGGCGTGGCTCCTGGCCCGCTCCGAGGTCATGCTGCCGATTCCCGGTACGTCCAAGGTGGCCCACCTGGAGGACAACATGGCCGCGGCCGGGCTGCGGCTGAGCGCCGACGAGATCGACGAGCTGACCAATGCCGTCTGATGGCCGCCGCACGCGCCGGTTGCGCCGTGTTCGCGGGTAACGCGAGGCAGGCCCGCCGGGGCTCCCCGCCACCGCGCGAGGGCGGCACCGCCCCGGTGCGTTGACGAACCAAGGCGGCCGTCGAGCCGTGGCGGGCCGTCGAGCCCCGGCGGGGCGCCGGGCCGCGCGCACGCGTGGTGCGCGGGGCCCTGCCTTCGGGCGCTGATGGGCGCTTCGGGGCTTGCCGCTCCGCCCCGCAGGGCCGATGCCTGGCGGGGCGGAGCGCCACGGGGCGAAGCGCCGCGGCGGCGGTGCGGGCCCGGGGCGCCGGGAGTGCCGGGACCGCCCGGGACGACGTGCGCGAGGCGTCTCGCCCACCCGCTCAGGGCATGGTCCTGTCCCGTGCGCTCCCGGCTTCCCGGAAGCGCTGCCTCATGGGCTCGGGTGGTTCCCCGCGTTCCCTGCCCACACCGTGGGGGTCCGGCCCGACCACGGGCTTGCCTGTTCGAGCTGTCCGGCGAGGCGGAAGAGAAGGCCCTCGTGGCCGTAACCGGCGGCGAACTGCACACCGATCGGGAGCCCCGTCGCGTCGTCGGCCGTCAACGGCACGGACATGGCGGGCGTGCCCGCCACGTTGAACGCCGCGGTGAACGGCGAGCGGTCGAAGATGCGCCGGAGCCAGTCGAGGCCGTCCAGCGTCTCCGCCCCCTCGGCGTAGGTGCCCAACGGCACGGGGAGTTCCGGCAGGGTCGGGGTGAGCAGCATGTCATGCGTCTCGAAGTAGCCCGCCAGGCTTCGGGCGACCCGGTTCCGGATCGCGAGCGCGGTGACGAACTGGGCGCCGCCGACCCGCTGCCCGTAGTGGTAGCTGGCGAGGGTCACCGGTTCGAGGGTCGAGGAGTCGATGGGCCGGTCGAAGGCGGCGGCCAGCTCGTCGATCGAGGCGGTGAGATTCGCCGTCCACAGCCGGGCATTGGCCAGGAGGAACTCTTCCCAGTCGGCTCCGAGGCCGACCTCGACCTCCTCCACCCGGTGGCCGAGGGATTCCAGCAGCCGCACGGTGCGGGAGAGCGCGTCGGCCACTGGTGCGGCCGTGCGGCGCCCGCCCCATGCCTGGGCGAGGACACCGATCCGCAGGGAGCCCGGGTGGCGGGTGACTTCCTCCGCGTACGGCCGGGACGGCTGCTGGGCGAAGTAGGGGTCACCCGGTTCCGGGCCCCGGATCTGGTCGAGCAGCGCCGCGCTGTCCCGCACGGTGCGGCTGACGCCGCCCTGCACGGCCAGGCCGTTGAATATCTCGTCGACGCCGGGCCCCACGGAGACCCGGCCACGGGTGGGCTTCAGCCCGAAGAGCCCGTTGTAGGCGGCGGGGATGCGGATGGAGCCGGCGGCGTCGGTGGCGTGTGCGACCGGGACCACCCCGGCGGCGACGGCCGCGCCCGCGCCCCCGCTGGATCCGCCCGCGCTGCGCTCCAGGTCCCACGGGTTGCGGGTCGCGCCGTACAGCACGGGTTCCGTGGTGATGCTGTAGGCCATCTCCGGTGTCGCGGTACGCCCGAACGTCACGAGGCCGGCGCGCCGGAAGCGCCGCATCAGGAAGGAGTCGGCGCCGGCGACGTTGCCGGCCGCGAGCCGGCTGCCCAGCTCCGTACGCCTCCCGGCCATGGTGACCCCGAGATCCTTGACCAGGAAGGGGACCCCGGCCAGCGGTGTGCTGCCAGGGATGGGCTCGTCGTCGGCCGGCCATGTCTCCACGATGGCGTTGATCCGCGGATTGACCGCCCGCGCGGCCTCACGTGCGGCGGCTTCCAGTTCGGCGGGCGTCACCTCGCCCTTGGCCACCAGCTCGGCGAGTCCGACCGCGTCGAAGCTCACGTACTCGGCAAGTCTCACTGTCACTCCCAACGGAAAGAACGATACCTACGAGTACCGAATGATACCCAGCGGTATCGCGTGGAACGGACTGGTACCGTAGCAGGGGACGAGGGCACCCGACACCGACCGGACGTCACGGAGCAGTCATGGCAACGACCGCCAGCAGGCCGAGCAGGGTGGCGAAACTGCCGCCTCGGGAGCGCATCCTCGACGCGGCGGAAGAGCTCTTCCAGAGCGAGGGGATCCGGCGGGTGGGCGTCCAGGCGATCGCCGAGAAGGCCGAGACCACCAAGATGGCGATCTACCGGCACTTCGAAACCAAGGACGCGCTGGTCGCGGAGTGGCTGCGGATCGTCGCCGCCGACTACCAGGCGGCCTTCGACCGCGTCGAGGCCGAATACCCCGGCCGGCCCAGAGAGCAGATCCTGGCCATCGCCCGCTTCATCGCCGAGGGACTGCCCGGGATCTCGCACCGGGGCTGCCCGTTCATCAACTCCCTCGCCGAACTGCCCGACCGCGACCATCCCGCCCGGCAGGTGATCGAGAAGCACAAGGCCCGCCAGACCCGCAGGCTGGTCGGCATGTGCGCGGAGGCCGGGCTGCCCGACCCCGAGCAGGCCGCGGCCGAGATCACCTTCATACTCGAAGGCGCGCAGGTCAGCACGCAGAACGGAAGCATCGATCAGGCGGGCGACCGACTGATGCGCATCGTCGAGCGGATCGTGGATCAGCACCGCTCCCCCCTCGACGCGTCGCGGGCGACCACCGGCTGACCGCCCCTCGCCCGCCCCGCCGAACGCCGGGAACCAGGCGCGCTTTAGCCCGCGTCCAGCCGAACGCTCGCGCCCGGGTCCCGGCTGAAGGCTTTCCTACTGTCGAGGGGCAGACGGCGAAGCGCGCGCCACGCCCCTCCTCAACCGCCTTTCCATGGCACCTCTTTGTCCAGCCAAGCCCCGTGGGAGCACCCTCATGTCCCCTGTCACCACCACCGACTCCGACACAGTCTTGCTGGGTCGAGTCACCTCCGCCGTCCACGCCGCGGGCGACCGGCTGCGCGAGCGCTGCACCCCGCATGCCCGCGGTGTCGGCCTCGACGAGATCGTCACGGAGATCCACGCCAACGACGACGCGGTACTCGATGTTCTGAAGGAGCCGCTGCTGGCGGCCCGGCCCGGCGCGAACTGGGTCGACGACGAACTCGCCGGCGGCGCGTTGCCACCGGGCGAGTGGTGGATCGTCGATCCGGCCGAGGGCAACATCAACCACGTCCACGGCATGCCGGACTGGGCCGTGACCGCCACCCTCGTCCGCGACAACCGCCCGGTCCTCACCGTCGTCCACCTTCCGCTGACCGGCGACGACTACACCGCGCTGGCCGGAGGCGGCGCCCACCTGAACGGTGTGCCGCTGCGCGTGTCGGCCAAGACCGACCTGGGCGCGGCCCTGACCGGCACCGGCCAGGCCAGGCCGGGCGAAGGCGAGCGGACGTTCCACCGGATCGGCGCGTCCGTCACCCAGATGCTGATCCACGGGCTCGTCGTCCGGGTCTCCGTACCCGGCACGTTGCAGCTGATCCACGTCGCGGCCGGCCGCACGGACGCCTTCTGGCAGTTCTCCGACGTCCGCTCGGGCCTGGTGGCCGGTGCCCTGCTGGTCACCGAGGCCGGCGGCACCGTCACCGACATCCGCGGCAACCCGTGGAGCCCGGCCAGCCCCGACTTCCTGGCCGCCGCCCCCGGTGTCCACGCCGCGGCCGTCGCGGCCCTGTCCCCCGTCGCCTGACCATCCGCACCCCGCAAGGAGTACACCAGCATGACCAGCATCGGCATCCTCGGCACCGGCCGCGTCGGCAGCGGTCTCGCCCGCGAACTCGCCGCCGCCGGCCACGAGGTCACCCTCGGCCACCGGCAGCCACCCGAGGAGCCCGCGGCTCCCGGGACCGGCCCCGCCCGGGGACTCCGCTGCGCCGACCAGCGCACCGCCGTCGCCACCACCGACATCGTGCTCAACGCGACCCCGGCGACACGACCCTGGAGCGCCTGTCCGCCCTGGGCACCGAACTGGCGGGCAAGATCCTCATCGACGTCTCCAACGCCACCCGCCACTCCCCCGACGGGCTCCCCTCGGACCTCTGCTACCCCGGCAGCAGCCTCGCCGAGAAGCTCCAGCGGGCCCTGCCCGCCACCCGGGTCGTCAAGACGCTCAACGCCATGCTCTTCCCGGTCATGACCGCCCCCGCGGCCCTGTCCACCCCGCCCACCGCCTACCTCTCCGGCGACGACGCGGACGCCAAGAACATCACCGCGGGTCTCCTCGGCGACCTGGGCTGGCGGCCCGAGTGGATCGAAGACCTCGGCGACATCACCACCGCCCGCGCCACCGAAGCGCTCGTCCTGCTCGTCCCCCATGTGCTGCGCCGCCGCGGATTCCAGCCGTTCGCCGTCTCCCTCGCGCGTTGAGTCCCCCGCACCCGTCCGCGGCGAGACCTTCCGCGGACGGGTGCGGGTCTGACGGAGGACGTGCCTTGGCGGAACCAGGGCTCAGCGGGGCAGCGCTCGGGCGGGACGGGGCGCGAGCGGGGCAGGGCTTCGGCGAGGAAAGACTCCAGGCGGGGCGCCGGCCGAGTGCGGCGCTCAGGACGCGGGCCGCTTCCTGGCCGTTTTCTTCGCCGCGGGCTTCTTCGCGGACGGCTTCGCGGGCTTCTTCTCCGCCGTCTTCTTCGCGGTGGCCTTCTTCTTCGGCCGCATCTGGTGGACCTCGGCCTCGGTCCCGGCCTCCGCCTCCTCGGCGACGGTCTCGCCACGACGCTCCTTGGCCGCGCGCACACTGTCCTGGAGGGCGGACATGAGGTCCACCACCTTGCCCTTGGGCTCGGCCGGCGCCTCCAGGTGCGGCGGTTCGACGCCCTCGGCCTTGGCCCTGATGACGGCCTCGACCGCCTCGCGGTACTGGTCCTTGTACTGGTTGAGGTCGGCGCCGCCCATGGTCTCCATGAGCGCCACGGCCTCGTCGACCTCGGCGTCGGAGATCTCGACCCCTTGCGGAGCGATCCCCTCCGCACTGCGGATCTCGTCGTCCCAGTGCATGATCTGGAGCACGATCGCGTCTCCGACGACCCTCAGCGCGCCGAGCCGCTCCTTGCCGTGCCACACGAATTTGGCGACGGCCACCTTGTCGCTCCGTTTGAGCGCCTCGCGCAGCAGTACATAGGGCTTGGCGGCGACGGCCCCGTCTCCTTGGAGGTAGTAGGGCTTGTCGTAGCGGATGGCGTCGAGCCGCTCCTCGGGAACGAACGCCTGTACGTCGATGGCCTTGGCGGTGGGCAGCGGCAGTTGCTCGAGGTCCTCGTCGGTGATGGGGACGAGAAGATCTTTGGCGGCCTCGTACGCCCGGCCGATCTCGTCGTTGCCGACTTCCCGGTCCTCGATCTCGCACACCTTTCGGTTGCGGATGAGCGCGTCGTCGCGGTTGTGGATCTGCCGGAAGCGGATCGAATGATCCTCGGTCGCGGGATACATCTTGATCGGAATGGTGACGAGGCCGAAGCTGACGGCACCGGACCATACGGGGCGCATGGCTACCTCCACAGGCCCCCCTGGGGAATCCCAGCGTATGCGAGGTACGCGGCGGCTGCCCCTGGTCAGCGCGCTGCCGGTCGACGAACCGGAACCGGGTGGTGGGTGCGTCCCGGTGCCGTGGCCCGCGGCGCGCCCCGCGCCGCGCTGCTCTTTCGGGACCGGCCTCCTGCCGATTGCCGGGGTTCCGGTTGTAGATATATGCGATGTGTGTCGGCCGGATCGTGTACTTCGGGGCTTGCGCCGTGCCACACTGAGGTTGGCCCTCACCGCATCCCCCGTCGGTGAGGGCCACTTCCCTTTCCCGGCCGGTGTGCCCGGGGCGGGAGCGGGGCTGCCCTGCCCTTCACGGCCCGCCATGGCCAGGCCGCTCGCGTCCTGTCCGGGCCGTCAGCACTCCGCCGTCAGCACTCCGCCCAGAACGCGGTCAGGGCTCGGGCGCCACGCGCGGGGTCCTGGTTCATCCACCAGTGGCCGAGTCCGTCCAGCGTCTCGACCCGGGCGCCCGCGCGCCGGGCCGCGCGCCGGCGTTGCCCGTCGGTGCCGACCATGTGGTCCTCGGTGGCGAGGAACACCAGGCCGGGCCGCCGCGCGGCGCGTTCCAGGTCCCGGCCGAGCTCGGCCATCACCGGCTGCGCGGCCGAGCGGTAGAGCGCGAGCACGGCGCGGCCCATCGTCTCGTCCTGCGCCGCGGCGATCCGCTCGGCCACGGGCCTGTTCACGCCGCGCTCGACGAGCGCCTCGACACGTGTCCCGAGGGGTGCGCCGAACCGGGCGGCGACGTCGGCTTCCCCCTCTCCGGGGAGCTGCCAGCGCTGGGCGAGCTCATGCCAGACGTAGTCGGGGTCGAACGCCCCGATGACGTCGCTCGCCCAGCTGCGCAGCAGATCCGGCCGGCTGATGGCGACGTTCACCACGTGTCCGCCGCCCCAGTCGTGGCCGACCAGGTCGACGGGTTCCCCGAGGTCCTCCAACGCGCCGATCAGCCAGTCCCGGTACGCGCCGACGGTCGCGTCGAACCCGGCCGGCAGGGGTGCGCCGAACCCGGGTGGCGAGAGACAGATCAGCTCGGTACGCGGCACACCGGCGCGTTCGAGTTCAGCGAGCAACGGGTCCCACACCGCCGCCGTTTCGGGGTTGCCGTGCACGAAGACCTTCGGCACCGCGCTCACCCCCCGATCGGTGAGGTCGGCTGCAGAACCGCTTCCACGAGCGCCTCACTGCGCAGGTGAGCCGCCGCGCGGTAGTCGGGATCGCGGATCATGTCCACGAACGCCCGCCGGTCCGGGTAGCGCACCAGCGCCACCATGTCCCATGCCTGCCCGTCCTCGGCGACCAGCGCACGCCCACCGTCGCCCAGGTATTCCACCCGCAGCCCGTACCGCACGTTGATCTCCGCCCCCAGGGCGTCCGCGTAGCGCTGGTAGCTCTCGCGGCCCCCGTCCGGACGGAAGCGCAGCAGGTTCAGCATCACCACGGGACCTCCCGGGTCCTCCGCGAGCAGCGTGTCCAGCTCGCGGTCGTCGATCTCGATCATTCATTGCCTCCAAGGGTTCCTGGTCCAGCCGCCACCCTCACATACTTGTCGGTCAGCACGCAAGTTTCTTGGTAGGATGGCCGTATGGTCACCACTCGCCGCACACAGCAGGAACGCCGGGACCGGGCCGAGGCCGCGTTGCTCAACGCCGCCGCCGAACTGGTCGTTCAGCACGGTGTACGGTCGCTGACGCTGGCGCGAGTCGGCGAACGAGCGGGGTACAGCCGCGGAATCGTCACCCATCACTTCGGGTCCAAGCAGGCCCTGATCGAGCGACTGGCCCGCGCCACCCAAACCGGCTTCGTCCCCGGACTCGACGACCTGCCACCCGGGCTGGACCGGCTGCTGCGACTCATCAACGGTTACCTCGACGCACTCGGGGACATCGGGCTCATGCACCGGGCCTTCCTGCTGCTGTGGTCCGAAGCGGCCACCGCGTCCGAACTGGCCCCGATCTTCCGCGAGCGCGACGAGGCGTTCCGCCGCGACCTGCGCTCCGACGTCGCCGCGGGAATCGCCGACGGCGATGTGCGCCCGGACGCCGAGCCCGATGATGTCGCCGTCGCGATCGTCGGCCAACTGCGCGGCATCGGCATGCAGTTGCTCCTCAACCCGCACTCCGTTGACACCGCGCGGCTGAGCCGCACCGTCACCGATCAGTGGCGCCGGGCACTGCGCGCCTCATGAGGCGCGGGGCAGCCCGGCCGCCCCTGGCACGTTGCCCACGGCTTCGGTCCGCGCGCAGGAGAACCCGTGCCCCCGGCGGCCCGCCGTGCGGGATCCGGCCCGGCGCGAAGCCCGGCGCATAAGGCCCGCGTCGCGGTGCGGCACGACCTCAGCGCCGAGAGCACCGACCCGGCGGGTACGGCCCGCGCCCTGCCCGCCACCGGCGGCGACCGCCTGCCGGTCGCGGCCCGGATCACGGCCGGAGAAGTGCTCCCGGCGGCATCCCCCTCGACCGTCGGGACCATGGCCGAACGGTCCGGGAGGGGTCCCGGGACCGGCGGGTTAGAAAGGCCGCTCGGAAAACTTCCTCAGCGACAGGAGGTCCCATCGATGAGCACCGCGATGCGACGGAAGGCCGCGACGGCTGCCGTGACGCCGATTCTGGCGGGCGCACTGGGGTTCGGCCTGATGGCGCCGACGGCGCATGCCGCCGCCCACGGGCCCTGCTATGACGGGCGCTGCACGGTCACCGTGTCGGCGCCCAAGAGCATCAAAGTCAACAGCCACCGGTTCGGGTTCGGGAAGCTCCGGATCACGCATGTCAGTTCCCGGTCCGTGAAGTTGTCGGCCACCTCGGGCAACACGCGGCTGAGCGGCAGCGCCAGTCCGGGCGGCACCGTCAGGCTCAACAGCCTGAGCATCTGGGTGAGGTCGGTCAGCGGCCACCGGGCCAGGCTCGTCCTGACCCCCTCCTGAGCCCGTCGCCGAACCCCGGCTCGTGCGGTCTCGCGCCGGAGTGGCGGACACCCGGCGCAGGCGGCTGACCATCGCGGGAGCCGGGGCGCGCGTCGGGGAGACGAGCGCTCCCGGGGACCGCGGTGCGCCGCGGCTACGGCCCACGGCTGCGGCTGCGGCTGCGGCTGCGGCTGCGGGAGGCGTTCACCCGTGCGTTCCGGGCCATGCGCGGTACGGGGGGCCGGGCGAGGCCCGGCGGACAGGGACCGGAACTCCTGAGCACCCGGCTGCCCCCGGACGCAGGACAGGCGGGCGCGGGGGTGCGGCTCCCGAGAGG
>NZ_BBOX01000171.1 GCF_001553455.1 Streptomyces hygroscopicus subsp. hygroscopicus
GGCACACCGCCGCGCCACGCCCTCTCCGGCCCGCGGAGCCCGTCTGGTGCCCGACTCACGGGCCCGGCGAGACGTACTGGCCGTCGACCCGTAAGGAGGTCACCCCGCTGATGTGCCTGGCACCGCAACGGTCCTGCGGGACCACGAGCTGCGGGCCGTGCGGATCGAGCGGGGTGTCGTCGATGCGGGTCGCCAGCAGTACGGGGGCGTTTCCGAAGTCCGGGTCGATCTCACCCCAGCTCAGCACCGCGTGATGGCCGTCGCCACCCGTCACGGCGATCAGGAAACGCAGCCTGTCCTTGCGCCGTACGGGATCGAAGGAGGGCCCCGACGTCCGCAGCACGTCATGGAGGAGCGGGCCCTCGAACCGGTGGTGCCGTACGCCGCTGGTCGCGCACTCGAAGCTGACCCGGACCCGCCGCAGGGGCCAGGCGCGCAGATCGGCCACGGCCAGGCGGGCGGGGCGGAGGACATCGCCGACCACGGTGAAGCGAGCGGGCGGCGCGAACGCGCAGGTCTGATTCACGGGCTTCCACCTCCCCGAGGACCGTACCCGTGGGGTAGGACCGGGGAAACGCACCTGCCATGTGATGTACCGGCACAGCTCGCATGTGCGGGGCATTTGCCACAGTAATGCTCGCAGCTGCCGCACCGAGCAGAACACCCGTCGGCGGATGGGCCGTGTGACGGCGCATCGGCTCGCCCGGCGCGGTGAGGTTCACAGCTTCTGGAAGGGGTCGTGCTCGGCGAGCAGCTTCTCCACCCGCGCCTGCTCGACCCGGCTGACGATCTGCCCGGCCTCCTGCCGGTCCCGGATCACCTTGGCCAGGGTGAAGGCGGATGTCACCAGGTAGAGCACGGCGATGGCGAGGAAGCCGCGCACCCAGGCGTCGGCGTTCAGCCGGAAGATGCCGATGGCGGTGGCCGCCATGGCGACGGCGAAGGAGGCGACCGCCTGACCGTAGAAGGCGGTCGTGCTCTGCTGTTTGACCGGTGTCTCACTCATGCGGACAAGAATCGGAAGACCCGGTCGGCCCCGCATCCGCCCGGATACTCAGAAAACGTACTCGGATCAGGCCGGTCAGGCTGGTGCCACGGCCTCCTCACGGCTCTCCTGTGCGCCGCCCGAGGGCGCGGCCGGCGGAGAGGGGGTGGCGCGGCGGCGCATCCCGAGGGCCACGGCGGCACAGGCGGCCACCGCGAACCCGGCCTCCGGGACGGGGCCCAGGCGGGTGGCGAGCGTGGTGGTGGTGCGCAGGGGCACGGTGGCGGTCAGTACCTGGCGGGTCCAGGGCTCGGTGCTCCGGCTGACCGTGCCGTCCGGCGCGACGATGGCGCTGATGCCGGTGGTGGAGGCGACGAGCACCGCCCGGTCGTGCTCGACGGCCCGCAGCCGGGACATGGCCAGTTGCTGTTCGGGTTCGGCTTCGTTGCCGTCGCGCATGTAGGTGGCGTTGTTGGTGGGGACGGCGATCAGGTTGGCGCCGGTGCGGACGGCGTCGCGGACCTGACCGTCGTACGCCACCTCGTAGCAGATCGACTCCGCCAGCCGCACCCGCCCGGCGTCCAGCCGCACCGGCCCGCTGCCGGGGGCGAAGTCGCGCGGGATCAGCTGGAGTTCGCCGAGGCCGCCGAAGACGTCGCGCAGCGGTATGTACTCACCGAAGGGCACCAGGTGCTGCTTGGTGTAGTAGGGGCCGGGACCGGTGCCGGGCCGCCACAGCAGTCCGGCGTTGCGGATCCGGTCGCCGGGGCCGTCGAGGATCGCCCCGACCACGACCGGGGCGCCGAGGTCCGCGACGACGTCCGAGATCCGGGCGCGGAGCAGGGGGTCGGTGCGCGGGTCGGTGTCGGTGGCGTTCTCCGGCCACAGCACCAGGTCCGGGCGCGGTGTGCGCCCGGCGCGTATGTCACGGGCGAGTTGGCGGGTGGCCGCGATGTGGTTGTCGGCGACCTGCTCGACCCGGGCCTGCTCCTCCATGCTCCGGGCGCGGGGCACATTGCCCTGCACCACGGCCACCCGTGCCCGCGCCCCGTCCCCGGCCGGGGACGGGCCGGGGATCAGCAGCGCTCCGCCGGCGCACCCGGCCGTGGCCGCCACCAGGCCCGCGACCGTGACCCGCCACCGGCCGGGACCGCCGGTCGCCAGCGCGGCGAGGCAGCCCGCCACCAGGGCCACGGCCGCGCTGACGGCGGGGGCGCCACCGACCGACGCCCATCCCAGGGCCGGGGAATCGGCCTGGCTGAAGGCGAGCCGCCCCCAGGGGAAACCGCCCAGCGGCACCCGGGACCGGACGGCCTCCGCCGTCACCCACCAGCAGGCGGCCCACAGCGGCCACCCCGGCAGCCGGGCGAACGCCGGGACGGCGCAGCCGAGCAGGCCCAGCAGCAGCGCCTGGGCGATGCTCAGCGCCGCCCAGGGCAGCACCCCCAGGTTGGTCAGCCACCACAGCAGCGGGGCGAAGAACGCCAGTCCGAACAGGGTCCCGAGGGCGAAGGCGGCCCGGGGCCGCCGGTGGCGCAGCGCGGCGAGCAGCAGGGCCGGGCCGACCGCGGCGGCCGGCCACAGCCCGAACGGGGGGAAGGCGAGGACGAGGAGCAGGCCGCCCGCGACGGCCGCCGCGCCGTGCCTGATCCGGCGGCCCGCGGGAACGGCCCGGCTCAACAGCGCCCGGCAGCTGGTCATGTCTTCTCCTCCACCGATGGTGTCACCGCCCCCGAGGAGGCCCGTGTCGTACCCCGAAGACTCCCATGATCCGGGTCCGTCGCCGAACCGGGTGCCCGGGGGCCGGCCACCGAGCGGGCGCCGGTCCGCGCGCCGCCCAGTGGGCCGTCCGGTACAGCGCTCCTCCCTCTTACGGGTCAGCCGCGCCCACGACAGGTGTCCCAGGGGCGGGCGGAGGGGCACGTCGTTCCCGTACACGACCGGACCGGGCTCCGTTGCGCGCCGGCTCCTCCCGGTGCGCCGCCGAGGAGGCCGCGGGAGGAGCGGACCGGTGGAGGAGGGAAGAAGAGGAAGGAGCGCCCCGGTGAAGACCGTCAAGGGCCCCACCGACCATGTGGTGGTCGTCGGCGCCGGACTGTCCGGGCTCGCCGCCGCCCTGCATCTGCTGGGTGCCGGACGCCGGGTCACCGTCGTGGAGCGCGCCGCCGTCCCCGGCGGCCGCGCGGGGGTGCTGGAGCGCGGCGGGTACCGCGTGGACACCGGGCCGACGGTGCTGACCATGCCGCACCTCGCCGACGAGGCCCTGGCCGCGGTCGGGGACTCCCTCGCCGCCCGCCTGGAGCTGACCGGCCTGCACCCCGCCTACCGCGCGCAGTTCGCCGACGGCAGCCGGCTCGACGTCCACACCGCGGCCGAGGCGATGGAGACCGAGGTCCGCCGGTTCGCCGGGGCGCGGGAGGCCGCCGGCTACCGGCGGCTGCGGACGTGGCTGACCGACCTCTACACCGCCCAGATGCGGCGCTTCATCGACGCCAACTTCGACTCGCCCTTCCAGCTGCTCCACCCCGACCTCGCCCGGCTGGCGGCCCTGGGCGGGTTCGGACGGCTCGACACGCGGATCGGCCGGTTCCTGACGGACGAACGGCTGCGCCGGGTCTTCTCCTTCCAGTCCCTGTACGTCGGGCTGCCGCCCGCCAGGACGCTGGCCGCCTACGCCGTGATCGCCTACATGGACACCGTCGCGGGGGTGTACTTCCCCAGCGGCGGTATGCACGCCCTGCCGCGTGCGATGGCGGACTCGGCCGCCGGGGCGGGCGCCGTCTTCCGCTGGAACACCACGGTGATCCGCCTGGAGCGGGCCCTGGGCCGGGTCACCGCCGTGCACACCGCGGACGGGGAGCGCATCGGCTGTGACGCCGTCGTCCTCACCCCCGACCTGCCGGTCGTCCACCACCTCCTCGGACGGGCCCCGTGGCGTGCCCTCCCGCTGCGCCACGCGCCGTCCGCCGTGGTCCTGCACCTGGGCACCGACCGCACCTGGGACCATCTGGCCCACCACACGCTCTCCTTCGGAGCCGCCTGGCGGACCACCTTCCGGGAGATCACCCGCGGCGGCGCGGTGATGAGCGACCCCTCGCTGCTGATCACCCGGCCCACCGCCCACGATCCGTCCCTGGCCCCTCCCGGACGCCATCTGCACCATGTCCTCGCGCCCTGCCCCAACACCGACACCGGCCCCGGCGCCCGCCAGTGGGAGGACCTGGGCCCGCGCTACCGCGACCGGCTGATCGCCGAACTCGAACGCCGGGGCCTGGACGGTCTCGGCGCGGCCATCGAGGAGGAGTGTCTGGTGACGCCCGCCGACTGGACCCGCCACCGGCACGCGGCCGGCACCCCCTTCTCCGCCGCGCACACCTTCGCCCAGACCGGGCCCTTCCGCCCCCGCAACCTGGTGCGCGGTCTGGACAACGCCGTGCTCGCCGGCTGCGGCACCACCCCCGGCGTCGGCATCCCCACCGTGCTGATCTCCGGGAAGCTGGCCGCGGCCCGTATCACCGGGATCCACCGCCGCTCCCCGCTGTTCGCGTCGGCCGGCACCGCGGCCGTGCCCGCCCGGCCGCGTACTGCGCAGGGCGCCGCCTCATGACCCGGTTCCCGGCCCGGCCCGGACCCCGGCCCGTCCGGCGGCTCGTGACCTACCCGCGCGGCCGGCGGGCCGGCGGCCCGCCGAGGGCACCGGCCGTGGCGGAACGGGAGCTGGACGCGGCGGGCATCACCGATCCCGCCCTGCGGGACGCCTACCAGCGGTGCCGGCGCCTCAACGCCCGCCACGGCAAGACCTACTTCCTCGCCACCCGGCTGCTCCCGCCGGCCAGGCGCCCCGCCGTGCACGCCCTGTACGGCTTCGCCCGGTGGGCCGACGACATCGTGGACGACCAGATGTCCGCCGCGACCGCCGGCGACCGCGTCCGGGCGCTGCGCACCCTGTGGCGGCGGCTGTCGGAGGGCTTGCGCGCGGGCGGGAGCGGCGACGAGCCGGTGGTCCGGGCCCTGGCGCACACCGCCGCCACGTACGGTATCGACCACCGGCACTTCCACGACTTCATGGTCTCCATGCACCGCGACCTGACGGTCACCGAGTACGCCGACTACGACGCGCTGATGGGGTACATGCACGGCTCCGCCGCCTCCATCGGGCTGCAGATGCTGCCCGTCCTGGGCGCGGTGGTGCCGCACGAGGTGGCCGCACCGCACGCCGCCGCGCTCGGCGTGGCCTTCCAGCTGACCAACTTCCTGCGCGACGTGGGCGAGGACCTCGACCGGGGACGGGTCTACCTGCCGGCCGATCTGCTCGCGGCCCACGGGGTCGACCGGGAGTTGCTGCGGTGGAGCCGGGACACCGGGGCCCGCGACCCGCGGATCCGGGCGGCCCTGGTGGCCGCCGCCGAGCTCACCCGTGGCGTCTACCGGGAGGCGGCGCCCGGCCTGGAGATGCTCGACCCACTGGCCCGGCCGTGCATCCGGACCGCCTTCGTGCTCTACGGGGGCATCCTCGATGCCATCGAGGCCGGCGACTACCCCGTGCTGCACCGCAGGGCCGTCGTGCCCCACCGCCGCCGGGCGGCGGTCGCGTTCGACGGTCTGGGCCGGGTGGCCGCGGCGCGGCTGCGCGCGAGGGCCGGAGGGCGGGGGGTACGGGCCGTGCCGGGTCCGTCCCCGGCGGCGGCGCGGGGAGGCACGGGGTGAC
>NZ_BBOX01000172.1 GCF_001553455.1 Streptomyces hygroscopicus subsp. hygroscopicus
CTGCCCCCATCTGGGCGCCCCGCTGCGCGGCGGCTCGGTCCGGTGCGGCTCGCTGGTCTGCCACTGGCACGGACTGGCCCTGGACGGCTCGCCGTTCGCGGGCTGGGAGCCGTATCCGGTGCACGACGACGGGGTGCTGGTGTGGGTGCGGCTGGACGCGGTGGGGGGCGAGGAGCCGCTGGACCGGCCCGTCGTGCCGGAACGGCCCGCCCCGGAGGGCTCCGTGGCCGCGGTCCACACCGCCGTGGGCACCTGCGAACCGCAGGACGTGGTGGCCAACCGGCTCGATCCGTGGCACGGCGCCTGGTTCCATCCGTATTCCTTCACCGATCTGTCGGTGGTGCGCGCCCCCGGGGACACCGCCGGGCCCGGCGACGACGGCTTCGCCGTGGACGTGTCCTTCAAGGTCTGGGGGCGGGCCGTGGTGCCGGTGCGCGCCGTGTTCACCGCGCCCGGACCCCGTACCGTCGTCATGCGCATCACCGACGGCGAGGGGGCCGGATCCGTGGTGGAGACCCACGCCACTCCGGTGACCCCCGCGCTGCGCGGCGCTCCGCGCACCGCCGTCGTGGAGGCGGTCGTCGCCACCTCGGACCGGCGCGGTTTCGCCCTGGCCCGTTCGTCGGCGCCGCTGCTGCGGCCCCTGATGCGGGCCGCGGCGCGCCGGCTGTGGCGGGACGACCTGGCGTACGCCGAGCGCCGGTGGCGGCTGCGCCGGGACGGCCGCTTCCCCGGCTGACCGGTGTGCTCGGCGTGCGGGTCTGGCGCGTCAGGTCGCGGCGCCCAGCCGGGCCAGGGCGCGCAACAGCGCGGAACGCCCCCGGGCGGGTACCGTCCACAGCGTCTGGCCGCGTACCCCCCACCGCTCCAGCAGGGCGTTCGCCGCCTGGAAGCCGGTCGTCGCGGCCCGTTCCATGAGCGCCACCGGGAGGTCGGTGCGCACGTGGTCGCCGGCCAGCACGACGGCCGGGTCCGGGGTGCGCACCGGCGGCCGGTCGCGGAAGCCGCCCACCGGGAACAGCGGGCAGTCGCCGTGCCACTCGTGGCGCACGTCGACCAGCCGGGCGTCCCGTGTCTCGGGGTAGACGCGGTGCAGCTGGCCGACGAGCGTCTCCTCCAGGGCGGTCCGGTCCGCTCCCGGCGGGACGGCGTAGGCGTGCAGCTCCACCACGGATCCCCGGGTGCGGGCCGCCCAGCGGGCCGCTTCGCCCTCCCACCGGTCCAGCACGCTGACGTTGTCCAGCGGCCCGAAGCCGCTGGTGCCGAGGAAACCGGGGCGGTGCGCGGCCACCGGCCGGTCCAGCCAGAGCCGGGAGACCAGGAAGGGGGGCGCGGTGCGCAGCCGTCCGACACGGGCGCGCCACGCCGCGTCGCCGAGGTGCGGCGAGTGGCCGACCAGCCGCCGCAGTCCGGCCGGGTCCGTCGCCAGCACCACCGCCTGGTACCGCTCGCCCCGCCCCGCGGCCCCGGGGAGTTCCACCCCGCCACCGGCCACGGGCCGTACGGTCCCGACCGTGGCCGAGGTGCGGATGTCCACGCCGTGGCCGCGCAGATAGCCGGCCAGCGGCCGCCACAGGGCCCGCGGGTACGGTTCGCCGGGGACGTCGAAGAGCAGGCCCTCGCTCGACCCCAGGAAGTAGATGTGGAACATCAGCGCCAGTTCCGCGGCGGACAGCTCCCCCGGGTCGGCGAAGAAGCTGCGCGAGAACACCTCGAACGCCAGGTGCTGGGCGGCGGTGGGAAACCCGATGGCGTCCAGGAACTCCTGGGCGCTGGTGTCGTCCAGGCGCTCGTACACCTCCGGCACCCGCACATCGAGCAGCGGCAGCGCCGCCGGGACACGCATCCGTGCCAGGTCGGCCCAGCCGAAGGACGGGCTGAGCGCGACGAAGCCGAGGGCGCTCCACGGCGGGGTGCGGGGGACGTGCGCGAAACTGTCGCACAGTCCGCTGCCGTGCCGCAGCGGATAGTCGGGCAGCGGGGTGAGGCGGGCCAGGGTGGGATCGGCGCGCCGGAGCAGCCCCCGCAGGTTGTAGTACTGCCGGAAGAAGGCGTGGAACCCCCGGCTCATGGTGGCGCGGGAGCCGTCGGCCAGGTCCACCGGCCATCCGGCGAGCCGCCCGCCGAGCCGGGGGGCCCGCTCGAACAGGGTGACCCGGACGCCGCGTTCGGCCAGCGCGGTGGCCGCCGCCAGTCCCGCGACGCCGCCGCCCACCACCGCCACGCGGGGCGGCTCGCCGGTGATCCGGGCCGCCCCGGGCGCCGCCGGGAGCACCCGTGCCCGCCGGTCCCTGCCCCGGCGGGGCACCGCCGCCGCCTCCGTGCGCACGCCCCTCACCCGGGCGTCCCGCCCCGGGCCCGCCTGTGCTCCGCGCCTCCGGGCGCGCGGCCGACGACGGTGTGCACGATGCCGGTCTGCCAGCCGGGCATGGGGGCGGTGCGCACCCGGTCGAAACCGGCGCGGCGCATCCGGGCCGCGAAGGCGTCCACGGTGTCGAACCGGGCGACGCTGTTCCCCAGGTGGCGGTAGAGCGCGCGGTCTCCCATGAGGGTGCCGAGGGGCAGCACGACCGCCCGGTGCACCAGCTGCCAGACGAGGCGGGCCGACGGCCGGCCGCTGAGCGTGTACTCGTGGACGGCGAGCCGCCCGCCGGACCGCAGCAGGTCCCGCACCGCCGCCAGCACGGCGTCCGGGTCCCGGAGGTTGCGGAAGAGGTAGGCGGCGAAGGCGGCGTCGTAACGGCCGCCGTCCGCCGCTTCGGCGATCCGCTCCACGGGCGCGTGCACGAACCGCACGTTCGGTGGCCAGCCTCTGGCCCTCGCGCGTGCCAGCATGCCGGCCGACGCGTCCACGGCCGTGATGGCGGCCAGTGGCGCGGCGCGCAGCAGTGCCGCCGTCGAGGCGCCGGTGCCGCAGCCGAGGTCGAGCAGCCGCAGCTTGGCCCCGGCCCCGGGGAGCCGCAGTCTGCGCGCCGAACGCCGCAGCTGTGCGTGGTAGCCGGGGTTCACGGCCACCAGGCGGTCGTAGCCGCGGGCCGCGTGGTCGAACGCGGCCGACAGCTCCTCGCCGCAGAGCCGTTCGGCGTGGTGCGGGGCGGATGGTGGGGCGGGCGGCGGGGTCCCGGCCGGCGTCATGGGCGCTGTTCCTCGTCATCAGGCGGGCGGACGGCGTGCGGTGGGTGGGCGGCCGGGTCCGGGACGGGCAGGGACACGGGGGCGGGGAACGCGCACCGGTGGTGTGCGCGGCGGGGCAGCAGCGGCAGCTCGGCCACGGTGCGCAGCATGGCCGCCACGGGCGTCCGCAGTCCGATGGTCAGGTCCTCCAGGAGACGGGACTCCCCGTCGAGGAAGCGCAGCAGCCGCTGGGCCGGGCAGCGGCCGAAGAGCACGGTGAAGAAACGCGGCCCGTCGATCCTGCCGCGGTCCAGGGCCCGCAGCACGACCGCGTCCATGGCCCGCGTCCGGGCGCTGTACGCGGGCGGCGGCACCGGCACCCGGCCGGCGCGGCAGGCGTCGGCGATCGCGGCCGCCTGCCGGCGTACGGCGGTGAACGTGTAGCCGGTGGCGGGACGGGTGGCGCCGCCCGCCGCGCCGATGCGGAAGACCGAGGCGCCGGCCCGCCGCGGGAAGACGGCGTCGGTCATCGGGATCACGCCCTGTTCGGCGGCGACGACGCGGGCCGCGCCCACGCCGAGCACCTCGCGTGCGTAGTGGCCCAGGAGCCGGTCGTAGGCCGCGCCGTCCCTGACCCGGGGCGAGAACTCGGTGTACTCCACCAGCGCCTCCCGCGCGCCCAGCGGAAGGACGTAGCCGAAGGACAGGCCACGGTCGGGCTGCGGGGTGCGGAAATCCATGAGTTCGGCGGCCCACGGGTCGAAGGCGGGGCGTTCGGTGCGCAGGAACCAGCCGCGGAAGTGCTGGAGCAGCACGGTCCGCGCCGGTGGCAGCCGGGACAGCGGCCGGGAGTCGAAGACCCAGCGGGCGCCCAGCGTCAGCGGCGCGCCGCCCGCCGTGGTCCCCCGCACCTCGGCTCCGCCCCGGCCGTCCCGCACCTCCGCGACGGCGGCCTCGACCCCGCGGAACCCCGGTCTGCCGGCCAGCCGTTCCCGGAGCAGTGCCTCGAAACCACGCGAGCGGATCATCTTGTAGCGCAGCGGCACGGGTCTGGCCTCCACCACCGCCCCGCCGGGTGCCCGTACCCGCAGCCGCTCCCAGGAGGCGACGACGGCGTCGTCGTAGTCCCCTCCGGGCGGCTCCCAGAAGCACCAGGTGCGCTCGGCCGGGCGGGCCGGCCCCGGCGGCGCGGACACCAGGACGACGGACGGGACGGGCCGGGGGCCGCCGGGGCGGGTCAGCCGGTCGGCGAGCGCGAGCCCCGCGGCGCCCGCGCCGACCACGACGATGTCCGCCTCCCGCATGCCCGATGCCTCCCACGGTCCTCCGCCTGGCCCGGGCCCGCCGCGCGGGGCCGGGGCCCGTCCAGTGTTCCGCCCCGGGTGCGGCGTCGGGACGTACGACGCGCGGGTACCCCGGCCGGCCACCGGATTGACCTCGACGTGCGCATCGCGTTTTCTGTGGGCCATGGTGAACCGCATGCACCGTGAAGTCCGCTTGGCCGCCCGCCCCAAGGGGCCGGTCGCCGATGAGCTCTTCGAGATCGTGGAGGTGCCGGTCCCCGAGCCGGGGCCGGGCCAGGTTCTCGTACGCAACACCCACATGGCCGTCGCCGCCGTGATGCGCACCCTGATGGACGAGATCACGGATGTGCCGATGCCCCCGTTCGAGATCGGGGCGCCGCTGAACGGTCCGGCGGTCGGCGAGGTGGTGGCCGCCCCCGGGACCGATCTGGCCCCCGGCGATCTGGTGGAGCACCGGCTCGGCTGGCGCGAGTACGCGCTGCTCGACGCGGACGCGGCGCACCGCGTCGAACCGGGCCTGAGGTCCGATCCGGCGGCCTGTCTCTCCCAGGGGCCCACCGCCCTGATGGGCATCGAGCGCGGCGCGGAAGTACGGCCCGGCGACACGGTGTTCGTCACCGGGGCCGCGGGCGGTGTGGGCTCGCTGGCAGGGCAGATCGCCCGGCAGTTCGGCGCGACACGCGTCATCGGGAGCACGGGTTCGCGGCAGAAGGCGGACCGGCTGATGGGGGAACTGGGCTATGACGCGGTGGTCATCCGCGGCGCGGGCCCCATCGAGGAGCAGCTGCGCCGGGCCGCCCCCGAAGGCATCGACGCGGTCTTCGACAACGTGGGCGGCGAGCAGCTGGCGGCCGCCCTGGCCATCGCCAACCGAGGCGCCCGGGTGGCCATCGTGGGCGCGCTGGCCGGCCAGCTCTCGGTGAACGGCACGAGCACCTCCAGGATCGAGCTGGACACGCTCTCGCTGCTCTCCCGCAGCATCACCCTCAGGGGCATCGCCCTCTACGACCACCTGGACCTGGTCCCCCAGTGGAACCGGCGCTTCGCCGAGGGGCTGCGCACGGGCACCCTCACCTTCCCGCACTCCCGGCTGCGCGGCATCGACCAGGCACCGCGGGCGCTGCGGGAGCTGACGGAGGGACGTCATCTGGGCGCCGTCATCGTGGAGCTGTGAAGCGAGGGAATCCGGTCGGGACCGGTCCGGCGACGCGCCCGCTCCCGTCGTCCTGCCGCCCTCAGTGGCGGCGGGACGACGGCCGCGGGTGCGGTACGCCGCTCAGATCGCGGTGAAACCGCCGTCCGCCGCGACCACGGCGCCCGTGATGAAGCTGGAGCGCGGCGAGACCAGGAAGCAGAGCACCTCGGCGATCTCCTCGGGCTGGGCCACCCGGCCCAGCGGCTGGGCGCCGGCGAAGGATGCCAGGTACGCGCGGCTGTCGGCCCGGAAGGTGTCCAGGAAGTCCGTCTCGATGATCCCCGCGGCCACGGTGTTCGCCCGGATGCCCAGCGGACCGCCCTCGACGGCGAGGACCTTGGTCAGCTGGGCCAGGGCGCCCTTGGAGGCGCTGTACGCGGCGCCCTCCGGCAGCGCGACGGTGCAGACGTAGGAACCCGTGCTCACGATGGCTCCACCGCCACGTTCCGCCATCACGCGGAACGCCTCCCGGGAGAAGAGGAAGGACCCCCGGGCGTTGACCGCCATCACGGCGTCCCAGTCCTCCGTCGTCGTCTCGGTGATGGGTTTGTTGAGGGTGCGCCCGGCGTTGTTGACCAGGATGTCCAGACCGCCGAGGACATCGACGGCCGCCCGCACCGCCTGCTGGGCGGTCGCCTCGTCCGTGACGTCGCCGACCAGGGGGTGAACGCCCGGGAACTCCTGCGGCAGTGCCGTGACCTCCTGGCGCCGGTCGACGGCGACGACCTGAGCGCCCCGGCCGTGCAGCAGCCGGACGGTCTCTTTGCCGACGCCGCGTGCCGCCCCCGTGACGAGGGCGGTCCTGCCCGCGAACTCCCCCGGGTCGGCGGGGTGCGTGGGTGTCGTCATGGTGCTGTCCTTCGTCCTGGTGGTCTTCGTCGGTGCCACCGCCGGAAAGCGGTGGTGGCACCGGTGGTGGTGCGCGCTCGGCGGTGGCGTCAGGAGGCGGGCCGTTCGCGGTACAGCACGAGGTGCTCGTGGTGGAGCACGCCGTCGCGTACGTCGCCCGTGGCGGTGAAACCGGTGTCGTCGACGTAGTCGATATGGCTGCCCGTGACGGTGTACCGGCCGGTGTAGGCACTGGCCCGGGTACCGCGCGCCTCGTCGTAGCGGCCGTCCGCGCGCAGCTCCTGGCGGATGTGGCCGTCTGCGGTGACCCACATGCCGACCACGTCGATATCGGGGCCGTGGGCGGAATCCGCGGTCATGGTGAACCTCTTCTTCCCGTGGGGTGATGTCGTGCGCCACCGAGTCTGGGCGGTGTCCCACGGGCCGGCCAGGACGCGTTCCGCCTGGGTGCGGCACACCCAGGCTCCCGGCGGCGCAGCCGCGTAGCCTGTCGGCATGGCTGACAACGACCTGGGACAGTTCCTGCGAAGCCGCAGGTCGGGCCTACGGCCCGAAGAGGTCGGCATGGCGAGCCACGGCACTCGCCGGGTCCCGGGGCTGCGCCGCGAGGAGGTCGCGGTGCTCGCCGGCGTCAACGCCGACTACTACACCCGCCTGGAACAGGGCCGGGAGCGCAACCCCTCCGCGCAGGTGCTCGACGCGCTCAGCCGCGCGCTGCGCCTGGACGGCGACGCGCGGGACCATCTGTACCGGCTGGCCGGCGCGGTGCCCGACGGCCCGGCCCTCCGCGTGCCCGACCAGGTCAGCGCCACGCTGCGGCGGCTGATGGACGGCTACTCCCACACGCCCGCCTTCGTGCTCAACCGGACCCTGGACATCCTCGCCACCAACGCGCTCGCCGACGCCCTCTACTCCCCGTTCCACCCGGCGGACAACCTGGCCCGCATGACATTCGTGGACCCCGCGGGCCGCACCTTCTACCAGGACTGGAACAGGGCGGCCCAGGCCACCGTCGCCCATCTGCGCCACGCGGCCGGCTACGAGCCGGACAGCCCGCGCCTGCGCGCGCTCGTGGACACCCTCGGCGAGAGCAGCGCGGAATTCGCCCGCCTGTGGGCCGCCCACACCGTGCGCGGCAAGACGCGGGAGGCCAAGCGGCTGCTGCACCCCGACGTCGGTCCGCTCACCCTCGACTACGAGGCGTTCGACGTGCGGGAGACCCCGGGCCAGCAACTCGTCATCTACCACGCGGAGCCCGGCAGCGGCAGCGCGGAAGCACTGCGCCTGCTCGGCTCCATCCACGCGACACGCACCCGGCCCTCCCCCCACGGCGCGGACCGCGCCTGAACACCACCGGCCTGGCCCGGTGGCGGAGGTCCGGCCCGGTGGCGGAGGTCCGGGCCGGTCAGCCGGTGGCGGCCGGTGTGCCGGGGCGCCGCAGGGCCTTGATCGCCTGAGCCGCGCCCTTGGCCCCGAGGCGGACGAAGGCCGGGGTGACGCCGAGGGGCGCCGGGTATCCCCCGAGGGTCCTGGGGCCGCGGACCACCGTCCCCCGGTTGACGTCGTACCAGGCGCCCGGCGGCAGGTGGACGGTCCGGGTGGCGCCCGCGCCGAGCTGGGGCGCGGCCAGTACGGCCGGGCCGAGCATCCACTCGTCGGTGACGGTGTAGCTCTTCCGGTCCCCGGGGAAGTCGAAGAACAGCGGACGCATGATCGGATCGCCCGTCCTCAGCGTGTGCTGGACCTGGTCCCAGATGTACGGGGCGAGCCTTCCGTGCCGCTGGATCGCTTCCCGGTAGAGGTCGATCGTCTCCTGGTCGTACACGACCTTCCGGCCGGTGGTCGCGTCGATGGTGTCCACCGGTGAGGTCGATCCGTACATCAGCGGCATAAGGGAGGCCGACTGCGCCCACCGCACCAGCACGTCCTTCGACGGCGGGGCCTCGCCGTTGGAGCCGCCGATCATGTCGGACTCGACGAACGGATAGCCGATGGTGGAGATCGCCAGGTTCTGGGTCACGGACGCCCGGAGGGAGTTCCAGCCGGTGCCCTTGTCGATCTGGCGGGTGACGAAACCGGCCCGGTGCGCCGTCTCGCCCCAGTGCACGCGGATACCGGCGCCCTGGAGATCGAACCGGTCGGCCAGTTCGCTGCCCAGACGCTGGTAGTCGGTGGCCTGGTAGCCGTCGTGCGGGGCGCACTTCTCGTCGAAGAAGCGGGTGTCGAACTTCAGCCCGTCGATGTGGTAGGTGCTCATCAGGGTCCTGAGCCGGCCCTCGTACCAGGCCCTGGCGTCGGGGTCGGCGAGGTCGACGATCCCGGCCGTGCCGTTCCACCAGGTCACCTCGCAGGGCTTGGTGGGGTCCTCGGCGTCCTTGAGCAGATAGCCGTGGTCGGCCGCGTAGTCGTGGTTCTCGGAGTCGAGGTTGATCCAGAGGGTCACCCAGAGACCGAAGTCGAACCCCATGTCGTGGATCGCCTCGGACATACCCTTGGGATCGGGGTACGCGACGGGGTCGAAGGTCAGATTGCCGTAGTTCGACTCCCACTTGTCGTCGAGCTGGATGGTGTGCCCGTCCAGTCCGTTCTTCTTCAGGTCGGTGGCGTAGTCGAGCAGTCTCGCCTGGTCGACCTTGGTGTAGAACTGGGCCCACGAGTTCCACAGCGGCTTGGCGTACTGCTCGTAGCCGGCGTCGCTCTTGGCGGGTTTGCCGACGATGCCGATGTAGTCGCGGTAGACCTCCAGGGGCGTGGACTCGACGAACACGGTGGCGCGGTAGGTGTCCGCGGACTCCACCGTGAAGCGGCCGGTGCCGTCCTCGCCGCCCTCGTTGATCGCCACGTTCATCACGTGTCCGGTGTCGACCCGCAGCCCGGTGGAGCGGGAGGTGTACCAGAAGGGGTCGATCATGTCGTACGAGGCCGGCCCGAAGTTCTCGTGCCCGACCTCGCCGCTGTCGAGGGGCCACGGCTGGTCGCCGTACGGGCCGCCGGCCGGGGTTTCGGTCTCGCCGTGTCCGTACCAGTGCCCGGCCGACGCGAGGTCGAAGGCGAGTCCGAGCTGCTCGGGGCTGCCGCCCTTGACGTCCCAGTCGAGCTGGTAGCGGTCGGCCGCGGGCGTCAGCCGCGCCTCCACGGTGGCTCCGTCGAGTGTGGTGTCCGCCGTGAGGGTGAGGACGCCGCGCTCGAAGCTCCAGCCGGTGAGCGCGGTGGCGTGCTGCCATGTGCCACGGGAGCGGAAGCGCAGCCCCCCGGTGTCTCCGGTGGCGGACTCCAGCACGGTCGTGCCCGCCCGCCGGGTGGTGAGCGTGAACTCCCCCTTGGCCACGTCCACGGTGTATCCGGGCGAGGTCCTGGTGGGCCGGACGGTGAGGGAGACGGCGCCCGGGGTTTCGGTGACACCCGTCCCTGATGCGGCGTCAGAAGTGACCGGGGCGGCGGCCGTTGCCGGTGGGGCGGGGCGGAGGCCGGTCAGGGACGGGAGGAGGAGCAAGGACAGCGAGGCGGCCAGGAAGGCGCCGCGCCGGCGTCCGCAGAGGTGTATGCGCACCACTCATGCCCTTCGGGGGTGGGTCACGGCGTGATGGAGCGGTTGTGCAATCGCCTGTTTGATTCTGCTCATGGTCAGGCGGTAACCGTCACCTGTCAACAGTCTCGTTGCGTGGGCACGCACAGCATCTGCGGTTCCGTCTGGGGCTGATGGCAGGATTCACCCATGACGGATGTTTGGGAAGTGACCTGCCGTCCCCCCGGGAAGCGCACCCTGTGGGCCTTAGCCGGCCTCGGCGCGGCCGGGGCGGGCCTGGCGGCGGTGCGCGTGGCGTGCCGGGGCGAACTCCTGGATCTCTGGCTGGGCGCCGGTCTGCTGCTCGGGCTGGTGGGCGTCGTATCGCTGCACGCGGCCACCGCCGCCGTGCGCGCGGACGCCCACGGCCTGCGCTCCCGGACGCTGCTGCGCCGCCGGAGCGTGCCCTGGCGGGACGTCGCCGACCTGCGCGTACGCCGGACGTACGGGCACGGCTCCCGGGGCCAGGAGACCCGGCGCGTCAGCCTGGTGCTGCGCAACGGACGCAGGCTGCTGCTGCCCCTGCCGCGGAGCTGGTCGTCCCACGACCCGGACTTCGACGCGGAACTGGAGGCGCTCCGCGCGCTGCACCGCCGCTATGGGACTCCGGCGTCCGGCCATGTCCCCGTCGTGTCGAACCGCACCGCCGGGCACGGCTGGGCCGGGTCGCTGGTCCTGTGCGCCGTGCTGCTCGCGTGCGCGGGCGTGGCCGCGTGGTTCGTGCCCGGCGCCGCGGCGGACGAGCGGGCGTGGAAGTCCGCCACCCCGTGCACCGCCGGGGAGCGCACGGGGTCCCCGCCGCGGGAGCGGAACCGGGCGGGCGGAGAGTGCCTGACCACCGTTCCGGCCGTGATCGCGCGGACCGAGGCCAACTGGCCCAGGCAGCGCAGCTGGCTGTACTTCGCGGGCGGCCGGCCGCTGACCCGGCTGGAGGTCTCACGCGAGGCAGCCCAGGAGTTCCAGGCCGGGGACAGAGTGGAACTGACCGTCTGGCGCCAGAAGGTGCGCGAGGTCTCCGGAGCGGGCCACGTATGGCGCGAGCACGCCCCCGGCGGCGGGGAGGTGGCCGTCCTCGCGGCCGTGTCCGCCCTCGCCGCGGGCTGGCCCGCGGCCCGGCTCCTGCTGCGGGTGCGCGGCCGCCGGCTGCCCGACGACGAGGTCCTGCCGTCGGCCGTTCCGTTCGCGGGCGCGCTCGTCGGCACCGCCCTGTGGCTGCTGCCGCTGTGCTATCTCCATCCCACCGCCCCGCTCGCCTCCTCCGGGGCGATCACCTGGGCGGCCGTGGGCTCGCTGGTCAGCCTGGGCCTGTTCGCCTGGGCGTGGCGCGCCACCCGGGTGCGTGCGCCCGCGGCGGCCGGAACGGCCGACGTGTCCGCCGCCGAGGAGGAGGGGGCGGAGGTGTTCCTGGCCGCCCGCTTCCTGGAGCACACCGACTACAACCCGTTCCGCTTCGGCACCCACATCGTCCTCGGCGGCGGCCCGCCCGCGGTGACACCCCACGCCGGACCGGGCCGGTTCGCGGCGCGACGGATACCGGTGGAGCGGCTCACCGTGAGGAAGGTGCGGCGGGTCCGGGGCGGCGACGGCGACACCGTCTCCAGAAGCTGGCACATCGCCGAACTGGACGACGCGGGCGAACCGGTCCGCCTCGCGGCCGCCCCGGACGACCTGACCCGTGTCCTGCGCGCGCTGACGGACCCCGGGTCGTGACGGGCGGGGCCGTGCCCGCGCGGCGGTCAGGGGCGCTCAGTCGCGTGCGAGCAGTTCGAGCGTGTCGATGACGCGGTTCGAGAACCCCCACTCGTTGTCGTACCAGGCCACCACCTTGATGTGCTTGCCGTCGACGCGGGTGAGGGCGGCGTCGAAGATCGAGGACGCCGGGTGGCCGGTGATGTCGCTGGAGACCAGCGGCTCCTCGGCGTATTCGAGGACGCCCTTGAGCTTGCCGTCGGCGGCGGCGCGGTAGGCCGCGAGCACCTCGTCGCGGGTCACCTCGCGGGCGACCGTGGTGTTCAGTTCCACGATCGAACCCACCGGCACGGGCACGCGGATCGAGTCGCCCGACAGCTTGCCGTCGAGGTTCGGCAGCACCAGGCCGATGGCCTTGGCGGCGCCGGTGGTGGTGGGCACGATGTTCACGCCGGCGGCGCGGGCGCGGCGCAGGTCGCGGTGGGGGCCGTCCTGGAGGTTCTGCTCCTGGGTGTAGGCGTGCACCGTGGTCATGAAGCCGTGCTCGATCCCGGCCAGGTCGTCCAGCACGGATGCCAGCGGGGCCAGCGCGTTCGTGGTGCACGAGGCGTTCGAGACGATCACGTGCCGGGCGGGGTCGTACGCCTCGGTGTTCACACCGTAGGCGAGTGTGACGTCGGCGCCGTCGGAGGGGGCGCTCACCAGCACCCGCTTGGCCCCGGCGCGGATATGCGCGCGGGCGGCGTCCGCCGCGGTGAAGCGGCCGGTGGACTCGAGCACGATGTCGACGCCGAGTTCGGCCCACGGCAGGTTGGCGGGCTCGCGTTCGGCGAGCACCTTGATGCGGCGGCCGTCCACCACCAGCTCGGTTCCGTCGGCCTCGACCGAGCGGCCGAGGCGGCCGAGCGAGCTGTCGAACTTGAGCAGGTGGGCGAGTGACTGGGGGGCGGTGAGGTCGTTGATGGCGACCACGTCGAGGTCACTGTCGCGTTCGAGCAGGGCGCGGAGGGTGTTGCGTCCGATGCGGCCGAATCCGTTGACGGCGATGCGGGTCATGGAGATTCCTTTCGTTCCGCCGTCCATGGTCGGCATCCGGAGAGCGGGCCGACAGTGGCTCGATCGACAGGGTGCGCAAGTATCCCGCCACACCCCTGGCCACCGCCCGCAAGGATCCCGCCAAACCGCCCCGGGCACGGGCCCGCGCACCGGCACCCGGACCGGCACACCGGGCCGGACCGGCGTCCGCCGATTCCCGCGCACGCACGGGAATCGGCGGGCTCAGGCCGAGAAATCGGCGGGCTCAGGCCGAGAAGGTGTGCCGGTACTCCGTCGGGGAGGTGCCGAGGATGCGCTGGAAGTGCAGCCGCAGGTTCGCCCCGGTGCCGAGCCCGACGCGGTCGGCGATCTGCTCCACGCCCAGATCGGTGCGTTCGAGCAGTTCGCGCGCCAGGTCCACCCGCGCCCGGAGCACCCACTGCATCGGCGTGTAGCCGGTGTCCTCCAGGAACCGCCGCGAGAAGGTGCGCGCCGACACCCGCGCGTTGCGGGCGAGCGCCTCGAGGGTCAGCGGTTCGGCGAGGTGCTCCAGGGCCCATTCGCGCGTGCTCGCGAACAGGTCCCCCAGCGGCTCGGGCACGCTCCGGGGCACGTACTGCGCCTGGCCCCCGCTGCGGTAGGGCGCCGCCACCAGCCGTCTCGCCGCGTGGTTGGAGCGCCCGACGCCGTGGTCCCGCCGGACCAGGTGCAGGCACAGGTCGATGCCGGAGGCGGCGCCCGCCGAGGTGAGCACGTCGCCCTCGTCCACGAAGAGCACGTTCTCGTCCACCCGTACGAGCGGATACCGCTCGGCGAGCGCCTTCGAGTAGTGCCAGTGGGTCGTCGCCCGCTTGCCGTCGAGCAGGCCCGTCGCCGCCAGCGCGAACGCCCCCGTCGAGATGGCCGCGAGCCGGGTCCCGCGCTTGTGGGCGGCCATGAGCGCGCCGACGACCGCCGCCGGCGGTTCCGTGGTCGCCGGCTCCCGGTAGCCGGGGATGAAGATGGTGTCGGCGTGCTCGAACGCCTCCAGGCCCTCGGCCACGTGGTACGAGAGGCCGTCGCCGCCGGTGACCAGTCCGGGCGCGGCGCCGCACACCCGCACCTCGTAGGGCATGCTCGGCCGGTTGGAGAACACCTGCGCGGGGATGCCGACGTCGAGCGGCTTCGCGCCCTCGAGCACGAGGACGGCGACTCGGTGGTTCTTCCGACTCATCGGGCCTCCTCCGCCCCTCCCGCGACCGGCCGGGCGCCCGCCCCCGTGACCGCGATGACAACTACCGCAAGCATCCTGCCATTGGCGGGCGGATCCGCGGAGCACCGACGACGCGGCGGCCGATTGAATGTCGATCGAATTCGATCGATAATCGATATATGCATCGTCTCTTCATCGCCCTGCTCCGCGCCGGTATCGTCGCGGCGATCCTGGTCGGTCTCTTCGGCCAGTTCGTGGTCATCCCGACGACGGCGGCCGACGAGGTCGACCGCTTCCCGCCGTACGCCCCGTTCGCCGTCCCCTACGCGACGGTGGCGATCGTCGGCGTCACCTGCGTCCAAGTGGCGCTCGTCGCCATGTGGATGCTGCTCTCCATGGTCCGGCGCGGCGCGATCTTCACCCCGCTGGCCTTCCGGTGGGTCGACCTCATCATCGGCTCCTCGGTGGTGGCGACGCTGCTGGCGACCGGGGTCACCACGCATCTGGCACTGGCCGACATCCCCTCTCCCGACGACGGCATGGAGGTCATCAGCGCTCTGGCCGCCGCCACCGCGGGCGCCGGGGTGGGAGCGGCGATCGCGATGCTCGTCGTCATCATGCGAAGCCTGCTGCGCAAGGCGACGGAGCTACAGGCCGAGATGGCCGAGGTGGTCTGATGGCGATCATCGTCGACCTCGACGTCCAGCTCGCCAAACGCAAGCTGTCGGTCGGCGAGTTCGCCGCCGCCGTCGGCATCACCCCCGCGAACGTCGCCGTGTTGAAGAACGGCCGCGCCAAGGCGGTGCGGTTCACCACACTCGACGCGATCTGCCGGACGCTCGGCTGCCAGCCCGGCGATGTGCTGCGCTGGGTACCCGACGACGGCGCGGCCGACGGCTAGGGTCCGCCGATCGGCCTGTGGGCGAGTCCGGCCGCGCGGGTTCGCCGTCACCCGCCACCGGCCCGGCCTGGCCGCACGCGCCGCGTGGTTGCCGTCCCGCCGCCCGCCGCCCGCCGCCCGCCGCAGGAGGACGCGGGGGCCTGGGCGCTGTCCGCCTCGGGGTTCACCTCGGCGGGAGCCACCGCGATCCTGGGGTGCGGCCCGACAGGGCCCCCGCCCC
>NZ_BBOX01000173.1 GCF_001553455.1 Streptomyces hygroscopicus subsp. hygroscopicus
CCGCTGCCCCCGCGCCGAGGCGCTGGCCGCCCCCATCACCTGCGGAAAGGTCTCGGTACCGCTCGACTACACCCGCCCCCGCGGCAAGCACATCACCCTCACCGTCAGCCGCGTCCGGGCCACCGGACCCACGGCACGGCATCAGGGCGCGCTGATCTACAACCCCGGCGGGCCGGGCGCTTCCGGTATGGCGTTCCCCGAGCACGCGGCCGAGGACGCCTTCCGGCGCGTGGCCGCCGCCTACGACTTCGTCGGCTACGCCCCGCGGGGCGTGGGCCGCTCCGCCCCGCTGTCCTGTCAGCGGCCGTCCGCCTACGCGAAGGCCCCGACCAGCTCCCCGCCGCACCCCACCGCCGCCTTCAAACGGCGGCTGGTGGCGCGGGCACGCGCCTACGTCCGGGGCTGTCAGCGCCGCTCCGGGAGCGCGCTCGCGCACTACACCACGCTGAACAACGCCCGCGATCTGGAGGTGCTGCGCGCGGCGCTGGGCCAGCGGCGGCTCACCTTCGTCGGCGCCTCGTACGGCACGTACTACGGGGCCGTCTACGCCACGCTCTTCCCGGGGCGGGTGCGCCGGATGGTCTTCGACAGCGTGGTCGACCCCAGCCCCTGGAAGATCTGGTACCGCGACAACCTCGACCAGTCCGTCGCCTTCGAGCGGCGCTGGCGGGACTGGCACCGCTGGGTCGCCCGGCACCACGCCGTCTACCACCTGGGCGCCACCGCGGACCGGGTGCTCGCCTCCTACGAGAAGGCGCGGCGGCGGCTGGGGCGGAAACCGGCGGGCGGGGTCGTCGGCACCGCCCAGCTCAAGAACGCGTTCCTGCGGACCGGCTACAACGACGCCTACTGGGACCCGGCCGCCCGGGCGCTGGCCGCCTATCTGCACGGTGACTCCGAGCCGCTGGTCGCGCTCGCCGCGCCCGATCCGGCGCAGGCCGCCGCCGAGGAGAACGGCAACGCCGTCTACACCGCCGTGGAGTGCAACGACGCGCCCTGGCCGCGCGCCTGGGCCACCTGGGACCGCGACAACACCGCGCTCGCCCGCCGCGCGCCCTTCGAGACCTGGGACAACGTGGCGATGAACCTGCCGTGCGCCTTCTGGCCGCTGAAGCAGGACCGCCCCCTCGACGTGGGGGACATGGAGGCCGTGGGGCCCCGGAAGGGACGCGCGGTGGCGCCGCCGGTGCTGCTGCTGTCAGCGGAGCGGGACGCGGCCACGCCGTACGCGGGGGCGAAGGAGCTGTGGCGCCGGCTGCCCGGCTCCTCGCTGGTGACCGAGCGGAAGGCGGGCACCCACGGGCTGTGGGGCGGCCCCAACGACTGCGTCAACCGCCATGTGGACACCTATCTGCTGACCGGGCGGACCCCGGGCCGGTCCGCCTTCTGCGCCCCGCGCCCGGAGCCCGAACCGCTGCCGGAACCGGCCCCGCTGCCCGAGTCCGGCAAACAGCCGGCCGCGCTCCCGGGTACGCCGTAAGAGGGTGAGGCGGGTTTCCGCACGAGTGCGGGGGACGCCCGCGATCCCCCGCCGGGACGGCCGCCGGGCCCCGGGCGCCGCCGTAAGGGCGCACCGGCACCGGTAAGGCACACCCCTCGGCTGGAGTGACCGGCGTTCCCCTCAGCCCTGCGTGCCCCTCGACCCGCCGTGGAGCGTCGCAACCCGTGCGTGCCCCTCGACCCGTGGAGGGTGTCAGGCCAGGCCGGCGACGAGCTCGGAGACCGCCTTGCGCCGACCGGTGAAGAACGGCACCTCCTCGCGCACGTGCCGACGCGCCTCGGAGCCGCGCAGATGGCGCATCAGGTCGACGATCCGGTGCAGCTCGTCCGCCTCGAAGGCCAGGATCCACTCGTAGTCGCCGAGCGAGAAGGAGGCGACGGTGTTGGCGCGTACGTCGGGGTAGCCGCGCGCCATCTTGCCGTGGTCCGCGAGCATCCGGCGGCGGTCCTCGTCGGGCAGCAGGTACCAGTCGTAGGAGCGGACGAACGGGTACACGCTGACGTACTCGCGCGGGTTCTCGTCCGCGAGGAACGCCGGGATGTGGGACTTGTTGAACTCGGCCGGGCGGTGCAGCGCCATGTTGGACCACACCGGCTCCAGGGCCCGCCCCAGCCGGGTGCGGCGGAAGAGGTTGTACGCCTCCTGGAGGGCGTCGGAGGTCTCCGAGTGCCACCAGATCATGACGTCCGCATCGGCGCGCAGCCCGGACACGTCGTAGGTGCCGCGCACGGTGACGTCCTTGGCGGCGAGCTGGGAGAAGAGCTCCTCGACCTCGTCGGCGTAGCCGGTGCGGTCCTCCGGCAGGAGATCGCGCAGTCGGAAAACCGACCACAGGGTGTAGCGAATGACCTCGTTGAGGTCCTTGGCCTTCTTACCGGCGTTGGGGGTCTTCTCAGGAGCAGCAGTCATGTCCCTATTCTCGCTCTCCGGTTCCGGAGCCCGGCTCCAGGGTGGCCGTCTGGGTGCCCAGCAGCTCGTCGGCCGCCTTACGGGCGCTGCCGACACACGCCGGGATGCCCACACCGTCGTAGAGCGCTCCGCACACCCGCAGCCCCGGCACCTTGGCGACCTCGGCGCGGATGCGGGCCACCCGGTCGAGATGGCCCACGGGGTACTGGGGCAGTCCGCCGTCCCAGCGGTCCACCCGGGACGCGACGGGCCGGGCCGTCAGGCCGACGGCCTCGCCGAGGTCGGCGAGCGACACCCTTACCAGGTCGGCGTCGTCCCGCTTCAGATCCGCCTCGTCCTCAAACCGCCCGATCGAGGTACGCAGCATGAAGAGATCCGGGGCGGCATCGCCCAGCCAGCCCCACTTGCGGCTGGAGAACGTCGACGCCTTGATCGTCCGGCCGTCCACCGGCGGCACCAGGAAGCCGCTGCCCTCGGCGAGCGAGGCCACGTCCGTGCGGCGGAAGGCCATGGTGACCAGCGCCATCGAGACGTAGTCGACGGCGGCCAGCTCGGCGGAGGCGGCCGGGGAGCAAGCGGCCAGCAGCCGGGCGGCGGCGGGCGCGGGGACCGCCAGCACCACGGCGTCGGCCGTCACCACCGGCGGGCCGTCCGTCCCGCTCGCGCCACCCGTCCCGTGCGCGCGGTCCACGGCGACGGTCCAGCCGTCGGCGGTGCGCCGCAGTTCCGTCACCGGCGCCCCGGTACGGATCTCGCCGCCCGCGGCCCGTACGGCGTCGGCGACCGCGAGCGGCAGCCGGCCGATCCCGCCGTCGATGCCCATGAACACCGGGCCGTCCTGCCGTCGCGCCGCGCGCTCGGTCAGCTCCCGGACGCCCTCGGTCAGCGGACGGCCCGAGCGGGCCATGTCGAAGAGGGTGGGGACGGCCGCCCGCATCGAGGTGCGGTACACATCGCCCGCGTACACCCCGCCCAGCAGCGGTTCGACCAGCCGGTCCACGACCTCGCGGCCGAGCCGGGCCGCGATGAACCCGCCGAGGGCCACGTCCTCGCCGACCGGTGTGGGCGGCAGCTCCCGGTCGCGGGCGATCCGGGCCAGCCCCTTCTCGGAGATCACCCCGGACGCGGCCAGCGGTGCCAGATCACCGGGAACGCCCATCACATGTCCCTTGGGCATCGGCCGCAGCCCGCCGCGCGTCCAGATGGCGGCGGTCGCGGTCGCGGGCGGCTGCAGCAGGTCGCCGAGGCCCACATCGCGTGCCAGCTCCACCGCCTCCGGGCGGCGGGCGAGCATCGACTCGGCGCCGAGGTCGACCGGTACGCCCTCGATCTCCCCCGCGCGCAGCTTGCCGCCGAGCCGCTCCGACGCCTCCAGGACCGTCACCCGCACCCCACCGCCGAGCAGCCGGTGAGCCGCCGCGAGGCCCGCGATTCCGCCGCCGATGACCACGACATGGCCGGTGCGTTCCGCCCCCGGGGTGTTCACCGCTCTCATGCCCCCACTCTCTCACTCGCCCCCGGGCCCCCCTCTGACGGGCCCGGTTCACACGCTGCGGAAGGCCCCCGGAGGGAGCTGCGCCGAGGCCGTGGCCAGGGCCGCCGCGATCCTGGGCGCGGTGGCGCGCGGAGCCGGGAGCGGCTCCCGGCGGAGGGTCCCGGCGGTGCCGCGGCCGGCGTGGGGTGCCACGTTGAGCGCGGCCACCTCGCGCCAGTGGGCGTCCCCCGGTCGCGTCGGCTCTGAGCCCGGACAGCGCCGCGGCCACCTCGCGCCCGCGGGCGTCCCGTACCGGCACGGCGAGCGACCCCAGCCCCCTCCCGCCGGCTCCTGCTCGGTCAGGGCGTGCCCGCCTGCCGCCGCGCGCTCCTCGGACCGCGGCGGCCGTGGGCGTGGCGCATGGCACGTGGGACGTGGGACAGGGACTGACGGCGCTCTCCCCGCGCCCGGTCGGGGTGCGCGAGCGGACCGGCGCTCAGCGGCACCCCTCTTCGACCCCTTCGGCAGCCGGACGCACGCGGTGTGCGTCAACGGCGCGCCGAATGCTCCTGAGCGCCGTGCGCGACGTGCTGATCCGGGAGTGCGCCGCACCCGCATAGGTTGGTTCCACTACAGCCGGACATCCAGTGGTGGAGGGGCATTCATGGCGGCGGCACGGCGCATGGTGGTCATCGGGGGCGACGCGGCGGGCATGTCCGCCGCGTCACAGGCGCGCAGGCTCAGGAGCCGGAGCGAGCTGGAGATCCTCGCCTTCGAACGGGGCCAGTTCACCTCGTACTCCGCCTGCGGCATCCCGTACTGGGCCGGCGGTGTGGTGAACGGCCCCGAGGATCTGATCGCCCGTACGCCCGAGACCCACCGGGGACGCGGGATCGACGTACGGACGGGTACCGAGGTCGTCGAGATCGACCTCGCCGGGCAGCGGGTCCTGGCGCGGGATCTCGATGCGCGCGGTGCGGGCGAGCGCTGGCACGGCTTCGACGACCTGGTCATCGCCACCGGCGCCCGGCCGCGCCGCCCCGACATGCCGGGTATCGACGCGCCCGGCGTCCACGGGGTGCAGACCCTGGACCACGGGCAGGCGCTGCTGGAGACCCTGGAATCCACCCGGGTCGAGCGGGCGGTCGTGATCGGCGCCGGATACATCGGGGTGGAGATGGCCGAGGCGCTCATGCGGCGCGGCTGCCAGGTCACCGTCCTGGAACGCGGTGATCAGCCCATGTCCACGCTCGACCCCGACATGGGGCGGCTGGTGCGCGACGCGATGTCGGGGCTCGGCATCGACACCGTGACCGGCGCCGAGGTCACCGAGGTGATCACGGGCGAGGACGGCCGGGTGCGGGCGGTGGCCACCAAGGTCAGCGAATACCCGGCCGATCTGGTGATCCTGGGCCTCGGAGTGGCCCCCGAGACCGCGCTCGCCCAGGAGGCGGGGCTGCCGGTGGGCGATTACGGCGGGCTGCTGACCGATCTGGCCATGCGGGTGCGCGGTCACGACAACATCTGGGCGGGCGGCGACTGTGTCGAGGTCCTCGATCTGGTGTCCGGCCGCACCCGGCACATTCCGCTGGGCACCCACGCCAATAAGCACGGCCAGGTCATCGGCTCCAACGTGGGCGGCGACTACGCGACCTTCCCCGGTGTCGTCGGCACGGCGGTCAGCAAGGTCTGCGATCTGGAGATCGCCCGCACCGGGCTGCTGGAGGCCGAAGCGGCCGCCGGGGGGCTGAAGTTCGAGGCGGTCACGGTCGAGTCCACCAGCCGGGCCGGGTACTACCCGGACGCCCGGCCGATGACGGTGAAAATGCTCGCCGAGCGGCGCACGGGACGGCTGCTCGGCACACAGATCGTCGGCCGGGAGGGCGCGGGCAAACGGGTCGACATCGCGGCGGTCGCGCTGACCGCCGGGATGACGGTGGAGCAGATGACGGCACTGGACCTGGGCTACGCCCCGCCGTTCTCCCCGGTGTGGGACCCGGTGCTGGTGGCGGCACGCAAGGCGGCGGCGACGGTACGGGCGGCCGAACGCCACTGAGCCCACCACGCGAACGCCCCCGAGCCGCGCCCGGGTCCGCGCCGGGTCCGGGCGCGGACCCGGGCGCGGACCGTCGGCAAGAGCAGCGCGAACGGCACGGCGGACGGCCCGGCGAGGCGGGCCGCCCCGGGCCAGTCGGCGGGGGCACGTGCGGCTTGGGCAGCTCGGCGGGGCGCACCGACACGGGCCGGGCGGCGGGGCGGATAGCTCGGACACCACGAACCGCACGACGAGGCGCACCCACACCGGCCAGGCGGCGGAGGCGGACAGCTCGAACGCCGCGAACGGCACAGCGAGGGCCGCCGGGCCGCCGCAAACGGCTCGGCGCGGGCCATCGGCGCGGGCGGCTTGGGCAGCTCGGCGAGGCGGACCGACACGGGCCAGGCGGCAGGGGGCGGGCCGCTCGGACGCCGAACGGCACGGCGCGGGCCATCGGCCCGGGCGGCTTGGGCAGCTCGGCGGGGCGCACGAACACGGGCCAGGCGACGGACGGGGGCACGGGCCGCTCGGCACCGCAAACAGCACGACGAGGCGCACCGACACGAGCCAGTCGGCGCGGGCGGACAGCTCGGCGCCGCGAACGGCACAGCGAGGCCGACCCACGCGGGCAAGGCGGCAGGGGCGCGGGCCGCTCGGACGCCGCAAACAGCACGGTGCCGCAAACAGCACGACGAGGCGCGGCACGGTGCCGCGAACGGCACGGTGCCGCGCGGCACGGGCACCCACGGCTCGTGCGAGGGCGCCGATCAGTTCACGCTCTCGATGACCCGGAGCGCGAGCCGGATCCGCTCGGCCAGGTGGCGGGGGCAGCTCCACGCCTCGGGGTCGAAGGGCCGCTCGGGCGTGGCGTACTCCTGGGGCGCGTAGAGGTGGTTGAGATGGGCGCCGTAAGGGTCCTCGTGGAAGCCGAAGTGACGGCCCCTCATCAGCTCGGTCAGCACCTCCCAGGGGTGCGCGTCCCCGTGCGGGCAGGGCCGCGCCGCCGCGGCGGTCTCCACCGCGCCGAGGATCGCCCGCAGGTCCCGGTGGACGGCCTCGGGCGGGGGCTCCTCGTCCGAGGTCACCGACCAGCAGGCGACCAGCAGCAGCACCAGCCGCTCGCGCGGATCGGCCGGGCCCGCCGCGAACCGCCGCGCGGCCCACAGCCCGGCGTCCTCCGCGGCCTGCCCGTCCCGGCAGCGGAAGCGCACGGCGTGGGTGAGCCGTGCGATGTCGAGCCGCCCGTCGGGGCGCAGCAGCACCTCGTCCAGGTGGGCGGTGTCCCGGACGCCGAAGAGCCGCTCCCGCCCGGCCCGCAGGTGGTCCAGCGCCTCGCGGGCGATCGCGGCGAGGAAGGCCGGGCACAGCCACGCCTCCAGCGGCGCGGTCTCCACCTCCTCCCGGTGCCAGTGGCGGTAGACGCCCCGGCCGCCGGGGCTGAGCAGATGGATGCCCACGGTGGCCTGCTCCGCGGTGTCCCGGCCGACCTCGGGGTGGTCCCCCGTGTGGTCCCCCGCTCCGTGGGCGCAGGGCGCGTCGCCGAGGCCGGGCAGCACCGCCTCCAGGGCGTCCACCATGGTGTCCAGGACCCGCCTGTCGCGGATCCGGCCGCCGGCGGCGTAGAAGCAGGCGGCGTGCAGGACGACCACGAGCCCGGCGCGGTGCCGGCCCAGGGGGTCGGCGAGCAGGTCCCTGGCGTAGCCGGACAGCTCCTGGCCGGGGTCGACGCCCGCGCCCGGGTAGTCCCAGACGATCGAGCGCAGGTCCGCGGCGCGGCGCGCGTCGCGGGCCGGGAGCCGGGGCGGGACGCCGCCCACGCTGCCGGGGGCGATGATGTCCACGGCGACCCGCGCGTACCCGGCGACGTCGCGCGGGCACAGCCACTGCGCCTTGGTCGCGTCGTCCTCCCAGTCGGGGTCCTCGTCCTCGGTCAACCCGTTGGTGAGCAGCGGCAGATCGTCCACGAAGTGGTCGATCCGGTCGTCCAGATCGCTCTCGTACGGATGCGTCCGGTGCGCGCAGGGCGCCTCGCGCAGCCGCCGGTCGGTGGTGTGGAGGGCCTCCAGGGCCGCCGCCGTGACGTCCTTGCGGGAGAAGCGGCCGATGTGGGCGGCCATCATGACCAGCCCGAGCGTCCAGGCGTACGCCCCCTGGCCCGCGGGGTCGGCCGCCAGCCGCCCGGCACAGTCCAGGACGGCCCGGTCCGCGTCACCGCCGTAGGTCTCGTGGAGGATGCCGTCCCAGTCGTCGACGAAGTGGACACAGTCCGGCAGCTCCGACGAGTCTGACAGCGCGGTGGCGGGCATGTCGGTCATGCCCCTCACGACGACACGGGAGCCACCCGGGTTCCCGCTTGGTTCAGACCTTCACAGAAGGTGCGCGCGTCGCGCTCCTCGCGTGCACGTACTCGACGAGACGGGTCAGCGCGTCCGGATCGGTGCTGGGCAGGACGCCGTGACCGAGGTTGAAGATGTGTCCCTCCAGCCCCCGGGCCGCCTCCAGCACCTCGTCCGCCTTGGCCTCGACGGCCGTCCGGGGGGCGAAGAGCACGGCGGGGTCGAGATTGCCCTGGAGCGCCTTGCCGGGGCCGACCCGCCGGGCGGCCTCGTCCAGCGGCACCCGCCAGTCGACGCCGACGACGTCCGCGCCCGCCTCGCCGAGCAGCCCGAGCAGTTCACCGGTGCCCACCCCGAAGTGGATGCGCGGCACCCCGTATCCGGCGACGGACGCGAAGACCTTCGCGGAGGCGGGCAGCACGCTGCGGCGGTAGTCGGCGGGGGCCAGGGCGCCCACCCAGGAGTCGAAGAGCTGGACGGCCGAGGCGCCCGCCTCGATCTGCACCTTCAGGAAGGCGGAGGTGATGTCCGCGAGCCGGTCGAGCAGGGCGGCCCACAGCTCGGGGTCGCCGTACATGAGCGCCTTGGTGTGCTCGTGGTTGCGCGAGGGTCCGCCCTCGACCAGATAGCTGGCGAGGGTGAAGGGGGCGCCCGCGAAGCCGATGAGCGGGGTCGCACCGAGCTCGCCGACGAGCGCCCCGACGGCCTCGGTGACGTACTTCACATCGTCCGGGTCGAGCGGGCGCAGCCGCTCCAGATCGGCGCGGCTGCGGATCGGCCGCTCGACGACGGGCCCGACCCCGGGCTTGATGTCGAGGTCGATGCCGATGGCCTTGAGGGGGACGACGATGTCGCTGAAGTAGATGGCCGCGTCCACCCGGTGCCGGCGCACCGGCTGCAGCGTGATCTCGGTGACCAGGTCGGGCCGCATGCAGGACTCGAGCATCGCGGTGCCCTCACGGAGCTTGCGGTACTCCGGGAGCGAGCGCCCCGCCTGCCGCATGAACCACACCGGCGTATGGGGCACCGGCTCCCGGCGACAGGCCCGCAGAAAAGCCGAATCGGCTGTGGCACGGGCCGCGGCGCGGCCGGTCTGCTGCTGGCCCGAGGGCCGCTCGTTGGCGCTCATGTCCCAAATCTTCGCACGGGCCGAACGAGTGACCCGCCAACCCGGGTGTTCCTCCCCGGTTGGGGCCCTCACTGCGCCTAGTCTTCCGGGCATGGCAGCGGTCCAAGGACACCTCTCGAACGGCGCTGACGGCCCTGGCGGCACGGACGCGGGCGGTGCGGACAGCCCTCCCGCCTTCCGGCGCGCCGTCGCCGCGCTGCGCGGTGTGCGGGTGCGGCCCGAGGTGGAGCTCGACCCGACCCCACCTCCGCGTCGGCTGGCACCCTACTCGTACGCGCTGGAGGCGGTGGTCACCGGCGCGTCCGGCGACGACGAGGAACTGGCCGAGGGCCGGCTGATCCTGCTGCACGACCCGGCCGGGCACGACGCCTGGTGCGGCACCTTCCGCCTGGTCACGCTGGTCCACGCCGATCTGGAGCCGGAGATCGCGGCGGATCCGCTGCTGCCCGAGGTGTGCTGGTCCTGGCTCACCGGCGCCCTGGAGGGGCGCGGCCTGTCCTACGGGGAGCCCAGTGGCACGGTCACCCGGGCGAGCTCGCACTACTTCGGCGCGATGGGCGAGCGGGAGCCCTCGACCCGGATCGAGATCCGGGCCTCCTGGACCCCGTCCGACCATCCGGCCCCCGAACCGGCCCACCCCGGCCCGCGCCGCCCGGAGCCGACGGGAGAGGAGGCCGCCGAATCGCCGGGCGCGCCGGACACCGCGGCGCATCTGGCCGCCTGGTGCGACCTGTTGTGCCAGATCGCCGGGCTGCCCCCGGCAGGGGCCACCGAGGCGGGGGTCGTCTCCCTGCCCCAGCGCCGGGGTCCGCAGGCTCGCTGAGATCCCGGCCGCCCGGGTCGCCCGGCCGCGGGCGCCTCCTTACGGCGCCCAGGCGAGCCGCGGGGCGCCTCGTTACGGCGCCCCGGTGAGCGGTGGGACGCCTCGTTACGGCGACCCGGTGAGCCGCGAGCGCTTCTTTACGGCGACCCGGCGACCCGGCGACCCGGTGAGCCGCGGGGTGCCCCGGTGAGCCGCGGGGTCTCCGGTGAGCCGCGGGGTCTCCGGACGCTCGGCCCCACCGGCCCTCCGCGATAACTCGCGCACGCCACGGGCGCCGTGGGGCCTTCGGGCGCGCGGGGCATCCGCCCGGGGCGCCTCCCCGCGGTGGCCGGGGCGGGCCGAGGGGGCGCGCCGCTGCCGTAAGGGAGGGCGCGCGGAGGGCCTTGAGGGCCGCGTTCGATAGGCGGCTGCCGCCGTACGGGGCCCGAGCACGGGAGGGGCGCCTCCCCGCGGCGGCCGGGAAACCGAAGCGCCCCGGCGGCGAACCGAGCCCTAAAAAGATCAGGAAAAAGATCGGGCCCGATCGATCAGTCGTCCTAATTGCCCGAATTGTTACTCACCAAATCGTGATCATTCCCTAAAGCCGGACCGTATCGGTGCCGAAGGACGTGGTGACCCGTCCCACCAATTCCCCAGGAGGCCTGGTGTCTGTTCTCCTCGAGCAACCGTCCAGCCTGGTCGCCTATCGCCCGAACAAGCCGACGGCCATGGTCGTCGTCGCCGACCCCCGCGTTCGTTCCACCGTCACCCGCCACCTCTGGGCCCTCGGGGTGCGCGACGTCATCGAGGCGTCGTCCATCGCGGAGGCCCGTCCCCGCATCAGCAACCCGCGCGACATCTGCGTCGCCGACGTCCACCTCCCCGACGGCTCCGGCCTCACCCTGCTGTCCGAAACCCGTGCCGCGGGCTGGCCCAACGGGCTGGCCCTGTCCGCCGCCGATGACATCGGCGCCGTGCGGAACGCGCTGGCCGGCGGGGTGAAGGGCTACGTCGTCACCGGCACCCGCACCAACCTCGGCATCCCGGGCCGCCCCGGCGCCGCCCCGCTCGGCGCCGCCGCCCGGATGCACCGCCGCCCGCCGGGCGCCCCCGGCCACCCGGGCGGCTACCGGGAGCTGTCGGGCCGCGAGGTCGAGGTGCTGAGGCTGGTTGCGGAGGGCCAGTCCAACAAGGCCATCGGCGTCTCGATGGGCCTGTCCGCGCTCACCGTCAAGAGTCACCTCGCCCGGATCGCCCGCAAGCTCGGCACCGGCGACCGGGCCGGAATGGTCGCGGTCGCGCTGCGCACCGGGATCATTCACTGAGCCGTACCGCCTGGGAGGGGCGGTCCCCGCGCCCGTCGACGGAACGTTCCGTCGACGGGCGCCCTGCGTTGTCGCCGCACACAGCTACCCTTGACAGGTGACCGACGCCCAAGAGACCGCAGCAGAGACGACACTGCGAACCACCGGGGGCGCTCCTCCGGACGACCTCCCCCCGGCGCCGGTCCCCTTGCTGGAGCCGCGTGAGGGCATCCCGCCCGTCACCGCCGACGCGGACGCCCTCGCCGGGGTCATCGCGGCCTTCGCCGCCGGCCACGGCCCGGTGGCCGTCGACGCCGAGCGCGCCTCCGGCTACCGCTACGGGCAGCGGGCCTATCTGGTCCAGCTGCGCCGGGCCGGAGCGGGGACCGCACTGATCGATCCCGTCGGCTGCCCCGACCTGTCGGGTCTGGGCGCCGCGATCGCCGACGCCGAATGGGTGCTGCACGCCGCGACCCAGGACCTGCCCTGTCTGCGGGACATAGGCATGGTCCCGGCCCGGATCTTCGACACCGAACTCGCGGGCCGGCTGGCCGGATTCGCCCGGGTGGGGCTCGGCGCCATGGTCGAGAACATCCTCGGATACGCCCTGGAGAAGGGCCACTCCGCCGTCGACTGGTCCACCCGGCCGCTGCCCGAACCCTGGCTGCACTACGCCGCGCTGGACGTCGAACTGCTGGTCGACCTGCGCGACGCGCTGGAGGAGGAGCTGGAGCGGCAGGGCAAGCTCGATTGGGCGCACCAGGAGTTCGCGGCCATCGCCGCGGCCCCGCCCGCCCCGCCGCGCAAGGACCCCTGGCGGCGGACGTCGGGGATGCACAAGGTCCGGCGGCGCCGGCAGATGGCCGTGGTGCGCGAGCTGTGGACGGCCCGGGACCGGATCGCGCAGCGCCGCGACGTCTCACCGGGCAAGGTGCTGGGCGACGCGGCGATCATCGAGGCCGCGCTGGCCCTGCCCGGGGACGTCCGGGCGCTGGCCGCGCTGAGCGGTTTCGGCCATCGGATGAACCGGCGCCAGCTGGAGCAGTGGCAGGCCGCGGTGGACCGGGCGCGGGCCCTGCCGGAGTCCGAGCTTCCGCAGCCGGGCCAGCCGGTGGCCGGTCCGCCCCCGCCGCGGGCGTGGGCCGACAAGGACCCGGCCGCTGCGGCGCGGCTGGCCGCGGCGCGTGCGGCCGTCACCCAACTGGCCGAACAGCTGAATCTCCCGCAGGAGAACCTGATCGCCCCGGACACCGTCCGGCGGCTGTGCTGGGAGCCCCCGGCGGAGCCGACCACGGAGGTGGTCGCCTCCGTTCTCGCAGGTCACGGCGCCCGTCCCTGGCAGATCGACCAGGTGACCCCGGTGCTCACGGCCGCCTTGCTGACGCCTCCGGCGTGATGTGACGCGCGTGGACCGGCGGCGGAGGCCGCCGGCCCGCGGCTGTGACCTTCGACCCTCCGGGCGCGAGGACTGGGCAGCCTGGTTACTCATAAGTAGCATGATGGTGTGACGGCGCGCCCCGGGCGTGCCCGCAGCAGTGCCATCCCGCACCTGGAGGAGAGCCAACGTGCCTCGTACCGCTAGGGACGTCGTCTTCGTCGACGGCGTCCGGACCCCATTCGGCAAGGCGGGCCCGAAGGGCATCTACCACGAGACCCGCGCCGACGACCTGGTCGTCAAGTGCATCCGGGAGCTGCTGCGCCGCAACCCGGATCTGCCGCCGGAGCGCATCGACGAGGTGGCCATCGCCGCGACGACGCAGATCGGCGACCAGGGCCTGACCATCGGCCGCACCGCGGGCATCCTGGCCGGACTGCCCCAGTCGGTCCCCGGCTACGCCATCGACCGGATGTGTGCCGGTGCGATGACGGCCGTGACCACCACCGCCGGATCCATCGCCTTCGGCGCGTACGACGCCGTGGTCGCGGGCGGTGTGGAACACATGGGCCGCCACCCCATGGGCGAGGCCGTCGACCCCAACCCCCGCTTCGTCTCCGAGAAGCTGGTCGACGAGTCGGCCCTGTTCATGGGCATGACGGCGGAGAACCTCCACGACCGGCTGCCGCACCTCACCAAGGAGCGCGCCGACGAGTTCGCGGTGCGCAGCCAGGAGAAGGCCGCCAAGGCGTACGCCAACGGCAAGATCCAGCAGGACCTGGTGCCGATCTCGGTGCGCCGCACCACCCCCGAGGGCGGGGAGCTGGGCTGGGGCCTGGCGACCGCCGACGAGCCGATGCGCCCGGGGACCACGCTGGAGGGCCTGGCCTCGCTGAAGACCCCGTTCCGCCCGCACGGCCGGGTCACCGCCGGCAACTCCGCGGGGCTCAACGACGGCGCCACCGCCTCGCTGATCGCCGCCGAGGACTTCGCCCGGGAGCTGGAGCTGCCGGTGCGGATGCGCCTGGTCTCCTACGCCTTCGCGGGCGTCGAGCCGGAGGTGATGGGGTACGGCCCGGTCCCGGCCACCAAGAAGGCCCTCGCCAAGGCCGGTCTGTCGATCGAGGACATCGGCCTGTTCGAGATCAACGAGGCGTTCGCCGTCCAGGTCCTGGCGTTCCTGGACCACTACGGCATCGCGGACGACGATCCGCGCGTCAACCAGTACGGCGGCGCGATCGCCTTCGGTCATCCGCTGGCCTCCTCCGGTGTCCGTCTGATGACCCAGCTGGCCCGGCAGTTCGAGGAGCAGCCGCAGGTCCGCTACGGCATCACGACCATGTGCATCGGCTTCGGCATGGGTGGCACCGTGATCTGGGAGAACCCGCACTTCGAGGGGAACAAGTGACCAACACCGCAGAGCTTCTCAAGGGGGCCGCAGAGCTGTTCCCGGGCGAGGTCGTGACGCAGGCGCACGTCCGCCACCTCGATCTCCCCCAGGGGGCGGGCCGGTTCGCGCTCATCACGCTGGACAACGGCCTGGACCACACCAAGCCCACCACCTTCGGCCCGGCCTCGCTCGCCAACCTCAACACCGCGATCGACCAGGTCGAGAAGGAGGCGGCGGACGGCGAGATCACCGGCGTCGGCATCACCGGCAAGCCGTTCATCTTCGCCGTGGGCGCCGACCTCAAGGGCGTGGAACTGCTGAAGCGCCACGAGGACGCGCTGGCCATCGGCAAGGGCGGGCACGACGTCTTCAAGCGCCTGGCCACCCTCGCCGTGCCCACCTTCGCGTACTACAACGGCGCGGCGATGGGCGGCGGCGTCGAGGTCGGGCTGCACTGCTCCTACCGCACCGTCTCCGCGGCGCTGCCCGCCTTCTCGCTGCCCGAGGTGTTCCTGGGCCTGGTGCCCGGCTGGGGCGGCTGCACCCTGCTGCCGAACCTGATCGGTGCCGACCGCGCGGTCTCGGTCATCATCGAGAACTCCCTCAACCAGAACAAGCAGCTCAAGGGCGAGCAGGTCTACGAGCTCGGGATCGCGGACGCGATCTTCGAGGGCGCGGACTTCCTGGAGCAGTCGCTGATCTGGACCGCCTCCGTCCTCAAGGGCGAGATCGAGGTCGTACGGCCCGAGATCGACCGCGGGGATGCCTGGCACGAGGCCATCGTGCGCGGCCGGGCCATCGCCGACGGCAAGGTGCACGGGGCGGCCCCGGCCGCGTACCGCGCGCTGGAGATCATCGACGCCGCCCGCAACGGCGACCTCGCCCGCGGCTACGAGGCCGAGGAGAAGGCGCTCGCCGACCTGATCATGGGTGGTGAGCTGCGCAGCGGCATCTACGCCTTCAACCTGGTGCAGAAGCGCGGGAAGCGCCCGGCCGGCGCCCCGGACAAGTCGCTGGCGCGCCCGGTGTCCAAGGTGGGCGTGGTCGGCGCGGGTCTGATGGCCTCGCAGCTGGCACTGCTGTTCGCGCGGCGGCTGGAGGTGCCGGTCGTGCTGACCGACATCGACCAGGAGCGCGTCGACAAGGGCGTGGGCTACGTCCACGGCGAGATCGACAAGCTGCTGCTCAAGGGCCGCATCAACCAGGACAAGGCCAACCGCCTGAAGGCCGCGGTCACCGGGTCGCTGGACAAGGCCGCCGCCTTCGGTGACGCCGACTTCGTCATCGAGGCCGTCTTCGAGGAGATGGGCGTCAAGCAGCAGGTGTTCGCCGAGGTCGAGGCGGTCGTGCCGGAGCACGCCATCCTCGCCACCAACACCTCCTCGCTGTCGGTGTCCGAGATGGCGTCCCAGCTCAAGCACCCCGAGCGGGTCGTGGGCTTCCACTTCTTCAACCCGGTCGCGGTCCTCCCGCTGCTGGAGATCGTCCGCGGCGAGAAGACCGACGACGCGGCGCTCGCCACCGCCTTCGGCGTGGCCAAGAAGCTGAAGAAGACCGCCGTCCTGGTCAAGGACGCCCCGGCGTTCGTGGTCAACCGGATCCTGACCCGCTTCATGGGCGAGATCCAGAACGTCATCGACGAGGGCACCCCGGTCGAGGTCGCCGAGCGCGCGGTGGAGCCGCTGGGCCTGCCGATGTCCCCGCTGGTGCTGCTGGAACTGGTCGGCCCGGCGATCGGTCTGCACGTCTCGGAGACCCTGCACGGCGCGTTCCCGGACCGCTTCACGGTCTCGGAGAACCTCAAGCGCGTCGTCGAGGCGGGCAAGCGCGGCTTCTACGTCCACGACTCCGGGGAACCGAAGCTGGACCCGGAGGTCGCCGCGCTGCTCCAGCAGGGCGACACCGTCCTGACCGAGGAGCAGGTGCGCGCCCGGGTGCTGGACGCCGTGGCGCAGGAGATCGGCCTGATGCTCGAGGAGGGCGTCGTCGCCGAGGCCCAGGACATCGACCTGTGCCTGATCACCGGTGCGGGCTGGCCCTTCCACCTGGGCGGCATCACGCCGTACCTGGACCGCGAGGGCGTCTCGGAGCGGGTGAACGGCAAGACCTTCCTGGCCCCGGGCGTGGCGAGCGTTCCGGCGTAACCGGGCGGTGGTCCGGATGGGGCGCCGGGCGGGACCGAGCGATCGGCCCCGCCCGGCGCCCCTGCGTTCCGCGCTCGCACCGTACGCACCCGACGCACCGCTCGGGCGGCCCTCCCTCCAGCGGACCGCCCCCGTACGAGGGCGTTGATGCCGGGTGCCGGGCCGGGCGCTCGCCGCCGGGAGCTGGGCCGGTGGGAGCGAGCGCCGGTGGCGGCTTCCATGTCCGGGGGCCGAGGCCACTGCCGGACAGCAGGGGGTAGGGCACCCCTCTGGAAACTGATTGACAAATTAGTTGCGTCAGATCAAGCGTTATTTAGGGGGGGTACCCGGAAGAGGGCGGCCTGCCCGCAGTCCGGCGGAGCCCCGGCCACCGAGCACGGAAGCCGCCCCCGGCGCCCACCCCAACGAGCCCGGCACCCGGCGGCGCCGCGCCCCCACCCCCGCCGCCGCTGCTCAATTGCGCCGAAGGCGCGAGACGGCGCCGCAGACGAACGAGCCGAGCAGCTCCTTCCGGCATGGCGCACTGCTAGCTGGCGAAACGCGCCGCCTCGGACGGCATCCACGAACGCCTGCCAGGCGGAGAGCTCGAAGAGCAGGGCGCCGCGCGAACGGACCACGCAGTATGCCCCGTCAGACCGACATGCCGGGGGCGCACAGACGAACGGGCAGAAGCTCAAGAGCCTCGGTCGTGATCGCGTTCACCGAGCGCTCGATGTCGCCACCGAGTGGGCACCGCCGCGTGATCTGCCTGCGGAGCGCCAGAGCGGGTTCTACATCGAGGTGGCTCGGGCCCAACTGTGGTCGGGCCTACCGCGCGATACGTTCGAGTCGCTGAAGGTCGCCCGTCACATCGCACCTCAGCACACACGCGATCACCCGTGGGTGCGCGAGGACGCCGCCACCCTCCGGCGACTGCGGCGCGCCGATGCGGAGAGCCTCAGCAACTTCGCGGAGTGGTGCCACGCGGGCGAATGACCCTGGCTGACCCTCGCTGGGTCACTTGTGGCCCCACCGCAACCCGGAGGGTTCCGCGTTGGTACCGCCCGCCGCCCGTACGGAGTTCCCAGCCGGGGCCTCTGCCGCTCGTGCGACGCGCCGCCGCGCCCGCTCAGCCGCTTCCCACGCGGGTCCAGGCCCGGAGTGCCAAACCGGCCTCGTCGGTCTTCTGCCGGGCCACCAGGAGCCGCCCGTCCAGCCCGAGCGCGGCCACCACCACCTGGCCCCGTCCGTCGAGCGCCAGTGCCGGGGTGTGGGCCCCCTGCTCGCCCGAGGGGGTCCACCACACCCCCGCCGCCTCGTCCTCCGACGGATGCGCGGCGACCGCCACCCGGCCGCTCGCGGTGTCCCGGTGGGCCAGGACGGCGCAGTCGTGGCCGTCCACCACGGCGCGCACCACGGCGACCGGGCCCGAGCCCGTCGCCCCGCCCAGCGGCGCGGCGGCCGGGGCGTCGGGCCGCCAGGCCAGGACCTCACCGCTGCCGGCGTCGCGCCAGTAGTGGGTGAGGGTGCCGGGGCTGCTCTCCACCGCGGACGCCGACCCCGGCCGGACGTCGGCGGGGACGTCCTCGCCCCGCTGCGGGGCGGCGCCGGGCTCGGGCTGGTACCAGCGCAGCGCGGCGCCCTTCCCGGCCGGTGCGAACAGTTCGAGACGGCCGTCGGCGGTCGCCGCCGCCGACAGGCCGTCCTGCACATGTGTGCCCTTCCAGTCGGTCCAGCGGTCCCACGTGCCCTTGGGGTCCTGCCGCCGCGCGCTCACCCCGCCCCCGGCGTTGCGGACGAAGACGCGCAGGGCGCCGGTGGAGTCCACGGCCGCGGCCGGCGCGCCGATCCGCTGGGCCTTGGCGCGGTCCTTGGGGTGCGGACTGCCCAGGGAATGCCATGCGGTCAGGGGACGGCCGGTCTGGAACTGGGTGGCGTGGACGATGTCGATCCGCGGCCCGTCCTTGCCCTCCGTGCGCCGCTTCCCCACCAAGTGGGCGTAACCGTCGGCCCCCTGAGCGACGGTCAGCTGTGACAGCCCGGGAGCCTCGATCAGCCACGGGCCGGTCCAGGACGAGCCACCCGGACGGTCCTCGGTCCAGCGGGCGACACCGCCCGTCGCCGATGCGTAGGCCGTGAGCCTGCCGTCCTTGCCGCGGAGCAACCGCAACGCCATGGCTCGCTGCCAACCTTCCCCGAGCCGGTCCACCCGATTGAACGATCCCCATAGTAATTTGCCTGCACTATGGATGGTCTTGTGGTCGTCGACGCCGCCAATGTGATCGGCTCGGTCCCCGACGGCTGGTGGCGCGACCGCCGCGGCGCCGCCGAGCGGCTCCGTGACCGGCTGACCGTCCTCACCGGGACCGGTCTCCCGGACCGTCCGGGCGTGCCCGGCTGGGCCACCCGCCCTCCACTGGACCTCGTGATGGTCGTCGAGGGCGCGGCACGCGGTGTCGAACCGGTGGCGGGCGTAGCGGTGGAGGACGCGCCGGGCAGCGGCGACGACCACATCGTGGCGGTGGCGGCGGCCGCCCGCGAAGAGGGGCGTCCCTGCCTGGTGGTGACGGCGGACCGGGGGTTGCGGGCGCGGGTCGAGGCACTGGGCGCGCAGACGACGGGCCCCCGGACGGTCCGCCCCAACGGGCCCTCTGCGGACGACTCCTGGACAGACGACTCCTCGGCAAGCGGCTGATCCCCGGATGACACCTGGGGAGACGGCTCCTCGGCAGACGGCTGATCCCCGGACGACTCCTGAGCAGACGGCTCCTCGGCAGACGGCTGATCTGCGGGCGGTCGGTCCCCAACGGCCCCTCCGCGGACGGCTGATCCCCGGATGACACCTGGGCAGACGGCCCCTCGGCAGACGGCTGATCCCCGGACGACTCCTGAGCAGACGGCTCCTCGGCAGACGGCTGATCTGCGGGCGGTCGGTCCCCAACGGCCCCTCCGCGGACGGCTGATCCCCGGATGACACCTGGGCAGACGGCCCCTCCGCGGACGGCCCCTTCCCGGACGCCCCCGGGGAACAGCCGCTCCCCCAACGGACTCCGCCGCGGATCGCCGGTCCCAGGGCCCGGCCGACCTCTCGCGCGGGCCCTACTCCGTACGCGTTCCCGCCCCGGTCACCCTGCTGTGGCGGCGCCCGTACAGGAAGTAGACGAACAGGCCGATGGCCAGCCACACCCCGAACCGCAGCCAGGTCTCGGCGGGCAGGTTGAGCATCAGCCACACCGAGGCGGCCACCGACACGATCGGCAGCACCGGCACCCAGGGCGCGCGGAAGGCGCGGGGCAGATCGGGACGGGTGCGGCGGAGGATCAGCACGCCGAGCGCGACCACGACGAAGGCGAAGAGCGTGCCGATGTTCACCAGGGCGGCCAGCTGGGAGATGCTGGTGAACCCCGCGACGACCGCGATGACCGTGCCGAGCAGGATCGTCGAGCGGTACGGCGTGCCGAAGCGCGGATGCACCCGGGAGAAGACCCTGGGCAGCAGCCCGTCCCGGCTCATCGCGAAGAACACCCGGCTCTGGCCGAGCAGCAGGATCATGCACACCGTGGTGAGCCCGATCGCCGCGCCGAAGCTGATGAGACCCGCGTAGAAGGGGTGCCCGGTGGCCTTGAAGGCGTCGGCGAGCGGGGCGTCCACCGACAGCCGGGTGTACTTCTCCATCCCGGTGACCACGATGGACACGGCGACGTAGAGCGCGGTGCAGATGAAGAGCGAGCCGAGGATGCCCCGGGGCACGTCCCGCTGGGGGTTCCTGGTCTCCTCGGCCGCGGTCGCCACGACGTCGAAACCGATGAAGGCGAAGAAGACCACGGCGGCGGCGGTGAAGATGCCCTCGACGCCGAAGGTCGTCGGCCGGTAGCCGGACATCAGCTGGATCAGCGGCGCGCTCAGTCCCGAACCCGAGAGGGTGCCCTTGGCCTCGGGGATGAAGGGGTGGTAGTTCCCCGGATCGACGAAGAAGGCCCCCGCGATGATGACGAGCAGCACCACGGCCACCTTCACCGCGACCACCACCGAGGTGACGCGTGCCGAGAGCTTCATCCCGAGGACCAGGATCACGGTGAGCAGCATCACCAGCGCGGCGGCGAGCACGTCGAAGGAGAAGCCGTGTGCCACGTCGGGGCCGGACAGGGCGCGGGGCAACGCCCAGTCGGCGTTGGCCAGCAGCGCGCGGATGTAGCCGGCCCAGCCGACCGCGACCACGGCGGTGCCGAGCGCGAACTCCAGCACCAGGTCCCAGCCGATGATCCAGGCGGGCAGCTCGCCCAGTGAGGCGTACGAGAAGGTGTAGGCGGACCCGGCCACCGGCAGGGTCGAGGCGAACTCGGCGTAACAGAGGGCGGCCAGCGCGCAGACGACGCCCGCGACGACGAAGGCGAGGGCGGTCGCGGGGCCCGCCTGCTCCTTGGCCACGGCCCCGGTGAGGACGAAGATGCCGGTGCCGATGATCACGCCGACCCCGAAGACCGTGAGGTCCAGGGCGGACAGGGAGCGGGTCAGGGCGTGCTCGGGCTCCTCGGTGTCCCTGATGGACTGTTCGATCGACTTCGTCCGCAGGTAGTCCCGCCGGACCGTACGGCCCGAGCCGCCGCCAGAGCCGCCGCCAGAGCCGCCGCCGGAGCGGCCGTCGGGTCTCTGCTCGCTCACCGGTGCCACCTCCACGCCTGCCCGTGCCCCGTGGGCGCCCATGGTTCTGCCAACCGGGCGGGAGCGGGGTGCGCACACCCGGGGCCCGCGCCGATTCACCCGATGGGGGCGGGCCCGCGGGACGCACGCTGGGCCGGTCGGAGCAGGAGGAGCTCCGGCCGGCCCAGTGGGGAAGGCGGTGAGACGGCGGCGGCCGGATCTCCGGCCGCCCGGTGCGGGTCCTGTGGCTGTCAGGTGCTCCGGTCGTTCGGGCCAGGTCTTCCGGCCGCCGGACCTCACGGTCGTTCGGGTCAGGCCAGCCCGCCGCCAGACCTCACGGTTTCGGGCCAGGCCCGCCCGCCGCGCGACGCGGCGAGACACGACGTGACCACGCGACGCGGCGAGACACGACCTGGCCGCGCGACGCGGCGTGACCGCGCGACACGACCTGGTCACACGACACGACCTGGCCGCGCGCCGCCCGGTCACCCAGTCACCCGGTCACCCAGTCGCTCAGTCGCTCAGTCGCGCACCGGCTCGGCCGTCGTCGACCGGGTCACATCGGTACCCCGGGAGCCCCCGTCCGCGGACTCGTTCCCGTAGCGCCCGCCGATCCTGGAAACCAGCCCGGTGACCTGCCGGGCGATATCCGGCGCGGTCAGCCCGATCTCCGCCATGACCTCCTTACGGGAGGCGTGGTCGAGGAAGCGCGGCGGGATGCCGAAGTCGCGCACCGGCATGTCGACGCCCGAGTCGCGCAGCGCCTGGGCGATGGCGGAGCCCACACCGCCGACCCGGCTGTTGTCCTCGACGGTGACGACGACGCGGTGGCGCTCGGCGAGGGCGGGCAGTTCCTCGTCGACCGGCTTGACCCAGCGCGGGTCGACCACCGTAGTGGAAATGCCCTGTTTGTCGAGAAGGTCGGCGATCTCCAGACACATCGGGGCCAGCGCGCCCACAGAGACCAGCAGCACATCGGGCCGGTCGCGGTCGGCCGCCGCGGGCTCCCGCAGCACGTCCATGCCGCCGATCCTGCCGACGGCCGCGACCGCCGGGCCCACCGCACCCTTGGAGTAGCGCACCACGGTCGGCGCGTCCTCCACCTCCACGGCCTCGCGCAGCTGGGCGCGGACCTGGTCGGCGTCGCGCGGGGCGGCGATCCGCAGGCCCGGGACGACCTGCAGGATCGACATGTCCCACATGCCGTTGTGCGAGGCCCCGTCGGTACCGGTGATTCCGGCCCGGTCCAGGACGAAGGTCACCCCGCACTTGTGCAGGGCCACATCCATCAGGACCTGGTCGAAAGCGCGGTTGAGGAAGGTGGCGTAGACGGCGAAGACCGGGTGCAGACCGCCGGTGGCGAGCCCGGCCGCCGAGACGGCCCCGTGCTGCTCGGCGATGCCCACGTCGTAGACCCGGTCCGGGAAGCGCTTGGCGAACTCGGTGAGCCCCACCGGGTGCAGCATGGCCGCCGTGATCGCGACGATGTCCTCGCGCTCCTCGCCGAGCTTGACCATCTCGTCGCCGAAGACCGAGGTCCAGTCGGCGCCGCCGGCCGAGATCGGCAGTCCGGTGTCCGGGTGGATCTTGCCGACGGCGTGGAAGCGGTCCGCCTCGTCCTGCAGGGCGGGCTGGTAGCCGCGGCCCTTCTCGGTGAGGCAGTGCACGATGACCGGGCCGCCGAAACGCTTCGCGCGGTGCAGCGCCGACTCCAGCGCCTCGATGTCGTGGCCGTCGATCGGTCCGACGTACTTCAGCCCGAGGTCCTCGAACATGCCCTGGGGGGTGATGAAGTCCTTCAGCCCCTTCTTGGCGCCGTGCAGGGTCTCGTACAGCGGCCTGCCGACCACCGGGGTGCGCTCCAGCAGGTCCTTGCCGCGGGCCAGGAAGCGCTCGTAGCCGTCGGTGGTGCGGAGGGTGGCGAGGTGGTTGGCGAGGCCGCCGATGGTCGGGCCGTAGGAGCGCTCGTTGTCGTTGACGACGATGACCAGCGGACGGTTCTTGGCGGCGGCGATGTTGTTGAGCGCCTCCCAGGCCATACCGCCGGTCAGCGCGCCGTCACCGATCACCGCGACCACATGGTCCTGCTTGCCCAGCAGCTCATTGGCCTTGGCGATGCCCTCGGCCCAGCCGAGGACGGTCGAGGCGTGGCTGTTCTCGATGATGTCGTGCTCGGACTCGGCCCGCGAGGGATAACCGGACAGACCGCCCTTGCTCTTGAGCTTGGAGAAGTCCTGGCGGCCGGTGAGCAGCTTGTGCACATAGCTCTGGTGCCCGGTGTCCAGCAGCACCTTGTCCCGGGGGGAGTCGAAGACCCGGTGCAGGGCGATGGTCAGTTCCACCACGCCGAGATTGGGGCCGAGATGGCCACCGGTCTTGGAGACGGCGTCGACGAGGAAGGAGCGGATCTCCGCGGCCAGCTGGTTCAGCTCCTCCGGAGCGAGCCGGTCCAGATCGCGCGGTCCCGTGATGCGGGTCAGCAGCACCCGTGCCTCCTTGCTTCGAGCGTCTCCATGGAACCTTGCCGTCCGCCCGAGTCTAATGTTCCGCTCCCCCGCCCAGACCTCCGCCCATGCGATCCCGGTCACCCCTTTTGGCGGCGCGGTGCGCCACCACGGCATTTCCGGCCGTAAAGGCGACTGCCCGGTGCCTCCATGGCGGCACCGGGCAGTCGGGACACGGCGTACGGGCTAGCCGCGGCCCGCGGAACGCTGTGTTCTGCGCGACACCGAGTCGATGACGACGGCGGCCAGCAGCACACCACCGGTGATCATGTACTGGACGGAGTTCGCGACGCCGAGCAGGTTCATCCCGGACGAGATCGAACCGATGACCAGCATGCCGAGCAGCGCCGACCAGACCGAGCCCCGGCCGCCGAAGAGGCTGGTGCCGCCGATGACCGCGGCTGCGATGGCCTCCATCAGCAGGTTTCCGGTGCCGGCCTGCTGGCTGGCGGAGCCGACCCGGGAGGCGATCATGAGTCCGCCGAACGCGGCCATCAGCCCGGCCAGCGAGTACACCGAGATCCGGATGGCGACCACGTTGATGCCCGCCCGGCGGGCGGCCTCGACGCTGCCGCCCAGGGCGATCACCTTGCGCCCGTAGGAGGTGCGGCGGACCACGAAGTCCAGGATCACCAGGACCGCCACGAAGATCACCAGGCCGAGGGGCAGCCCCTTGTACTCGTTGAGCCGCCACGCCGCGGCGAAGACGATCACGGCGAGCACGGCCGTCCGCACCAGGATCTCGCTCAGCGGCCGCGCGGGGACGCCGACCGCCTTACGGCGCCTGGCGTCCAGGAACTGGGCGAGGAAGAAGCCCGCCGTCGCCACCGTGGCCGCCCCGTACGCGGCGATGAGCTGGCTGAAGTAGTGGGCGGTGAGCGTGCGCACGAAGCTGTCGTCGTCGATGCTGATGGTGCCGGTGGTGCCGAGCACTTGGAGCATCAGACCGTTCCAGGCCAGCAGACCGGCCAGGGTCACCACGAAGGCCGGAACGCCGATCTTGGCGAAGAAGAAGCCGTGCACCGCTCCGAGGACCGCGCCGCTGGCGAGCGCGGCGACCACCGCGATCCCCTCGGGCACCCCGTGGTTGACGTTGAGCACCGCGAGGGTGGCCGCGGCCAGACCGCTGAGCGAGCCGACGGACAGGTCGATCTCGCCGAGCAGCAGCACGAAGACGATCCCGACCGAGATCATGCCGGTGCCACCGAGCAGGATGGAGAGGTCGGAGAGGTTCTTGGGCGAGAGGAAGGCGCTGTCCTTCCACTGGAAGACCGCCCAGATGATGGCGATGCCGACGATGACCGGGACCGCGCCCAGGTCGCCGCTGCGCATCTTGCGGCCGAACTCCGTCAGATAGCCCTTGAACCCCTCCTGGCGGACCAGCAGCCGGGGATCGACGACGGTGACCGCGTCCTTGGCCACGGGATTGGCGTCGGCCGGGGCGCTCGCCTTGTTGCCGCCCTCGCCGCCGCCGTTCGACGGACCGCCGTTGGCCTTGTCGACGTTCGTGGTCACTTGGCGACCTCCCCGGTACGCGCCTTGCGGCGGGTCACGGCGTTGTCCGTGGCGCCGGTGATGGCGGAAATGATCTCTTCCTGAGAGGTGGTCTTCACATCGAAGGTGCCGTTGTTCCGGCCGAGCCGCAGCACCGCCACCCGGTCCGCGACGGCCTTGACGTCGGCCATGTTGTGGCTGATGAGGACGACGGCCAGGCCGCGGTCGCGCAGCCGCTCGACCAGGTCGAGGACCTGCGCGGTCTGCTCGACGCCGAGGGCGGCGGTCGGCTCGTCCAGGATCACCAGCTTGGGCTCGCCGAGCATCGAACGGGCGATGGCGACGGTCTGCCGCTGGCCGCCCGAGAGCGAGGCGATCGGGATCCGCACGCTGGGGATGCGGATCGACAGGGTCTGCAGCAACTCACGGGAGCGCCGTTCCATTTCGACCTCGTCGAGCACCCCGGCGCGCAGGATCTCGCGGCCGAGGAAGAGGTTGCCGACGACGTCGATGTTGTCGCAGAGGGCGAGGTCCTGGTACACGGTCGCGATGCCCAGCTCCTGGGCGTCGTGTGGCCGGTTGACCTGGACGGGTTTGCCCTGCCACTCGAGGACGCCCTCGTCGGCGGGGCCGACTCCGGCGATGGTCTTGACGAGGGTCGACTTGCCGGCGCCGTTGTCGCCCACCAGGGCGACGACTTCACCGGCGTGGACCTCCAGATGGATGTCGGTGAGCGCCTGAACGGCGCCGAACCGCTTGGAGATCCCGCGCAACGCCAACACGGGTCCGTTCGGCACGATGGCCATCTCCGTTCCGGGCAGGGAGATCCCTGCTGTGTGACGGAGGGGAGAGCGCGCTCTCCCCTCGGATGGGGGGTGTCGGGGGACGGCGGGCCGTCCGCGGGGTACGGACGGCCCCGCGCCGTTACTTCAGGAGACCGGCCTCTTCGCACGCCGCCTTGTACTTGGCGGTGCAGATCTGGTCGACCTTGTAGATCCCGTCCTTGATGACGGTGTCCTTGACGTTCTCCTTGGTCAGCGAGACCGGGCTGATCAGCGTCGCCGGAATGTGCTTGGTGGTCGGGCTGTCGACCGTGTTGGACTCGTTGACCTTCTCCCCGCGGCCGAGCGCGACGGCCATCTCCGCGGCGGCGGTGGCCTCGTCCAGGTAGGACTTGTAGACGCTCATGTACTGCTCACCGGCCACCACCCGGCGCACACCCTCGAGTTCGGCGTCCTGCCCGGTCACCGGGGGCAGCGGGTCGATGCCGCCGCTCTTGAGCGCGGTGATCGCGCCGCCCGCCATGCTGTCGTTGGCCGAGTAGACGCCGATGATGTTGTCCTTGCCGAGCGAGGAAATGGCGCCCGTCATGGCCTCGTTGGCCTTGTCCGCCAGCCAGCGGTCGATGTCGTAGGACTTGCCGATGTTCACCTTGCCCTTGAGGACGGACAGCGCGCCCTTCTTGAACATGGCGGCGTTGGGGTCGGCCTCCCAGCCGTTGAGCATGACGATCTTGCCGCTCTTGGCCTTGTCGCCCAGCGCCTTCAGCAGCGCCTGGCCCTGGACCTTGCCGACCGTCTCGTTGTCGAACGAGGTGTAGGCGGAGACCGGGCCCTCGGCGAGCCGGTCATAGGCGACCACCGGGATACCGGCCTCGTCGGCCTTCCTGACCGAGCTGGCGATGGACTTGGAGTCCACCGAGTCGAGGATGATCGCGTCGACCTTCTTGGTGATCATCGAGTCGACCTGCTGCTGCTGAACGGAGGGGTCCGACTTGGCGTTGACGTAAAGGACCTTGCAGTCCGCGCAGAGAGCCTTGATCTTCTTTGTGACGAACGGCCTGTCGAAGTTCTCGTATCTCGCCGTCTGATCCTCGGGCAGCAGCAGCCCGATGGTGAGCGGACCGGTCTTCTTCTTCTCATCGGACTTGTTGCTGTCGGCCTCCTTCGCCGAACCGCATGCGGCGAGGGCAACAGTCATCGACACGACAGAAGCGGCGAGGGCGACGCGACGCATCGTTGCGTTCATTTGGGGGTGACCTCCCTGACGAGGCCGCGTCATTGCGGCCGAGGTGGCTGGAAGTCAACTCGGCCGCCCGCATGGCGTCAAGAAGTAAATACTTAACGAGATGGCAACGGTGCCATTCGTTATCTGAATGAACGCAGCCGGACAGGCGGGAAGAGACGGAGCGTGACCGGACAAAGGCGCTCGGGCAAGGCCGGTGGCCAAAAACCGCGCCCCGGCGGTCAGGTGAGCGCCGGACTTCCCGCCGAGAGCGCCCCGTCCAGCAGCGTCGAATCGCCCATCTCGCTGAGCACCAGCGCCAGCGCGCCCAGCACTTCGGCCCGGCCGCCCAGCGCCCCGGGCATCACCGACAGCTGATGGGCCGCGCTGGGGATCGCGTACCGCGCGACCGACTCCCGGATCGGGCCCAGCACCAGCTCGCCCGCCTCGGCGAGCTGACCGCCCAGCACCATCCGGCTCGGATTGAGCAGATTGCACAGATTGGCCACCCCGCTGCCGATGTGCCGGCCGACGTCCGCGATCACCCGCCGGCAGCCGGGGTCGCCCTCCCGGGCGAGTTGCACCATCCGCTCCACGGTGAGGTCCGCGCCATGGCTGGAACGCAGCAGCGGCAGCACATAGCGGGCCGCGGTGAAGGTCTCCAGACAGCCGCGGTTGCCGCAGCGGCACACCGGGCCCGACTCGTCGAGGGTGATGTGGCCGATCTCGCCCGCCGTACCGCCGGGGCCGCGGTAGATCTTCCCGCTGATCACCAGCCCCGCGCCGACACCGTCGGCGACCTTGATGTACGCGAGGTCCCCGACCCCGCGCCCGGAGCCCCAGACCAGCTCGCCGAGCGCGCCGAGGTTGGCGTCGTTGTCCACGTGGACCGGCACTCCGAGCCGCTGGGCCAGGTCGTCGCGCGGATTGGTGCCCGCCCAGCCCGGCAGGATCGCGGTCGAGCCCAGCGTGCCGGTCTCCACATCGATCGGGGCGGGCACGCCCAGACCGACGCCGACCACCTTGTCCTGGCTGAGGCCGCTGGCCGTGATCAGCCTGCTCACCAGCTGCTCCGCCCGGTCCAGCCCCTGTGCGGAGGAGGCGTCCACATCCAGCGGCTCGGCCTCCTCGGCCAGCACCTGATGGGCGAGGTTGCCGATGGCGACGCGCAGGTGCGTATGGCCGAAGTCCACGCCGACGACGATGCCCGCGTCCCCGCTGAGCGAGACGCTGCGCGCCCGGCGGCCGCCCGCCGAGGTGGGGGTGACCTCGACCGTTCCGCCGTCCTTGAGCTCACGCACGATGTTGGAGACGGTGGCGGCGGACAGCCCGGTGGACCGGGCGATCTCCGCCTGGGTCAGCGAGCCCGCCATGCGCACCGCGCGGACCACCCGCTCGAGATTGGCCCGGTGCAGCGACGACTGCGATCCCGGAGTCTCCACGCCCATCCACTCCCGCCTTCGCGGGCGGCACGACGGCCGCTCCGCAGGCCGGGCCGCAGCAGTGAGGCCCGGCTGTGTCTCCAACATGTGAACTCTAAGCTGAGCCGCCACGGTTGTTCCACGTCAAGTCCCCGAACGCCGCGGAACGGCTCGCACGACCTCCTGATATCCGCGCCCGCTGGTATCACCGGACCGGCCGGTGGTTTCCCCGCCGGCGTACGGCCGGCCCGGCGCGGCGGAATCCCCGGGGAGCCGGCAAGCGGAACGGCCCGGCCCTTTCCCGTCGCACGGAACGGCCCGGTCCTTTCCCGTCGCACGGAAAGGGCCGGGCCGCGGGAATGTACGGTGCGCTATTTGAGCGCGCCCGCGGTCAGACCCGCCTGGACCTGCCGCTGGAAGAGGATGTAGACGGCGAGCACCGGAAGCATCGCCAGTACCAGACCGGCGAAAAGCGCCGACCAGTCGCCCTTGTACTGCTGGCTGGCCGCGAGCTGTACCAGCCCCTGGGTGAGCACACGCTTGTCCTCATCCGTATTGAGGACCGTGGGCAGCATGTACTGATTCCACTGGCCGAGGAAGTTGAAGATCCCGACGCTGATCAGTCCGGGCTTCGCCATCGGCAGCATGACCTGGAAGAACGTACGGGTGTGGGACGCCCCGTCGATCAGGGCCGCCTCCGCCACCGAGGACGGCAGGGTCTTGAAGAAGGAGGTGAGGAAGAAGACCGTGAACGGCAGCGAATAAGCGATATAGACCAGAATGAGCCCATGGAAGGTGTTGAGCAGGCTCATGTTCTTCATCACGAAGAACAGCGGCACCAGCGCCAGGATGATCGGAAAACTCATCCCGCCGACGAACATGAAATAGATGAATCGCTTTCCCGGGAATTCGAACCGGGCCAGGACGTATGCCGCCATCGAGCCCAGCAGCATCGTGCCGAGCAGGGAGCAGCCGACCACCAGGATCGTATTGAGGAAGAAGTCGCCGATGTTCGACTTGCTCCAGGCCCGCGACCAGTTGTCGAAGTGCAGGGCGGAGGGCAGCCCCCAGGGCGAGGTGAAGATCTGCTTGTCGGTCTTGAGGGAGCTCATCACCGCCCACAGCAGCGGCAGCGTGACGAGCAGCCCCCAGATCACCAGGATGCCGTGCGAGAAGACGTTGAGGACCCTGCCCTCACTGCCGATCCGGCCCTCGGGGGTGAAGCCCGGCGGCAGCTTGCGGACCGGCCCGGTGGGCGGCGCCGCGTCCTCCGTGGTGACGCCCGGGAGCTCCGAGGGCTGCGCATGCGAGGTCACTGTGATACCCCCAGGTCGGCGGACGGGTGGCGGTGGGCGGGTGCGGTCGGTGTGAGCGGCATCAGTACTCCAGCCGTTCGCGCCGGCCGAGCCTGGTCACCACGACCGCGAAGATCAGGGTGACGATGAGCATCGCGACGCCGATCGTGGTGGCCCGTCCGGCCTGTCCGTCGTGGAAGGTCTTGGTGTAGACGTAGTAGCCCATGACCTGGGTGGAGTCGGCGGGACCGCCCGGCCCCACGGTCATGATCTGCACCACGGCGAACGCGTCGAGCGCGATGATGCCCATGTAGATCCAGCCGGTCTGGACCGTGTCCCACAGCAGCGGCAGGGTGATCTGGAAGAAGGTCTTGATCCGGTTGGCCCCGTCGAGCAGCGCCGCCTCGTAGAAGTCCTTGGGGATCGAGCTCATCCCGGCGGAGAAGAGCACGACGTAGAAGCCGACGTTGCTCCAGACCATGACCGCCATCAGGCACCACAGCGCGAGCTTGGGATCGGCCAGCCACTCCTGCTGGAGCGAATCCAGGCCGACTCCGTCGAGGAAAGAGTTGATCGCGCCGTTGCGCGGGTTGTAGGTGAACTGGAACAGCAGCGCGACGATCGCGATCGACAGCACCTGCGGAAAGAAATAGATCACCTTGTACAGGCCCGACCCGCGCACTCCGGAGATCGCCGCGTTCTTCCTGCCCCGGCCGCCCACATTCAGCATGAAGGCGAAGAAGAGCCCGAGGCCGAGCGTCACCAGCGGCACGACCAGCAGCAGCAGGACATTGTGTCCGACCGCTTTCCAGAAGAGGTCGTCATGCAGCAGCCAGTCGTAGTTCTTGAACCCGACCATCGAGAAGTCGGAGCTCAGACCGGTCCAGTCCGTGAAGGAGTAGTAGATGGCCTGGACGAACGGTGAGATCACGAAGACCGCGTAAAGGATCACCGGCAGGGCCAGGAACCCCGCGATGAACCGGTACTTCCCATGCTGCATTGCTACCGACCTCGGCCTTCCCCTGCGGATACTGCCGCCGGCGACGCGTGGCGCCTCATCAGACGTGCTTGTACTTCTTGACGGCGTCGTCCTTGGCCGTGTCATCGGCGAACTTCTGACACTTCTTGACCGTCTCGGCAGGGGTCATCCGGCCCGCCATCATCTCGCCGAGCGCGCCGACGCCGATCTGCTGCTTCTGCAGCGTCACGTACCAGTCCTGGAGCCTGGGGTTGACCACGTTCTTGCCCGCCTTGGTCAGCGCCTGCTGCGCGGACGCCAGGCCCGGCGGCAGGTCGAGGCCGTCGGTGCCGCCGTTGAGGGAGGAGAGCGAGGAGACCTGCTTGATGAAGTTCTTGGTGGACTTCTCCCCGAGCATGATCCGCAGCAGCTCCATGCCGCCCTCGGGGTTCTTGGCCGCCTTCGGGACGATGAAGGGCTCACCGCCGGAGGCCCACAGGGTGCCGAACGGCATCTTGTCGCTCTTGTCAAGGCCGGAGGGGGCGCTCACCGCCATCTGGAAGTCGTCCGGCGTGGTCTTCTTCGCCTCGTTCTCCACCCAGGAGCCGTTGGGGATGAACAGCGCCTTGCCCTGGTTCCACGCGGTCTGGGACTCGATGTGGGTGAGGCCCGGGGTGCCCTTGAGGATGTAGCCCTTCCTGTAGAGCTCGTAGTACGCCTCGAAGGCGGCCTTGACGGCCGGGTGCTTCCAGGCGTTCGGCTCCAGGTTGTCGATCGCGTCCAGGACCTCCCGGCCACCGATCTTGGCGATGAAGGGGTAGAGGCTGAACGGCAGGTAGTACGGGAACTTGCCGGGGTAGGTCCAGCCCGCGATCCCCTTCTTCTTCGCCTTCTCGCAGACCTTGAGCATGTCGTCCCAGGTCTCGGGGTACTCCACGTCCAGCTTGGCGAGGTTGGTCTTGGAGTACCAGACGCCGTAGACGGTGTAGGCGTAGTAGAGGATCCACACCGGCTTGCCGTCGAACTGGCCCATCTCCACGACGCCGGGGCGCAGGGTCTCGCGCACCGTCTTGTTCGGGTCGTCGAGGGAGGGGGCGTCCAGCAGCGGGGTGAGGTCGGTCAGCTGGTTCTTGCCGACCAGGGTGCCCATGTCCATCTGCTCGGCGCCGGAGTTGTCGACGAGGTCGGGCGGGGTGCCGCCGTTGAAGCGCGGCTGGAGCACGGTCTGGATCTTCTGGGTGGCGGCGTGCTTGACCTTGCCCTTGGTCTTCGGGAAGGCCGCGGCGTACTCCGCCTCGGCGTCCTTGGCGTACTGCTGACCGAAGCCGCCGTCGAAGATGACGACGTCGAGCGCGGCGCTCTCATTGACGGCGAGGGGGTTCTTGGCGCTCTTCTTGCCCTTGTCGACCTTCTTGGTGTCGTCGTCACCGCCACTGGCGCAGGCGGACAGCACACTCATCGCCGGCACGGTGATCAGTCCGAGCGCCGCCGAGCGCTTGATCAGGTCGCGGCGCCCGACATCTGAAGTGAATCCCATGCTCAAGTCCTCGCCTTCGTCAGGACTCAGGCGGTGTAACGGTCTCCCGTACATACTCGCCTCCGGCGAGGGGCCCCGACACCGCGGGTCAGTTGAAGCGTCAAGCGGAGTATTGCTGGGTGTGCGCCGGGGAGTCGGGAGGACCCGCCGAGGCCCTCCGATATGGGCCGCAGTGCGGCCTTCCCCCTGGGGCGACAGGTATAGTCCACTCGGCCTCATATGGGCAAGATCGAAAGGTCTTCGGGTTTCAGTCTTTCCCGAGTTGAGACCTGTCCGACATACCGTGGGGGAGACAGTCCGTGCGGCACGCCGCCGTGCGCGCTCCCCGAAAGGCGGTCCCCGTGTCCCGGAAGCAGCTCACCCTTGCCACCAGCGTTGTCGTGACCGCGACACTCGCGCTCACCGCGGGGTGCGGCTCCGGCTCGGGGGGCTCGTCCGCCGGGGACGGCAAGGGCGGCGCGGCGATAGGGAAGGGCATGGCCCAACTGCCCGTGGAGCCCACCCAGGCGCCGACCGAGGACCCCACCGACAATCCGTATGACGACCCGTCGGACTCCCCCAGCGGCGGCTCCGGACTGGTCACCCCGGACGCCAAGATGGGCACCTGCGGATGGGGTTCGGACGGCAAGCCCTACGCCAACGTGAAGATCAGCAACTCCGGCTCCGACACCGCCTACTACTCGCTGCTGGTCGGCTTCGTCGACAGCTCGGAGGGGGTCGTGACCACCGGCGTGGAGTCCGACGCGCCCGTGGCGGGCGGCGCCGACAAGACCATCAAGGTCACCGGGCTGAAGGCGGACAGCTCGCACACCGCCAAGAAGTGCCGGCTGTCGCTCGCCACCAAATCCGACAACGCGGGCTGACGGCCTCCCTGACACCCCCTCAAGGGCGCGGTGCGGACGCCCCTGTGGAGCCGGGCCGTACCACCGGGCGTGGTACGGCCCGCGTCCTGCCGTCCGGCGGACGGACCCGTACCGGCGTGCGTCCGCATCCTTGACACCACCCTCCCCCTGCCGCCCTACTTATCTCTGCCCGACCCAGTGGACAACGTTGTCAGCTCGTCTGAGAGGCTGCGTATGCGACAGAGACGACCCCAGAGACGATGGCGTGGGATCGGACGGCCGGCCGCCCTGGTGGCGGCCGTCGTGCTGGCGGTGACGGCCCAGGGCGGCGCGGTCGCCGCCCCCGCCCGGCCGTCCGCGCCCCACGCCGACCGCACGTTCGCCTCCTCCTTCGAACCGGGCGATCCCCAGCCCGACTGGCGCAACACCGTCGAGACCGGGCCCGACGGCGAGAAGAAGGCGTCCGGGGTGGACGGGGGCTACTCGGCCGGCATCCCCGGCAATGTCACCGACAAGGTCACCGAGGTCCGGGCCAGCGGGGAGAACGCCTCGGCCGGGGAGATCAAGGAGAACCTGGTCGACGGCGAGGTCACCAGCAAGTGGCTGACCTTCGACACCACCGCCTGGCTCGAGTTCGACCTGAGCGAGCCGGTCGAGGCCGTCCGCTACGCCCTCACCTCCGCCAATGACGCCCCCGGCCGGGACCCGAAGGACTGGACCCTCAAGGGCTCCGCGAACGGCTCCGACTGGACGACGCTGGATTCCCGTGCGGACCAGAAGTTCTCCTCGCGCCAGCAGACGCGGGAGTTCACCTTCGACAACGGCACGGCCTACCGGCACTTCCGGCTGGAGATCACCCGCAACGCCGGGGACGACCTCCTCCAGCTCGCCGAGGTGCAGTTCGCGGACGGCGACACCAGTCCGCCCGCCCCCTCCGACATGCGCACCCAGATAGACCGCGGCCCGGCCGGCTCCCCCACCGCCAAGGCAGGCGCGGGCTTCACCGGCACCCACGCCCTGGCGTACGCGGGCACCCACAAGGCGGACGCCCGGGCGTACTCGTACAACAAGGTCTTCGACGTCAACACGGCCGTCACCCGGGACACCGTGCTGTCCTACCGGATCTTCCCGTCGATGCCCGAGACCGATCTGGACTACCCGGCCACCCACGTCTCCGTGGATCTGGCCTTCACCGACGGCACCTACCTCAGCGAGCTGCCGGGCGCGGTCGACCAGCAGGGCGCCCGGATGACCCCGCAGGGCCAGGCCGCCGCCAAGACGCTCTACGTCAACCAGTGGAACGACAAGGCGTCGCGGATCGGGGCGGTCGCCGCGGGCAAGACGGTCGACCGGATACTCGTGGCCTACGACTCCCCCAAGGGCCCGGCGCAGTTCCGCGGCTGGGTGGACGACGTCTCGATCGCTCCCAAGGCCCCCGAGAAGCCGCTGGGGCACCTGTCGGACTACGCCCTGACCACCCGCGGCACCAACTCCAGCGGCAGCTTCTCGCGCGGCAACACCTTCCCGGCCACCGCCGTCCCGGGCGGCTTCAACTTCTGGACGCCGGTGACCAACGCGGGCTCCACCGACTGGCTCTACCAGTACGCCCGCGCCAACAACGCCGACAACCTCCCCACCATCCAGGCGTTCAGCGCCAGCCACGAGCCCAGCCCCTGGATGGGCGACCGGCAGACCTTCCAGGTGATGCCGTCCGCCGCGGCCGGTACCCCGGACGCCTCGCGGACCGCCCGCGCCCTCCCCTTCCGCCATGAGAAGGAGACCGCCCGGCCCTACTACTACGGGGTGACCTTCGAGAACGGCCTCACGGCTGAGATGGCGCCCACCGATCACGCCGCGGCCATGCGGTTCACCTATCCGGGCAAGGACGCGAGCGTCCTCTTCGACAACGTGAACGGCGACGGCGGGCTGACCCTCGACGCCGAGCACGGTGTGGTCTCCGGCTACTCCGACGTCAAGAGCGGACTGTCCATCGGCGCCACCCGGATGTTCGTCTACGGGGTCTTCGACGCCCCGGTGAGCGCGAGCGGCAGGCTGGAGGGCGGCGGCGGCAAGGACGTCACCGGCTACTTCCGCTTCGCGCCGGGCAAGGACCGCACGGTCACCCTGCGACTGGCCACCTCCCTCATCGGGGTCGACCAGGCGAAGGCCAACCTCGACCGGGAGCTGCCCGCGTCGAGGTCGTTCGGGCAGGTGAAGCGGGCCGCACAGGCCGAGTGGGACGACATCCTGGGCCGCGTCGAGGTCGAGGGCGCGGACCACGACCAGCTCACCACGCTGTACTCCAGCCTCTACCGGCTGTACCTCTATCCCAACTCCGCCTACGAGAACACCGGGACGGCGTCGAAGCCGCGGTACCAGTACGCGAGCGCCTTCTCGCCGGCCGCCGGGAAGAACACCCCGACCCGCACCGGCGCAAAGATCGTCGACGGGAAGGTGTACGTCAACAACGGCTTCTGGGACACCTACCGCACCACCTGGCCGGCCTACTCCCTGCTGACCCCCAAGCGGGCCGGCGCGATGGTCGACGGCTTCGTCCAGCAGTACAAGGACGGCGGCTGGATCTCCCGCTGGTCCTCACCGGGCTACGCCGATCTGATGACCGGCACCAGCTCGGACGTGGCGTTCGCCGACGCGTATGTGAAGGGCGTGCGGTTCGACGCCGAGGCCGCGTACGAGGCGGCGCTGAAGAACGCCACCGCCGTGCCGCCCTCGTCGGGCGTCGGCCGCAAGGGCATGTCCACCTCACCCTTCCTCGGCTACACCAGCACCGAGACCCATGAGGGGCTGTCCTGGGCGCTGGAGGGCTACCTCAACGACTTCGGCATCGCGAAGATGGGCGAGGCGCTCTACGCGAAGACGAAGAAGGCCCGCTACAAGGAGGAGTCCGAGTACTTCCTGCACCGCGCCCAGGGCTACGTCTCGCTCTTCGACGACAAGGCGGGCTTCTTCCAGGGCAAGGACGCGGCAGGAAAGTGGCGCGTCGACTCCGACACGTACGACCCCCGGATCTGGGGCTACGACTACACCGAGACCAACGGCTGGGGCTACGCCTTCACCGCGCCCCAGGACAGCCGGGGCCTGGCCAACCTCTACGGCGGCCGGGCGGGTCTGGCCAAGAAGCTGGACACCTACTTCTCCACCCCGGAGACCGCCTCCCCCGAGTTCGTCGGATCCTACGGCGGCGTCATCCACGAGATGACCGAGGCGCGGGACGTCCGCATGGGCATGTACGGACACAGCAACCAGGTCGCCCACCACGTGGCGTACATGTACGACGCGGCGGGCCAGCCGTGGAAGACCCAGGAGAAGGTGCGCGAGGTGCTCTCCCGCCTCTACACCGGCAGCGAGATCGGCCAGGGCTACCACGGCGACGAGGACAACGGCGAGCAGTCCGCCTGGTACCTCTTCAGCTCGCTCGGCTTCTACCCGCTGGTGATGGGCGGTTCGGAGTACGCGGTCGGCTCGCCGCAGTTCACCAAGGCCACGGTGCACCTGGAGAACGGCCGCGACCTCGTCATCAAGGCGCCCCGCAACAGCCGGACCAACGTCTACGTCCAGGGCCTGAAGGTGAACGGCAAGGCGTGGAACTCCACCGCCCTGCCGCACAAGCTCCTCGCCCGGGGCGGCACGCTGGAGTTCGCGATGGGTGCCAAGCCGTCGAAGTGGGGCACGGGGAAGAACGCCGCGCCGTCCTCCATCACCCGGGACGACAAGGTGCCGGCGCCGCGCCACGATCTGACGGTGCCGAGCGGCGGCACGGCGCTGCTGGACAACACCTCCGGGACCGAGGCGACGTTCGAGTCGGTGGACCTGCCGGTCACCAAGGCGGGCCGCGCGGTCCAGTACACCCTGACCTCGTCGGACCGGAGCAAGGCGCCGACCGGGTGGGTGCTCCAGGGCTCGCGGGACGGCGAGAGCTGGAAGGACCTGGACCGGAGGTCGGGCGAGTCCTTCACATGGGACAGACAGACCCGGGTCTTCTCGGTGCACACGCCCGGTACGTACGAGCACTACCGGCTGGTGGCGGACGGCAAGGCGACGCTGGCGGAGGTGGAGCTGCTGAGCTGAGCCATGCGGTAAGGGTGCGGGCCGTGGTCGCCAGTTCTGGCGACCACGGCCCGCGTGCTGTACGGGCGACTACGGCCCATGTGTTGTACGGGCGGCTGCGGCCCGCGTGCTGCCCATACGGCACGTGCCGCGCGCCGTACGGGCAGCCGCGGACGGCAGAGCTAACCGTCAGCGAACAGATCCGCCGTACGGGAGGCGGTCGCGGCCCGGTCCAGCCAGGTGCCGAGGACATCCATGTCCTTGCACGACTCGATACGCTCACGCGTCTCAGCAGTAACCTCGAGCCCGCGCGCCTTGAGGATCCGCAGGAGAGCTTCGGCGTGGGCCTCAATCCGGGTTTCGGCTCGTGCCTCAGCTCGGGCCTCGGCCCGGACCTCGGCGAAGGCCCGCTGCGCATGGTCAGAACGGAAGAAATCCAGCAACGCGGACATCAGTCGAAAAAATCCGATGGAGGGCTTCGTGTGAGGAACTGACCATGCGTTGAACGCTAGGGACATGTCGGCAATTGCCGATGGCAATTGTGCTCGCTTCACCCGAACGTATGCAGCAGCCATTCAGGTTGACTCGGTCAAGATTTCGCCGGGCCGCCCTCGGAAGGGCGGCCCGGCGAGCGGACCGTGCGGGGCGATCCCGAAAATCAGCCGCGGGCCACCGCGAAGACGTGGAGATCCGCGTTGTCCGGCAGGGTGACGCTCTTGATGGTCTTGCCCTCGGGCGCCTGGAACGCCTTCGTGGCGAAGATGTAGGCGTCCACCACGTCCTTGTCGCCGCCGCTGATGTTGCGGTACGGGGTCTTGGCCACGGTCACGTTGCCGTACTGGACCGTTCCGCCGCCGCCTCCCACCGTCCAGTCGGTGAAGGACAGGTCTGCGGTGTCCGTACTGCCGTCCGTGTAGGTGACCTTGGCCGTGGCCTTCTGGTTGCCGTTGACGGCGCTGCCGATGAAGGACAGGGCGGTGGAGGCCGGGAGGCCGATGGTCTGGCCGGTGGCCGAGGCGTTGTCGGGGCGGCCGGCCGGGGAGGCGGGCCAGGTGAAGTCCAGGCCCTGGACGGTGGCCTCGGCGCCCGGCTCGAGACCGGCCGCGGCGAGGGCCTGCCGGGAGTAGCTCCAGCCGCCGCCGTCGTAGTCGCCCTCGTCGTGGTCGCCCTCGTCCTCGGTCGCGCCGACGTTGTTGTACGCGGCGAGCAGGGTGCCGGGCGCGGCGACGGTCAGTGTGATCGGCTGGACGACCTCGGTGTCCTCGCTGGTCACCGTCACCTTCGCGTCGTAGAAGCCCTCGGCCGTGCCCTTCCCCGCGCGCAGCGAGATCTCCGCCGTGCCGTCCGGCCCGACCGTCCCGGAGGCGGGTGAGGCGGTGAGCCCGTCGGGGGCGTCGGTGGTGAAGCGCACCTCGGGGCGGTCGCCCTCGCTGACCGGGACGGCGGCCACCTTCACGGTCAGGGCCTCGCCCGGGGCGAGCGTACCCGCGGTCGGCCCGACCCCGATCTGGTACGGCTGCTCGCCCTCGCGGAAGGAGGGCGGCGCGTCGGACGGCGCCGAGCCCCAGCCGCGGTCGGGGGCGTCGGAGAGGGTGTAGTCCAGCGTTCCGCCGTGCCGTACGAAGGTCTCCGGCAGCCAGGGGCGGTCACTCGCCCGCCCGTTCACCTTCAGCGCGTGGACGTACGGCGCGCCGGGCGCGGCCTGCGGGGCGCGGATGGAGATGTCCCTGCCGCCGCGCTCGATCTCGATCCGCGGGAAGAGGGGCGAGGCCAGGACCAGTTCGGCGCGGGAGGGCACCTGCGGGTACATGCCGAGGGCGGAGAAGACGTACCACGAGGACATCTCGCCGAGGTCGTCGTTGCCGGGGATGCCGCCGGGCTTGGTGGTCCACAGCCGGCGCATCGCGGCGCGCACGGTCTCCTGGGTCTTGTACGGCTGGCCGGCGTACGCGTACAGATAGGGGACGTTGATCGACGGCTCGTTGTCCAGTGCGGACTTCTCGCCGCCCGCCCCCGTCAGCGCCCAGTCCCCGTCGGCGTCGTGGAAGAAGGCGTCCAGCCGCTTGACCGCGGCGTCCTTGCCGCCCATGGCGGCGAAGAGACCGGCGGGGTTGTGCGGGACCATCCAGGTGTACTGGGCGCTGGTGCCCTCCACGAAGCCGTTGCCGGTGGCCGGGGTGAAGCCGGTGACCCAGCTGCCGTCGGCCTTGCGGTTGGCGATGTAGCCGCCGGTCTCCGGGTCGGCGGCGGCGTTGAAGTTGTTCTGCCACCACTGGGCGCGGCGGGCGAAGGTGTCGGCGGTGGACTTCCGCCCCGCCGCCCGCGCCAGCTGGGAGAGGGCGAAGTCCGCGCCGGACATCTCCAGGGTCTCGGCCGCGCCGCCCCAGGCGTTGGAGACGGACGGCATGTAGTGCAGCTTCAGGTACTGGTCGAGCGAGGGCCGCTGGCCGACCGACATGATGGGCTTGCCCGCCGGGCTGAGGTCCTTGTCGGTCGGCACGGTGGCCGCCTTGAGGAGCGAGTCGAGGGCGGCGTCGAGGTCGAAGCGGCTGCCGCCGAAGGCCCGGATCCCGGCGAGGGCGGCGGCCGACGGATCGCCGTTCATCACATGCGTCCCGGAGGCGCCCTGGAGCCAGCGGTCCCAGATGCCGCCGTTCTGCCGGGCGAGGTTGAGCAGGGACTGGGCGATGTCGGAGCCCTTGTCCGGCTCCAGCAGGGTGAGCAGCTGGACCTGGGAGCGGTAGACGTCCCAGCCGGAGAAGGTGCCGTACTGGGCCCGGTGGCCCCGGCTCACCCGGTGCACCTCACCGTCGCCGCCCCGGTAGCGGCCGTCGGTGTCGCTGATGACGTTGGGGTGCAGCAGCGAGTGGTAGAGCGCGGTGTAGAAGGTGGTGCGGTCCGCGTCCGCGCCGCCGCCGACCCGGATCGCGGACAGCTGACGCCGCCAGGCGTCGTACGCGGCCGTCCGCACCTGGTCGAAGCCGCGGCGCGGCGGATTCTCGGCGGCGAGGTTGGCGCGGGCGCCCTTGCCGTCGACGTAGCTGATGCCGACCTTGACGCCCACCCGGCGGGTGCCCGGGGCGAACTGGAGGTAGCCGCCGGAGCCCTTGCCGGCGACCGGACGGCCGTCGCCGCCGTAGCCGGTGCCGCCCTCGGCGGCGGTCGCGCCGGGCCGCAGGGTGCCGTCCTGCCAGGTGCCCTGGGCGGTGAACGGGGTGTCGAAGACGGCGGTGAAGTGCAGCGTGTAGTAGCTGCGGCGGCCCTCGGGGTCGAGGTAGCCGCAGAAGTTGCCGCTGGTGACGGAGCCGGAGACGGTGCGGTGCGCCGGGTCGATGGTGAGGTCGGCGGCGGAGCTGCCGACCTCGGAGGAGGAGGTGCGGATCAGCAGGGAGGCGGTCTTGTCCGCGGGGTAGGTGAAGCGGGCCGATCCGGTGTGGGCGGTGGCGGTCAGCTCGGCGCCGGCACCGGAGGCGAGGCCGACCCGGTAGCGGCCGGGTTCCGCGGTCTCGTCGGAGTGGCTGAAGCCGGAGGCGTAGACCTGGTCCTTGGTGTCGGCGGCGGGTGAGGAGGTGACCTCGCCCACGTGCGGGAAGAAGGGGATGTCGCCCGCGCCGCCCGCACAGCCGGTGCCGGACATATGGGTCAGGCTGAAGCCGCGGACGCGGGTGGCGTCGTAGTGGTAACCGCCGGGCGCGGCGGTGCGGGTGGCGTCTCCGCGGGTGTTCTCCGGGCTCCACGAGAGCATGCCGAAGGGGACGACGGCGCCGGGGAATGTGTCGCCGCCGGCCGCGCTGCCGATCAGCGGATCGACGTACGCCGCCGGGTCCTTGACCAGCGGCGGCGGCGCGGCGGCCGACGCGGGCGCGGTGGCCGCGGTGGCGAGGAGCCCCGCGGTCAGGGCCGCGGCCGCCAGGGCGGCCAGGGGTCTTGAGGGCATTGCGGTCCCATCGTGTCGGAAGGGCCGCGATCGCCGGGTCGAACAAGCCGTGGGGACCGTACCGCACGGGGGCCGTCGGCCGTAAGGGTGCCGAATGGTCTTGACAGGGACACCCGGTTGGCGGCGTACTGATCATTACAGCCATGTTGACATCGTTGTCGCGTTCGCCGGTCGAGCAAGCCGCCTCCGCGTACCGACAACCCCTCACCGAACGCGCCATCATGGGCGCATGATCCTCCGCCAGCTACGTGACACCGACGAGGACGCCGAGGCGGCATGGGAGGTGGTGGCCGCCGCCTTCGGGGACACCGCCGCCCTCGCGGGCGAGGACGCGTGGCCGCCGGGTTACGTCGCCGAGGTCCGCACCCGGACCCGGCACCTGGCCCGCACCGACCCGGGCGGCTGCTGGCTCGCCCTGGACGGCGCCGGTATGCCGCTCGGCCTGGCGCTGTCCGCGCGGCGCGAGGGCACCTGGGGGCTGTCGATGTTCGCGGTGCTGCCGCGTGCCCAGCGGCAGGGCGTCGGCCGGGAACTGCTGGCCGCGGCGCTGATGTACGGACGCGGGTGCCTGCGCGGCATCATCTGCGGATCGGAGGATCCGCGGGCGGCGAGCACCTACCGGCGGGCGGGGTTCGCGCTGCACCCGGCGATGCGGCTGCGCGGCACCGTCGGGCCGGAGACCAAGGAGCGGCTGTCCCCGCCCGACGGCGCCGTCCACGAGGGGGTGGCCCGCCACCGCGACCTGCTGGACTCGGTGGACCGCCGCACCCGGGGCGGCGCGCACGGCGCCGACCACGAACTGCTGCTGACCCAGCGGCGGTTGCTGGTCGTGGACGACCTGGCGGGCAGCGGCTACTGCTACGTCGCGGAGGACGGCAAGGTCGAGATGCTGGCCGCGACCTCGCGGCGGCTGGCGAAGCGGCTGCTGACGGCGGCCCTGCTGTGTCTGCCGGAGGGTGCCGACGCCCGGGTCCCGGCGCTGACGGCCGAACAGCAGTGGGCGGTGGACGTGGGCCTGGAGGCCGGTCTGGAGCTGTCGACATGCGGCTATGTGTGTCTGCGCGGTATGCCGCCGCCGACGCCGTACATCCCCTCCGGGACATTCCTCTGACGACGCCCCGGCCCCGGGCCGGGCCTTGGGACCTCGGGCCGGGTCCCCGGCCTCCGGGCCCTGTCGCCGGGTGGGCAGAGCGCGGCGGCAGCGGCGAACGGCAGGCGTCCGCCGCCGAGAGCGGCGGACGGCGAGGGCGGCGGGCCCGGCGACAGGGCCCGGGGGGCGCGGCAGGCGCGGTGTGGGCGGAGCATGCGGGATCGGCTGCCGCACATGCGGACGGGCCGCACCCCCGTCGGGGGTGCGGCCCGTCGCCGCTGCTTCAGGCCGCGTGCTTACTTGCGGATCAGCGAGCGCAGCACGTACTGCATGATGCCGCCGTTGCGGTAGTAGTCCGCCTCGCCGGGGGTGTCGATGCGCACCGTGGCGTCGAACTCCACGTCAGCGGCTCCGTCGCGGACGGCCTTGACCTTCACCGTCTCCGGGATGCCGCCCTCGTTGAGCGCGGTGACGCCGGTGATGTGATACGTCTCCTCGCCCGTCAGACCCAGCGCATCCGCCGAAGCACCCTCGGGGAACTGGAGCGGCAGGACGCCCATGCCGATGAGGTTCGAGCGGTGGATGCGCTCGTAGGACTCGGCGATGACGGCCTTGACGCCGAGCAGCGCGGTGCCCTTCGCGGCCCAGTCGCGGGACGAGCCGGAGCCGTACTCCTTGCCCGCCAGGATGACCAGCGGGATGCCGGCCGCCTGGTAGTTCTGCGAGGCGTCGTAGATGAAGGAGACCGGGCCGCCGTCCTGCGTGAAGTCGCGGGTGTAGCCGCCCTCGGTGCCGGGCGCGATCTGGTTGCGCAGCCGGATGTTGGCGAAGGTGCCGCGGATCATGACCTCGTGGTTGCCCCGGCGGGAGCCGTAGGAGTTGAAGTCACGCCGCTCGACACCGTGCTCGGTGAGGTACTTGCCGGCCGGGGTGTCGGCCTTGATCGCACCGGCCGGGGAGATGTGGTCGGTGGTGACCGAGTCGCCCAGCTTGGCCAGCACCCGGGCGCCGGTGACGTCCTCGACCGGGGCCGGGTCCATCGTCAGGCCCTCGAAGTACGGGGGCTTGCGGACGTAGGTGGACTCCGGGTCCCACTCGAAGGTGTTGCCGGTCGGCACCGGGAGCGACTGCCACTGCGCGTCACCGGCGAAGACGTCGGCGTAGCTGGTGTTGAACATCTCCTGGCCGATCGCGGAGGCGACGACCTCCTCGACCTCCTTCTCGGAGGGCCAGATGTCCTTCAGGTGGACCGGGTTGCCGTCCTGGTCGATGCCGAGGGCGTCCTTGGTGATGTCCACCTTCATGGAGCCCGCGATGGCGTAGGCGACGACCAGCGGCGGGGACGCCAGGTAGTTCATCTTGACGTCGGGGTTGATCCGGCCCTCGAAGTTGCGGTTGCCGGAGAGTACGGAGGTGACGGCCAGGTCGGCCTCGTTGACCGCCTTGGAGACCTCCTCCGGCAGCGGGCCGGAGTTGCCGATGCAGGTGGTGCAGCCGTAGCCGACGAGGTTGAAGCCCAGCTTGTCGAGGTACGGGGTGAGCCCGGCGCGGTCGTAGTAGTCCATGACGACCTTGGACCCGGGGGCCAGCGTGGTCTTGACCCACGGCTTGCGGGTCAGGCCCTTCTCGACGGCCTTCTTGGCCACGAGGGCGGCGGCGACCATCACGTACGGGTTGGAGGTGTTGGTGCACGAGGTGATCGCGGCGACGGTGACGGCGCCGTGGTCGATCTCGTACTGGCTGCCGTCGGGGGCGATCACCGGGGTCGGCTTGGTCGGCACGCCGTTGGTGACGGCAGGGGCGTCGGAGGCGGGGAAGGACTCCACGCCCGCCTCGTCGAGGTCGGCGACCGGGACGTAGTTGCGGACGTCCTGGGCGAACTTCTCGGCGGCCTCGGACAGGATGATCCGGTCCTGCGGGCGCTTGGGGCCGGCGATCGACGGGACCACCGTCGACAGGTCCAGCTCCAGCTTCTCGGAGAAGTCCGGCTCGGCGGCCGGGTCCAGCCACAGACCCTGCTCCTTGGCGTACGCCTCGACCAGCGCGAGCTGCTGCTCGGCGCGGCCGGTGAGCTTCAGGTAGCTGATGGTCTCGCTGTCGATCGGGAAGATCGCGGCGGTGGAGCCGAACTCCGGCGACATGTTGCCGATGGTGGCGCGGTTGGCCAGCGGGATGGAGGCCACGCCCTCGCCGTAGAACTCGACGAACTTGCCGACGACGCCGTGCTTGCGCAGCATCTCGGTGATGGTCAGCACCAGGTCGGTGGCGGTGGTGCCGGTGGGCAGCGAGCCGGTGAGCTTGAAGCCGACGACGCGCGGGATGAGCATGGAGACGGGCTGGCCGAGCATCGCGGCCTCGGCCTCGATACCGCCGACGCCCCAGCCGAGCACGCCGAGGCCGTTGACCATGGTGGTGTGGGAGTCGGTGCCGACCAGGGTGTCCGGGTACGCCTGGCCGCCGCGGACCATGACGGTGCGGGCCAGGTGCTCGATGTTGACCTGGTGGACGATGCCGGTGCCGGGCGGGACGACCTTGAACTCGTCGAAGGCGGTCTGGCCCCAGCGCAGGAACTGGTAGCGCTCCTTGTTGCGGCCGTACTCCAGCTCCACGTTCTGGGTGAAGGCCTCCGGGGTGCCGAAGCGGTCCGCGATCACCGAGTGGTCGATGACCAGCTCGGCCGGGGCCAGCGGGTTGATCTTCGCCGGGTCGCCGCCGAGCTCCTTGACGGCCTCACGCATGGTGGCGAGGTCCACGACACAGGGCACACCGGTGAAGTCCTGCATGATCACACGGGCCGGCGTGAACTGGATCTCCTGGCTGGGCTGGGCCTGCGCGTCCCAGTTGCCCAGCGCGCGGATGTGGTCGGCGGTGATGTTCGCGCCGTCCTCGGTGCGGAGCAGGTTCTCCAGCAGCACCTTCAGGCTGTACGGGAGCCGGGCCGACCCCTCGACCTTGTCCAGCCTGAAGATCTCGTACGATTCGTCGCCCACCTGCAGGGTGCTGCGGGCGTCGAAGCTGTTCGCCGACACGACAGTCTCCTTCATGCATGATTTCGCGCGTACCACCGCAATGCTGCCGCCACATGCCCGCGCCGGTCCGCTAAGGTATGGCTAAGTTAGGTAAGCCTTACCAGCACGGGGGCGGCGTTGCGCCTGCCAGCAGATATCTCGATGTCGAGATAACTCTAATACATCGGCCCCTCGCGGTCATGCCCTGCCCGGACACGGCCGTGTTCCGCGCCGGTTCACCGGTAAGGGTGATCGCCGGGCGGAAGGGCCCCGGGCGGCGGCGTTCCGCCGTGCGAGCCCGGGGCCGTGAGCACGCACGCGGACGCGACCGCCGGCCCCGGCACGGACCACCACCGGTCCCGAACCGGCCCCGGCCTGCTCCGAGTTGCGCACTGAGCCACCCTCCACCACCGCGATACTGCTGCCATGGACCCGCATCTGCTCCGCACGTTCGTCTCCGTGGCCCGCTGCGGATCCTTCTCCGACGCCGCACATGAGCTGGGCTTCACCCCGGCGGCCGTATCCGAGCACATCGCGTCCCTGGAAGCGGACCTGCGCACGGCGCTGCTGACCCGCCGGCCGCTCATGCTCACCAGCGCGGGCGCCCGGCTGCTGGAGCACGTCGGCCCGCTGCTGCTCCGGCTGGACGCGGCGCGGGCCGACGTCGAGCGGCTGTCGGGCTCCGGCACCGCGCGGCTGGTGGTGGGGGCCGCACCGCTGGCGATGAGCCCGAGGATCGCCGCGGCGCTGGACCGGGTGCGCCAGGCACACCCGGCCATCCGGGCCTCGCTGCGGATCCTCGGCCGCCGGGAGATCCCGGCGGCGGTGGCGTCCGGGGCGCTGGACCTGGGGCTGATCGACGGTCCGGCCACCCCCGCCGACGCCCCGCCACCGCCCGAGGCGGGTCCGCTCATCAGGGTCACGGTCGCGGAGTCCCCGCTGGTGGTGGCCCTGCCCACCGGCCATCCGCTGGCCCGCCGGCTCGGCCTGCGGCTGGCCGACCTGGCCGACGCCCCCTGGCTGGACGCCCCGGACGCCGCCATACCGCTCGGACAGCTGCGCGCGGTGAGCCGGACCGGCGGCTTCCGTCCCTCGCTGACGTACGAGGGCACCGATGTGCGCGGGCTCCTCGCCCTGACCGCCGCCGGACACGGCCTCGCGCTCCTCCCCCACCAGGCGGCCAAGGACACCCCCGGCGTCGTCACGGTCCCCCTGATCACCCCCCGGCTGGTCCACCGCACCGAACTCCTCCACGGCGCCGCCCTCGACGGCCCGGCGCGGACGCTGGCGGCGGTGGTGACCGGAGATCGTCACCGGTACGGGTGATCGCTGGGCGCATGTGCCCAGGCCCGTGGAGGATTGCGATGCCTGACGCAGTCGTGACTTCGGCTACACCCGGGTGAACGGCCCCCACCCCTTCGGCACCCCGCTCCCGCTCCCGGCCCCCTTCGACCTGGAGCTGGACACCTCCGAGTTCTGACCGCGCCGGCCCCGTCAGCCGCCCGCGAGGCGGGCCCTGACCAGGGCCAGGACCTCCTCGTCCGTGAGGCCGAGGGCGCGGGCCTCCTCGACCAGACCCTGGACGCCCTGGAGGAGCCGGGCTCGGCCGGTGGACTGGCCGCCGGTGACGACGGCGCCACGGCCGCGGCGCAGCTCGATCAGCCCCTCCTCGCGGAGCCGCTGATAGCCGCGCAGGACCGTGTGGACGTTGACGCCGAGGGATGCGGCGAGCGCGCGGGCGGCGGGGAGACGTTCGCCGGGGTGCACGGTGCCGTCGGCGATCGCACCGCGCACCGAGGCGGCGATCTGGTCGGCCAGCGGCACCACGGAACTGGGGTCGACGCGGAAGAGCATCTCAGCCGCGCTGTTCCGAGGTGCCGCGTTCGCGCTCGATCAGCGTATTGAGCAGGGCGGCGGCGGTGGCGGCGTCGTCCACCGTGACCGCGAACTCCCGGCCCGTGGCCAGCCGCAGGAACAGCGCGTCGCCCGAGCGGAACACCAGCGCGCTGCCCCGGCCGCTGATCCGGTAGCCCCATCCGCCCAGGCTCAGCGCGCTGGCCGCGCCGCTGGTGGCCCGCTCGATCCGCGCCAGCGGTATCCGCATCCGGGGCCACGGGGCGAACCACGGGGCGACGGTGAGGCCGCGGCGGTCGACCGTCACCCGGCAGCGGGCCGGCGCGGCGGAGATCAGTCCGATGACGATCAGCCAGGCCTGCACCCCCGGGCCCACGGCGGCCGGCACCGCGCCCAGCAGTACGGCCCCCACCCCGCCGAAGAGCAGCACGGGCGAGCCGACGGTGCGCGTCCAGGTGGCGACCTCGCCGTCGGCCAGCGGGAGCCGGGCAGGGGCGGCCGAGCCCTCCGGGCCGTCCTCGGGCGCCGTGTCCCGGCCCGCGATCAGCCACCCCAGCGCGCCCGTGGCGCAGGCGACGACGAAGACGACGCCCAGCTGCCACACCGGCTCGGACACCCGGGAGGCGCGGACGGCGTCGGCGTTGGCGAAGAGCAGGGAGGCGAAGGCGTAGCCGAGCAGCCCGGCGGTCCCGTAGCCGATGGCGACCACGGGCCGCTGGGCGCGGAGCGCCGCGCGGGTACGCAGGACGCCCAGGGCGATGAGGAGACCGGAGCCGATCAGAACGGCGCTCACCACCGAGAGGAACGCACCCGGACCGGTGAATCCGTCGGCCTCCCCGCCGGGGCCGAAATGCGTCGCGAGCGGATCGGGCAGCCGGTCCCGCAGCCCGGTGAAGACGGCCAGGACAACGGCCCAGGCCAGCGCAAAGGGCAGAGTCACGACGAGCGCGCGCCGCCGGACAGGACTCATACAGGTCTCCCTCATCCCCGATTTGTTTGCATACTAATAGAACAATCCCCGACTGGACAGCCGTCACCCCTTCCACCTCCCCGATCGCATGCACATCTCATATCTGAGATAGCCTCTTCCGTATGACTGACGACTACCTCTCTCGTATCGGCAAGCTCATCCGTGACGCCCGGCAGCACCGAGGCTGGACCCAGTCCCAGCTCGCGGAGGCCCTCGGCACAAGCCAGAGCGCGGTCAATCGCATTGAGCGGGGCAACCAGAACATCAGCCTTGAGATGATCGCCAGGATTGGCGAGGCCCTGGACAGCGAAATCGTCTCCCTCGGCTACGCGGGCCCGATGCATCTGAGGGTGGTCGGCGGCCGCCGCCTGTCCGGTGCCATCGACGTGAAGACGAGCAAGAACGCGTGCGTGGCACTGCTGTGCGCCACGCTGCTCAACGCGGGGCGCACCACACTGCGGAGGGTGGCCAGGATCGAGGAGGTCTACCGGATTCTCGAGGTGCTGGGCAGCATCGGCGTCCGCACCCGCTGGATCAACGACGGCGCCGATCTGGAGATCGTGCCGCCCGCCGAACTGGACCTCGACGCCATGGACACCGAGGCCGCGCGCCGGACGCGCAGCGTCATCATGTTCCTCGGCCCGCTGCTGCACCGGATGGACCGCTTCAAGATCCCGTACGCGGGCGGTTGCGACCTGGGCACCCGCACCGTGCAGCCGCATATGACCGCGCTGCGCCACTTCGGCCTCGAAGTGACCGCCACCGACGGGATGTACCACTCCCGCGTCGACCGCTCGGTCTCCCCCACCCGCGCCATCGTGCTGACCGAACGGGGCGACACCGTCACCGAGAACGCGCTGCTGGCGGCCGCCCGGCACGACGGTGTCACGGTGATCCGCAACGCCTCCTCCAACTACATGGTCCAGGACCTCTGCTTCTTCCTGGAGGAGCTGGGCGTCAAGGTCGAGGGGGTGGGCACCACGACGCTGACCGTCCACGGCGTCAGCCACATCGACCGCGATGTCGACTACTCGCCCTCCGAGGACCCGGTCGAGGCGATGAGCCTGCTGGCCGCCGCCGTCATCACCGAGTCGGAGCTGACGATCCGCCGGGTGCCGGTGGAGTTCCTGGAGATCGAGCTGGCCGTCCTGGAGGAGATGGGACTGGACCACGAGCGCGGCCGGGAGTACGCGGCGGACAACGGCCGCACCCGGCTGGTCGACCTGACCGTGCGGCCGTCCAAGCTCCAGGCCCCCATCGACAAGATCCACCCGATGCCGTTCCCCGGCGTCAACATCGACAACGTGCCCTTCTTCGCGGCCATCGCGGCCGTCGCCCAGGGCTCGACGCTGATCCACGACTGGGTCTACGACAACCGCGCGATCTACCTCACCGAACTCAACCGGCTCGGCGCCCACGTCAAGCTCCTCGACCCGCACCGCGTCCTGGTCGAGGGCCCGACCCGCTGGCGTTCCGCCGAGATGATGTGCCCGCCCGCGCTGCGCCCCGCGGTGGTCGTCCTGCTGGCGATGATGGCGGCGCCGGGCACCTCGGTACTGCGGAACGTGTACGTCATCAACCGCGGCTATGAGGACCTGGCGGAGCGGCTCAACTCGATCGGCGCCCAGATCGAGACCTTCCGCGACATTTGATGGGCGAGTGCCGCCGCACCCCGCCTGAGCTGCTGTTTGGCGGGCCAGGGAGGGGTGCGGCGGCATCTCTGGGACTTCGCGGGGGCTGTCGGCCCGCGGCGGGCCGCGGGCCGCGGGCCGCGGGCCGCGCTCCAGGGTCTCTGCCCCACCGGGACCGACCTCCCGGCAATGCCGTTGTAGATGCCGGGCGAGGAAGCGCAGGGAGGGGCTGGACACGTCGACGCCGGACGGGCAGACAAGCATGCGTCGGGGCCGCGGGGCCGTCGTGCCCTGATCACTCGTCAAACGTGCTGTTCAGCCCTCCTCGACCGGATCGTCCTCCGGCGTGAGCAGCCGACCGATCTCGACCATCTTCGTTATCCGGCCATCGTCGCCCAGTCGACCGATGAGATGCGATTCGCCCTGCACAACGGATCCGTCCTTCATGGCCATCCGCACCGTGACCCGTGCCGCCACGGTGCCTGTCGCCCCGTCGCTGACCTCATCGAGCACAGTGATCGTCCCCTCGTCCATAGCGGAACGCAACTCCGACACGTGCCGGAGATAACCCGCCACGTCAGACTCCTTTCCGTTGAGACGCAGCGTGGCAGCCGGATCGACAAGAGCGCGCACTTCCAGGGCGAGCGTCTCGTCGTCGGCCTGGAAGGTCAGCTCACCGAGCCTGGTGAGCGGCTGGGCATGAGGTGAAGCCATAACAGAGTCCTCTGGCCTGAGATACGAGTTCCGGACAATGGACATCTCCGCGCAGTCCCGCGGTCGTCACTACACGAAGCCCTGCTGGGAGCGTATGCGTGTTTCCCTCCAGCCCCAGGCAACAGGCCAACCCTTCCCGGTTCTGCTCAGAGCAGTTCGAGCAGAGCGGCCGCGATGTCCTCGGGATGGTTGAGGAGGGCCATGTGTCCGCCGGGCGCCATGCGCGGCTCGACGCCGAGGCGGGCGGCGAACTCGGTTCCCGGGCGGGCCAGTGAGGTGTCGTCGGTGCCCAGGATGTAGAAGGCGTCGAGTCCGGCTGCGGTGACCGGGGGCACGTCCAGGGCGTCGGTCATGTAGCCACCCGGCTGCGGCAGGGTCAGACCGAAGACGAAGTCCTACAGCTGTGTCGGCTCACCCCGCATCAGTCCATAGCGGACCGCTTCAAGGGGCAGCGGGACGGTGCCGTCCGGTGTGGCGGCGACAGATTGGCGTATGAGAGCGCCCTGCGCCTCGTTTTCCTCGGCCATCGAGACACCGCGTTCGGGTACGACCGCGTTGTAGTAGACGACGTGCCGAACCCGGTCGGCCAGTGCGTGCGCGGCGCCGGTGACCGGGTAGCCGCCCCAGCGCCGTGGGCCGGCCGGTCACCGGGTCGCGGAGCGCGGCGGCCCGCACCCGCACGGACCTGGGCGGGTGCGGCTGTGCCGAAAGTGACGCAGGCTCATCACCTCGACGCGCGCCGCGACCAGATCCTCCAAGCGGCCATCAAGGTCTTCGCCGAGCGCGGTTTCGCCAAGACGTTGATGGCCGACATCGTCCGGGCCACGGGGCTGTCCACCGGGGCGGTGTACCGGTACTTCCCCAGCAAGGAGGACCTCGTGCTGGCCGCCGTCGTGGGCCGCGACGGTGAGCGGGAGACCGGTGGCTTTCCCCCGGAGAGCGCGGCGGAACTCCTGCGCCGGCTCATCGGATACGTCACCCCGCCCGACGGCACGGCGCACGCCCGATTCGTCTCCATGATCTGGGGAGACGCGGCGGTGACACCCTCGCTGGCCGCCGTTGCCCGCGAACGCCACGAGGCGCTCCAACAGCATCTCACCTCCCTGCTGGAGGCCCAGCGGGCGCCGGAGGCACAGGACCGCCCGGAGCCGGAAGACGCTGTCGCCCAGGTCGCCCTCGCAGCCCTCGTCGGCTACGCGGCCCTCGTCGCGACGGACACTCCCGTCGACACTGACGGCTTCCTGCGCGTCCTCGAACGCATGGTCTCCGAGCGACACGAGCCGACCGCGGGTCCGGTGCCCGGCCCCGCACCCGCAAGCGCGCCTCCTCCACCGTCACAGTAGGGGCGCGGCCTCCCGGAGCCGGCCCGGGTCCGCGTACTGACGCTCGGCGCCTTCCCGTAGGAGATCCAGGAGGTCGCTCACTCGAACCATCCAGGTTAGAGTGACAGTTGTGAGCAAGCAGGGACGGCGGCGGATTGACGAGATCGGTGACGAGAGCCGTCGGCGTATTCTCGACGCAGCAGAAGAGCTTTTCTCTGAGTTCGGGTTCGACAGCACCTCGATCGCCGGAATTGCCGAGCGGTCGGGAATCAGCCGGGGCTCCATCCCGTGGCATTTCAAGAACAAACACGGGCTCTTCATCGCCGTGGTCGAACGTGCTCTGGAGCGGGGGATGGCGTCGGAACCTCACAAGACCCCGCTGACGCTCAACGAATTGGTAGCGGACTACGCTTCGTGGGTCCGTAAGGGCAATACGAAGCTGGTGTTCATGGCGCTGACCGAAGCCATGACCAGTACCGGTGCCGTCCAAAACCAGTACCGGGAGCTTTTCGCCCGGCACCGTCGCAACTTGGAAGACTGGGTGCGCGCACAGCGCCCCGAGGGCATCGATCCCGAGACCGCGTCGAAGCGCGAGCACGCGTTCGCAGCGGCGTTCACCGGCACGCTCTTCGGTATCCACATCCAGACGCTCGTGGATCGCGACTGCGTGGACTTCGACGAGGCATTGCAACTGGTCGCCACTGCATTTGGCCGAAATTTTCGCAACATCTGGGACGACGCGCAGTGCGCCGACCCCGCGCGCCCTGGCGAGGATGAGCTCGCGGGACCGTGATCGCCGGTCCCGAAGCAGCTCCCTCGTCGTCCTGGTCGAAGATGTCGGGGGCGGCGAAGACGCACTGGCCGGAGGCGACGCACCTGGGCTGATCGACTGTCACACGCATGGGTTCTCGTTCCTTCGCTCGGGCGGTGGCGCCACGGGGGTCACCAGGTGACGGGGAGTGCGTAGAGGCCGTAGACGAGGCCGTCGTGCTTGAACTCCAGCTGGTCCTCCCCGATGGCCACGGCCAGGCCGGGGAGCCTGCGGTAGAGGGTGCCGTAGACGGCCTGGAGTTCGATGCGGGCCAGTTGCTGGCCGAGGCACTGGTGGACGCCGTAGCCGAAGGCGAGGTGGTGCCGGGCGTTACGGGTGAGGTCGAGCCGGTCGGGGTCGGGGAACGCCTCGGGGTCGCGGTTGGCGGCATCGTTGGCCAGGATGAGGCCGTCGCCGGCCTTGATGACCTGCCCGCCGATGGTGATGTCCGCGGTCGCCACGCGGCGCCGTCCGGAGTGGGTGATGGTCAGGTAGCGCAGCATCTCCTCCACCGCGGTGACCACGACGGACGGGTCGTCGGTGTCCCGCAGGAGGGCGAGCTGGCCGGGGTTCCGCAGCAGGGCGAGGGTGCCCAGGATGATCATGTTGGCCGTGGTCTCGTGGCCGCCGATGAGCAGGAGGACCCCCATCGCGGCGGCCTCCCGCTGCGTCAGGGCGCCGGACTCCACCTGCTGCGTGGCGAGGGCGGAGAGCAGGTCGTCGCCGGGGTCGGCGCGCTTGGCGGCGACGAGCTCCTCCAGGTAGTCCGCCAGCGCCTGCGAAGCGGCCCGCATGTCGTCCGGTGACGAGGTCCGGCGTACCAGGACCCGGGTATTGCGCTCGAAGAAGTCGTGCCGCTCGTACGGGACGCCGAGAAGCTCGCAGATGACCAGGCTGGGCAGGGGCAGTGCGAACGCCTCGACCAGGTCGACCGGGTTCGGCCCGGCGAGCATGTCGTCGATGAGGCCGTCGACGATCCGCTGGACGCGGGGCCGCATGGCCTCGATCCGCCGGACCGCGAAGGGCGGCGTCACCATGCGGCGCAGCCGTGCGTGCTCCGGGTCGTCCATGGCGATGAACGACTGCGGGGACCGGCTGCTCTCCTTGCCGCCGGCGTTGCGGTGCGGGTACCCCGCGCGTGACGGGTCGGCGCTCAGCCGGGAATCGCGCAACAGGGTGCGCAGGTGGTCGTGCCGGGTGACCAGCCACGGCGTGGCGCCGTCCCATGTACGCACCCGGGACAGGGGTGCGGTGGTCCGCAGGGCGCTCAGTTCCGGCGGCGGGTCGAACGGGCACCCGGCCGCCCTGGGCATGGGGTGCTCCGGCAACTCCGTTCGAGTCTCCGTCATGCTCGCCGGTGTCTCACTCATCGTGCCTCCTTCGCATCGCCGGCTCCGTCGTCTCCTTCGGGGTCGGAACCGTGGCGGTCTTTCGTGACAATGCACCTGGCACAGCAGGGTTTCGGTCTCCGTCACCTCGCACGGCTGCGCGCTGATCCGTCTCAGGCATACGGGCCGGGCGTGTGGGTGTGCGTCAAGGGCTGGAGAGTTGAGAGGCGGAGCGGGTGGGGACCGACTCGGCGCGCTTCTTGCGGCGGACAAGGAACCACCGCAGCACCGCACCGACCGCGTGGGACACGCCGGAGTACATAGCGGCTTCGAACATGTAGGACGGCGCGAAGCTCATGACGTTCGCGCCGGGCATCGCGTCGAGGATGAAGAGGACGACGCCGATGGCGATGAACCCGGCAACGGCCCCGCGCGCCGCGGCAGACCACCAGCGCTTGTGCTCAAGCCCAGCCAGGGTCGCACCGATGAGGCCGAGAAACTGCATCGTCGACCATGCCGTCTCCGACCACTTCAAGGTGAGGCCCGCGACGACGCCGAACACGACCGGACCGACCACCAGGCCGAACACCTGCCGCCGACAGGAACTGTCGGCGAACGACCGCTCGAAGCGGGAGTCATGAGAGCCCTCCGGGGACTCCCGCACGTTCTCTTCAGACATGATCCGAATCTCCTCCATATCGGACGCGGCACCCCTCGTACGTTGACCGACTCTATGTCATCAACATAGAAATAGTACCGATCACAGGGTCAACCGAGCCCTGTGGTGCGGTCGCACCGCGTCGGATGACCGCCGGAACCGATACGAAGGGGAAGTTCTCATGCCAGTCCCGCCGATCGGAGACCACACGGTCCGCCGGGCCGTGGCCGCCCTGCAGGCGGGAGCGCCGATCGCCATCCCCCTGCCGTCGCCGATGCCCTACACGATCACCGGCACGGAGGCAGCGGCCGTCAACAGCGCGAAGGGGCGGGCGGCGGACCAGCCGGTCGGCCTCACCGTCAGGGACATCGACGTGGTAGCCCCGTATCTCGACGTCGCCGAGGAGATGCTGCCGATGGTTCGATGGCTGGGCGAATCCGAGATGGTCAGCCTGCTGGCGCCGGTGCGACCCGGCGGGCCCCGCTGGCTGCGTCCGGCCACCCATGACGGCATGCTGTTCTTCGCATCCATCCCATGGATTCCCGAATTCGCCGGCATTCTGGCCGAGTTCGGACACCTGTATATGAGCAGTGCGAACCTGACGGGCAGCCGGCCCACCACGACGGCCGCCGAGACCCGGGCGGCTTTCGGCGACCGGCTACTGGTAGTCGACGGAGACCGGCTGCGAGACGGGACACGGCCGCACGGCTCCACCACCATGGTGCGGATGAACAGCTGCGGAGAACTGGCAGTCGCCCGGTCCGGCATCAACAACGCGGCCTTTGGCAGCGACTCGGCGGCCTACGCCACCGACCTTGCGAAGCGCTGGAGCTCACCCGCGGACACGTCCCGGTAGGGCCTGGCCGGTACCGCCGCACCCCGACCTGCCGTCCAGCTCCGAGATGTGTCCAGGGTGGCGGGCGTGCGAGAAACCCGGAGTGAACAGTCACAGCAGTCCACCGTCGAGGACCGCCACGCGTCGTGGTTGGAACTCTTCTTCGACCTCATCGTCGTGGCTGGCACAGCACAGCTGGCGCACCTCTTGCATGGCGGGCCGCCCCTGGCCGACGTCGGGTTGTTCATCCTCCTCCGCCAGCAAACGTCGGGCGGACGCCGAGGCCCACCGCAGCAACCGGGCCGGCCGCTCGCTCAACCTCACCCTCGCCCAGGTCGATCCGGTGCACCTGGGCGAGCGGCTCGGCCTGTTCACCCTCATCGTGCTCGGCGAGAGCGTCGTCCAGCTGGTGGACGTGGCTTCCGACGCGGACTGGGACCGCACACTCGAACTCTCGGGTCTCGCGGGCTTCTTGCTCCTGGTGGCCATTTGGCAGCTGTCGCTCGTCCACGGATACGGCGGCGTCCCGAACCTGCGCGAGTCCGTCCTCCCCCCGCGCCTGGTGCTCTTCCTGCACTGCGTCACCAACGGGACCCTCACCGCCCTGGCCGCCGGCCTCGGCGCAGCCATGGAGCACCGGCACGGGCAGCTGCCGGCCGGCGGCCGCTGAGTCCTGTGCGCGAGCCTCTCGGTGTACTTCGTCATCGCCGTGGCCGCCGCGATCGTTCCGGGGGCCGGCGGCGCAGGCCCCGGTCGCCTGGGGCAGGCTGCTCGGCCGTCTGCTGCCGCCGCTGGCGCTGTCCTTGGCGATCGGCCTCTTCGGGGGCGGGCTGCCCATGGCCGTAGTGGTGTGGTTGCTGGTCGCCGCCGCGGGGTGGAGTCTGCTGGGGCACATCGCACGACCCATGCGGGCGGGGCTCCCGGACGACGTCTGAGGGGCGTCGGACGCAGCGATCAGCCGGGCTGCCGCACCAGCGCACCCACTTTCCTGGAACTTCCCCGCGGAGGCTTTGAGCGACCGGGCGGACCTGCCACGGGCTGTCAGGCGGAGGCGTGAGGCTGGGCCGAGTCGAGGTAGTGCACGGTGGTCCGGTCGGCGTGCGGGGCGAGGAGGCCGGCCAGTTCGTCGGCCGCGGCCTTGAGGAGGCCGCCGTCGCGGGTGGCGTGGAGGGTTTCCAGGACGAAGGCGACGTGGGTGGAGTCCTCGGTGACGCGGGTGCGGTGGGCGTCACGGTGGTTCCAGTGGCGGGTCAGGACGTCGGTGGTGTCCGCGTAGATGATCTCTCCGGCCTTGGGGTGCTCGACGGTGTCGGGCTCACCGAGCGGGGTGAAGGACTCGGTGCCGTCCGCGTACCGGATGTCGACGTCACCTGTGACGCGGTCGAGGTCGAAGGCGCCGGCGGGCAGGCCGTGGCGGACGGAGACGGCGTTGTAGGAGTCGACGGCCGGGTTGATGCGCGGCAGGGTGCCCTTCTTGGCGAGGCGCCGGCCGAGGGCATCGACGCTGGGACGGACGCGGCGGGGGTTGGTGCCGAAGGAGCGGTAGGCGGTATGCCACGCCTCGATGCGGGGGTCGGTCTCGTCGGCGGGCCGCCAGGTGCCGTCGGCGAGTTGCCGCTCCAGCTCGGTCAGGGCGGTGGCGGTGTGCGGCCAGGGCTCGTGGCCGCGGATGCCGGTGGCGGTGACCAGGGCGATGAGGGTGTCGGGGAAGGCGTCGGCGACGGCGGGAGCGATGCGGAAGGAGGTCATGGATCGAGGGTCCGTTCTCGGTGGGCGGGTCAGGGCTTGAAGGGGCCGATGCGGTCCAGGCGGCGGAGCTGCTGGCGTGCGGTGGGTTCGTCGAGGCCCTGGCCGCGTGCGGCGAGATTCCCGGCGACGGCGGTGCGGTGCTCGACGGGCTTGTGGTCGTCGTACTTGAACTTGGCGCGTACGTCGGTCACTTCGAGGCGCAGACCGCGGATGCCGGACAGCATGCGCCCATAGGGCGCCTGGTCGACCGCGATGGCCGCGTGGTCTCCGTCGGGCTGGAAGTGCGCCATCTGGCGGCGCAGCAGCTCCGCCTTGGCCTCGGGGCCGTCGACGATGTGAGCCTGGCCGATGAACTGGACGGCCGCGTAGTAGCTGGTGGGGACGCCGTCGGTGGGCGGTGTGCCGGGCTTGGCGCGCCAGGGGCCGGGGATGAAGGCGTAGTCACCGATGACGGTGAAGGTGACGTTCGGGTCGTGCTCGAGGGCCTGCCAGACCGGGTTGGGGCGGGCGAGGTGGATCAGGAGGTCGTTGCCGTCGCGGGTGAAGTGGGTGGGAACCGTCGCGGGGGCGTGGCCGGCCAGACCGTTGACGCTCAGGATGCCGAAGTCGTGGCCTTCGGTGATCCAGGTCTGCCATTCGGCCGCGTCGAGACTGGCGTCCCAGGGCTGGATGAACATGGGCTTCTCCTTGCGGGAGCGAGGCGGCGGTTCGGATGAGGGCGAGGAGACGGCCCGGCCGACGACCAGCGGGGCGAGGCCACTGCCGGACGGCGACCAGCGGGGCGAGGCCACTGCCGGACGGCGCCCGACGCGGGAAGACCGGTTGCCGGGACCGGTGCGGCCACCAGAGACAGCACGTTCGTCGGGCCGGTCGCCAGGGTGCGGTGCAGCAGGGCGAAGGCGGCGGCCGGCGCCACGCCGGACGCGGTGCCCCGGCCTACGTCCGGCATGCCGGACGGGGCGCCGGCACGGGCCACAGCGGCGGCTCCGCCGCGAGGCCGGCCGGAGCCGCGACCGGCACGGTGCGCGGCACAGGGGCCGTGCGGGCGCCGAGACCGCCGGGGAAGTGGGCGCGACCGTAGGCGAGTGAGCTGCCCGGGGCCGGCAGCGGAGCGATCACAGTACATCCCTTACCATTCATTGGAACGGCTCCACGGTACAACGGAACGACCGAGCTATGTCAACCGAACGACCGGCTGGTACATCGGACCGGTCTGCTTCAAGGGACGGTGATCAGGTGGCCGAGACAGCCACGGCGCTGCGGACGGTCGCACACAACGTCCGCTCGGCTCGGGTCCGTGCGGGCCTGTCCCTGGAGGAGCTCGGCCGACGCGCCCAGGTCAGCAAGGGCGCCCTGGTGGCGCTGGAGAAGGCGCAGGGCAACCCCAACCTGGCCACCCTGGTCCGTCTCGCCGACACCCTGGGCATCTCGGTCTCCGCGCTCATGCAGGGACCGCACGAGGGCCGGGTCCGGATCGTGGCCGCCGATGCCGTGGCCCCGCTGTGGACCGGTGAGCGCGGCAGCGAGGCCCGTCTCATGCTGACGACCTCGGGCCCGGCGCCGGTCGAGGTCTGGCGCTGGCGCCTGGAGCCGGACGAGGAGTATCCGAGCCATCCCCATCAGGCCGGGGTCGTGGAGACGGTCAGCGTCGTCTCCGGCCGGATGGTCCTGGTCGTCGACGGCAGCGAGCACCCCCTGGCCGTCGGCCAGACCGCCACGTTCGACGGTGACACGGCACACACCTACCGCGGCTCCGGTACCGAGCCCTGCGACCTGATCATGACGGTGCACCTGCCCCCCGGCCCGGCCGCCCCGGCGTGAGCCGAACGCACCGCGGCGGCCGGGGAACCCTCCTGGGTCAGTCGACCGCGGCAGGATCCGGCAGCACCACGACCGTCCCGGGGTGCGACAGCCGCGCGTGGTGCCGGCTGTAGCCGAGGTAGACGGCCAGGGCCACGGCCAGCCAGCCCGCGAAGAGCAGATACGTCCCGGTCGGCAGGTTTCCGATCAGATAGCCGCAGAAGAGCACGGACAGGGCGGGCACCACGGGGTAGCCGGGGACCGTGAAGCCGCGGTCGAGCCGGGGCTCGCGTATCCGGAGCACGATCACACCGACCGATACGACGGCGAAGGCGACCAGGGTCCCCATGCTGGTGAGGTCGACCAGCCAGTTCAGCGGCACCAGGGCGGCCAGGAGCCCGACGAACGCGCCGACGATCAGCGTGTTGCCGACCGGCGTTCCGGTGCGCGGGCTGACCTTGCGGAACACCGGGGGAAGCATGCCGTCCCGGCCCATCGCATACAGGATGCGGGTCTGCCCGTACAGAACGACCAGGGTGACGCTGACGATGGAGATCACCGCGCCCGCGGAGAGGACGGCTCCGGGCCATCTCTGGCCGGTGACGCCTTGCAGGATCGCCGCGAGACCCGCCTCCTGACCCGCGAAACGGGTCCACTTCTGTGCGCCGACCCCGGCCAGGGCCACCAGGCAGTAGAAGGCCGTGACCACCAGCAGGGCGCCGATGATCGCCCGCGGCAGTGCCTTCTGCGGGTTCCTGACCTCCTCACCGGCCGTGGAGACGGCGTCCAGGCCGATGAAGGAGAAGAAGACCGACGAGGCGGCGGCGCTGATGCCCGCGAACCCCAGGGGGGCGAACGGGTGCAGGTTGGCGGAGTGGAAGCCGGAGAGCCCGACCACGACGAAGAGCGTCAGCACCCCCAGCTTGACCAGCACCATCACGGCGTTGACCAGGGCCGACTCCTTCGCCCCGCGGATCAGGAGCAGACAGCAGAGCACCACCAGCACCGCACCCGGCACGTTGACGTAGCCGCCCGCTCCCGGCGGTGCGGCGATCGCCGTCGGCAGGGTGAAGCCGAACAGCCGCTGCGTCAGGTCGTTGAGGTACTGGCCCCAGCTGACCGCGATGGCCGCACCGGAGACCGCGTATTCCAGGAGCAGGCACGCGCCGACCCCCCAGGCCGCGAGTTCCCCCAGGGTGGCGTAGGCGTAGGAGTAGGAGGAGCCGGAGACCGGCACCGCCGAGGTGAGTTCGGCGTAGCACAGGGCGGTCAGCGCGGCGGTGACGGCACCGAGGACGAAGGAGAGCACCACCGCGGGGCCGGCCTGGGGCACCGCGGTACTGAGGGTGAAGAAGATTCCCGTACCGATCGTCGCGCCTACGCCGATCATCGTGAGCTGGAAGCCGCCCACCGTGCGGCGCAGCCCCTGGCCGTGGGCATGTCCCTCCTGGGTACCGGTCTCGGCGTCGGCGAGAAAGGCCGAGACCGGCTTGCGTCGCAGGAGCTGCTGACGGAGTCTCACGGGGTTCGCGGGCATGGCGAGACGCCTTTCGGTGACGGGGCGGACACGCACCAGCTGTCTGAGGACTGGTGTTCGTCGGCCCATCGGCTCGTGACAGGCAGGCCGCGGCAGGCACTCGCCGGTCCCGTGGCGAGTGGTGTCGGCACCCGTGGGCCGGTCGGAGGGGACCGGTGATTGCCAGGGCGACGTCGTAGGCGGCGCTGAGGATCGGGCTGGACCGCCGGTCCGGCCCGTGGAGCGAGGCAGGGCGACCGGCTGGGGCCGGCCCCCGTCGCACCGGTACGGGAGGCCGGGAGCCGGTGCGGGCTCGGACGCCGGGCCCGGGGTGGGGGCGCGGCCGGCCGGCCCACCGGTGCCGAACGGCCGGCGGTGCCCGGTTCGATGCGGCCGGCACCCTGCGGTCCGACTCGGTGCGTGAACCGTGGGTGCCGCCGGAGCGGTTGCGACGATGCTAGGAGCGCCGGGGCGGTGAACCAACCGCCAATCCCGTCACCGATGGTTTAGCTTCGCCTCATGGATCTGCATCAGCTCCGGGTGCTGCGCGAGCTGGCCGACCACGGCAGCATCGCGGCCACGGCTCGTGCGCTGTCCGTCACCCCCTCCGCCGTCTCCCAGGTGCTGGCCTCGCTGCAACGTCAGTTCGCGGCGCCCCTGACGCACAAGCGGGGCCGGTCCGTCGAACTCACGGGTGCCGGACAGGCCCTCGCCGCCGCCGCGGTCACGGTGGCCACCGCGATGGCGCAGGCGGAGGCCAGCGTCGAGGCATACCTGGAGGACCTGTCGGCGGTCGTCGCGGTCTCGGGATTCCACAGCGCGGCCGTGACGTTCTTCCCCGCTCTGGCGGCCAAGTCCGCGCAGGCCGGCCACCCTCCCGTCGAGTGCGTGGACGAGGACGTGGACCGTGCCGCCTTCCCCGCGCTGACCGCGTCGTACGACCTGGTCGTCGCCCACCGGATGAGCCACACACGGCCCTGGCCGGCGGAACGGGTGGCCGTCGTGCCGCTGTTGCGCGAGCCGATGGACGTGGCCGTCCGCGCCGACCACCCGCTCGCACGGCGGGCCGAGGTGTCTCCCGACTGCCTGGCCGGCCAGTCCTTCGTCGCCACCCACGCCGGTTTCTCGCCCGCCGACCTCCTTGAGGTCATCGCGGCCTCCGCCGGCCGGCCGATGCACGTAGCGCACCGGATCAACGACTTCACGACCGCGGCGGCGATGGTCGCGCAGGGCGGTCTCGTCGCCCTGCTCCCGAGATACACCGCCGCTCCGCCGCCGGGCTCCCCGGTGGTCCTGCGGCCCCTGAACGGGGTGCGCGCGGTGCGGAACATCGACGTGCTCATGCGTCCGGAGCACGCGCTCCGCAGGGGTGTCTCGGTCGTCCTCGAGTCCCTCCGGCAGATCGCCGACGCGCTGGTCGACTCGCGCGGGGCTGCCGCGGGTCAGCCTCCCGCTCCGTAGCCCCCGCGGGGTCGGCCATGCCGGTCAGGCCAGGGAGACGGGGTCCGCCGGCAGGTGGACGGTCATGATCAGGCTGCATGTCCCGGTACCGGCGCCGCGATAGCCGTGGGGCGTGTCGCCGTGGAAGACCGCGATCTGCCCCGCCCGGACCGTGTGCTCGCCGCCGCCGACGATCAGGGTCATACAACCGGCGGTGACGCTGACGGTCTCCACGACTCCGGCCCGATGCGCCTGGCTGGGGTATTCCTCGTCCGGCCGCAGCCGCCAGCGCCAGACCTCGACAGGCGCCGGAGTCGGCGTCGTCAGCAGCAGCCGGGCTTCACCGCCTCGACCTCCCGTCCACAGCGGGGGCACCGCCTCGGCGGAGATCACGCGAACAGGCTCCCGCGGCGCCCCTCGCAGCAGAGCGGACACCGCGAGGCCGAGCGCGTCCGCCAGCCGCACCAGGGTGGCCAGGCTCGGGTTGCCCTGCATGTTCTCCAAGGCGACCAGGGTGCCCTTGCTGACCTGGGAGCGCCGGCTCAGTTCCGCTTGGGACAGCGCGGCACGCACACGTGCCGCGCGCACGTTGCGTGCGATCGTCCGCAGAACCCTCGCCGTGTCGGCCACCTCGTTCACCTTTCCGTCCACCGGTCGTCCGCGTACCGGGGCCCACCCCAGATGACGACAAGGGCCGCGGGCTGTACGAGATCTCGGTCTCCCGGGCACGCGCGCCCAAAGATAGTCGTTCGAGTGGCCAATGCGGTCGTTTCATTGTACGGTGGACATGCTCGCCCGGACTGATCGCGGCGCTGAGCGCCCGTCGGCCGCGAGGAGAAGCAGCTGACCTGAGCCTCTTCTCAGCCCAGCCGTGACGGCGGTTCCGCACTGCCTCAACGGCTCGGAGCCGACGTGCCCGGCCCGGTCCGAACGCCTTCAGGCCAGCGCCTGGAACCCGCCTCCGTCCCACAGTCCCCTCCGCCCCCGCGAAGCCACGCCTTCCTGAGCCACTTCTCGTCCGTCCCCGATGCGACGGCGAAAGGAACCACCCACCATGAGCACCAAGTCCAGCGCGGCCGGCACGCCCCGGCCCGACAAGCACGCACCGTCCACGCTCGCCTTCGCCACCCAGGCGGTGCATGCGGGCAACGCCGTCGACAAGGGCACCGGCGCGGTGCGGACACCGCTGGTGATGGCCAACTCCTACCTGCTGCCGGACGATCCCTCGACCATGGACTGGTCCTCGGCCGACGGGCTCGTCTACACCCGCAATTCCGGTGCCAACCAGGTCGCACTGCAGCACAAGCTCGCAGCCCTGGAAGGCGGCGAGGAGGCCGTCGTTCTCGCCACGGGCGTGGCCGCACTGCACAGTGTGTTCTTCACCCACCTGAAGTCCGGTGACCACGTGGTGGTGTCCAATGTGACCTACGACGCCGTCTGGCGGCTGTTCGCCGAACTGCTCCCCGAGAAGTACGGCATCGAAGCCACCTTCGTCGACATCGGCGATCTCGACGCCGTCCGCGGTGCCATACGGCCGGACACCAGGCTCGTCCACGCGGAGACCATCGCCAACCCGACCACGACGGTCGCCGACATCGCCGGTCTCGCCGACATCGCGCACGCCGCGGGCGCTCTGCTCTCCGTCGACTCCACCTGGACCCCGCCGCCGTTCTACCGCGCCCTGCGGGACGGCGCCGACCTGGTCGTGCACTCGCTGACCAAGTACATCAACGGCCACGGCGACGCGATGGGCGGCGTGGTCATCGGGTCCCGGGACCTGGTGGAGCCGATCCGGCACCAGGCGATGGTCGAGGTCGGCGGCGTGATCTCACCGTTCAACGCCTGGATGATCATGCGTGGCTCGGTCACCCTGCCCCTGCGCCTGCGGCAGCACCTCACCTCGGCGGAGAAGGTCGCGCAGTACCTCGCCTCCGACCCCCGGATCGCCTACGTCTACTACCCGGGCCTCGCGACGCACCCGCAGCACGCCACGGCCCGCCGCCAGTTCGGCGGAGCGGGCTTCGGCGCCATGATGGCCTTCGCCGTGGACGGCGACTCCGACGCCCAGAACCGGTTCGTCGGCAACCTGCGGGTGATCACCTCCGCCGTCTCGCTCGGCCACGACGAGTCCCTGATCGTGCACGTCGGCGACAGCGGCCGCGGTGGCATGGAGAACTACCCGGAGCCGTTCCGGACGTACGGGCACCTGCGACTGTCCGTCGGCCTGGAGGACGCCGACGATCTGATCGCCGACATCCGCGCCGCGCTCGACGCCACCTTCTCGTCCTGACCGACCGCTCGACCCTGCCGCCGCGCCGTCCCGCGGCGGCGGCCAAGGGGGCCCTTGTGACGCCCACATGTCTCCTCCTCGACCTCGACGGCACCCTGGTGGACTCCGCCTCGGGCATCGCCGCCAGCGTCACCACCGCACTGACCCGGATCGGGGTGCCCGCACCCGGCCCGGACGCCCTGCGCGACTTCGTCGGGCCACCGATGTACCAGTCCTTCCGTGAGGTCATCGGCCTCGACGAGGTGACCGCCCAGCGGGCTCTCCGGCTGTACCGGGCGGACTACGCCGACCGGGGCGTCCAGGACAGCACGGTGTACGACGGGGTGCCCGCCCTGCTGGAAGAACTGGCGGCGGCGGGGGTACCGATGGCGGTGGCGACCTCCAAGGTGGAGGACCAGGCCATCCGCATCACCCACCACCACGGCCTGACCCGGCACCTGCTCACCGTGTGCGGCACCTCCGACGCCGCGGCACGCACCACCAAGCGCGAGGTGATCCGCGAGTGCCTGCGCCGCCTGCGGG
>NZ_BBOX01000174.1 GCF_001553455.1 Streptomyces hygroscopicus subsp. hygroscopicus
CGCCACGGGCGCTGTGGGTGTTGATGCCCTGTTTCACCAGCGCGGCGGGCGAGCTGATGACGGCGGCGGCCTGGCGGGACGCGGGATCGGCGCTGGCGCTGCGGGCCTTGACGATCTCGTCGCCGAAGCCGGGCACGAAGCGGTAGATCATCGCGCTGGCGAAGATGGCGAGGATGATGATGGACAGCCCGGAGACGACGGCCGAGAAGGCGTCGGGCTTGTCGCCGGAGGTGGAGAGCGCGCCGGCGAGGGCCAGGACGGTGACGATCACCGGCTTGACGAGGATCACGGCGATCATGATCCCCGCCCAGCGGCGCACATGCCCCCACATGTTCTTGTCGACGAGGCCCGAGTAGACGGCGGTGCCGAGGAGCGCGCCCACGTAGAGGAGGGCGGCGCGGATGACGAGCTCGAGGCAGAGGACGCCGGCGGCGAGGATCGTCACGAGCGAGACGACGATGAGCATGATGGGGCCGCCGCCGATGTCCTCGTCCCGCTTCAGCGCCTGGGCGAAGGAGCCGAAGAAGGCGTCGTTGTCCGCACCGGTGCCGGAGGCGATGGCATCGGTGACGGCGTCGGTCGCGGTGACGACCGTATAGAGGACGAGGGGAGTGAAGGCGGAGGCCAGGACCGTCAGCCAGAGGAAACCTATGGCTTCGGAGAGCGCCTCGCCGAGGGGGACGCCGCGGATGGCGCGCTTGGCGACGGCGAGGAGCCAGAGGATGAGGGTGAGGACGGTGGAGGCGGCGAAGACGACGGCGTACTGGCGGAGGAACGCCTCGTTGGTGAAGTCGACGTTGGCCGTCTCCTCGACGAGCTTGGAGAGCTTGTTGACGAGCCAGGAGGCGGCGTCGGCGCAGCCGCGGGCCAGGGAGGCGGCGGGGTCCAGGGGGTTGGAGGGGTCGGAGCCCGGAGAATCGCCACCGCTGCCCTTGCACAGGTCCTTGAGCTGACCGTCATCGATGCCGTCGCAGCCGTCACTGGTGTGAGACGGAGTCGGGGTCGGTGATGGGGCAGCGGCAGCGCGTGTTGCCAACAGCACACCAGCGACTTGGACGCATGTGACTGCGGCGCTGATCGAAAGGGCACGACGGCGATTAACGGGCATACGTGAACCCTCCGAACCCTTGTACGGCATTGGCCATGTCCTCAGCCGAGGAGGCGGCTTGGTCGCGGCCGACAGGTGCCGGGCCGGTCTTCTGGGTGTACTGGGTTACCTTCCAGTCGCCCTTGATCCATTTCAGCTTGAAGGTATCCGTGTACCAGCTCTCGGCAACCGGATTCTTGGACCCTTCTCCTGCCAGGCCGAAGAGCAGTGAGTGCCAGACAGCGATCTGGGCCTCGTCGTCCTTGAACTTGAGCACCTTGGCACCCACCGGGTTGGCGCGGGAGACGAACGTCATGCCGTCCGGAGGATCGCCATTGTCATCGAGACCGGCGTTCGAAAAGATCTTGTTGTTGGAGAACGCCTTATTGAGTTCGCTGAGCCGTGCAGCAGCTACGTCCGGGGCATAAACCGCGTTCACAATCGCTTCGCGACGGTCTGCTTTGAACATGCCGTCGGACCCCAGCGCTACCGCGTAGTTCGCCGCCGCGCTCTGTGCCCCCTGGGCCGACTTGGCGAAGCCCGAGGCGATGCCGGTGGTGTTGTCCTTGCCTTCGACCGGGCGCTCGCCCGTGGGGGCGGTGGGGCGGGCTTTGGTGCCGGTGCCGCCGGTGTGGCCGTTGCTGGAGTCGCCGTCCTTGCCGCCGCCGCGGTTGACGAAGGCGATGGCCGCGAGGAGGAGAACGACGACGCCGACCACGGTGATCAGGTTGCGGCTGGGCTTGCCGGCGCGGCCGGGGGCCCGGCGGGGTGGGCCGTACGGGTCGCCGTCGCCCTCGGGCAGGCGGGTGCGCGTCAGGTGCCCCTCGGAGGCCGCGCCGCGGGCGCGGCGCGGGTCATGGCCCTCGTAGTCACCGCCGTAACCGTCGTCGCCGCCGAGACTCATCCTGCGTACGCCCCTTCGCCCGTGCCGAGCCTGCTGATCCTGCCGACCGCGTTATCCATGGTCCCTCTTTCGCCACCCGTATACGACGGTAGCGGTGAGGACTGACGCTCGGGCGCTCTGGTGTGAGTGGACATCAGGCTGACACGACCTCAGCGTGGGGAGCGAGAGCAGCGGGCATCAGGAAGCAGCCTTGGGTACGGAGAGTGGGGCCGGTAGGGGGAATCGGGGGCGGAGGCTTGCGGCCAGGGGGGTACGCCGCGCGTGAGGGCGCGGCTCGGGGGTGGGCGGGGGCGCGGCTAGATGGCCATGCCGTACACGATCGTGAAAAGCGTGCCCAGTGAACCGATGATGAACACACCGGTCAGGCCGGCGACGATCAGACCCTTGCCCTGCTCCGCGCTGAAGGTGTCCCGCAGCGCCGTCGCGCCGATGCGCTGCTTGGCCGCGCCCCAGATGGCGATGCCGAAGCACAGCAGCAGGGCGACCGCCATCACCACCTCGATCATGACGCGGGCCTCGCTGCCCAGGCTGCCGAACGGACCCCAGTCTGGGGCGATTCCGCCGATGATGGTGTTGATGTCGCCCTTTTCGGCTGCTAGGAACATGATGAACTCACCGCCCCTTATGGGTAGTTGTGTCCCCCCGCCGGTATGGCGCGGGTCAGCCTCTATCTTCGCTGATGAATCCGCTTCCGCATGTCGATTTGGCGGCATTTCTTAGCGGATCTCGTGCGTGTTGTGGGACACGGCCGGCCGGCGGACGTGTGAAACGTGTCAACAAAGTGTCGTATGGTCACTCTGTGTATCACGCGGGTGGGTGTTGGGCAACGATTGGTGAGGGTCGTCGGCGGGGCCAGGGGCGGGAGCGGGGCCGGGGCCGGGGGCGCGGCCCATTCCGCGGGCGCCGTGACGGTCCGTCGCAGGGGCGGCCGGCGCGCGGCCCGTCGCGGGGACCCCAGCGTGCGGTCCGTCGTGGGGACCCCAGCGTGCCGTCCGTCGCGGGGACCCCAGCGTGCCGTCCGTCGTCGGGACGGCCGGTCTGCGGTCCGTACGTACCGTCGGCCGGGCCGGGGCCGACCCGTGCCGGTCGCGGCGCCCGCGGGCGTCCGGCCCCGCCGCTCACGTCCCGGTGGGCTCGTCGGGCTCGGCGAGGTCGGCGAAGTCGTCGAACTCGCCCGCCTTGACCCCCTTGATGAACGCCTCCCACTTGGCCCGGGTCGTCACGACGACGGTCCCGGGGTCGTTGCTCTCGCGCATCAGGATCTGGTCGTCGGGGCCCACGGCCACCTCGATGTAGGGGGCGCCCTCCTCGCTGTCGGCGGGTGCGGCCCGCAGCCAGTCGAGTTCCTGCCAGTCGAGCCGTGTCATCTGCGGTCCCCAGGGTCGTGGTGCTCGGACGGCTGGACTCTACGCGTTCCACGGCCCGCGGGAGGCGGTCGAGACGCGGCGGCGGGGCGTGAGTGGCGGGGCGTGCGGGGCGGGTCGGCGGCGCACGGGGGGCGCGCGGCGGCGGCCCGTCGTATGGTTTCGGCTGGGCAGCGGCTGATTTTCGCCGTGCGTACGGAAACACGTTCGCACCGCAGGTGAATGGGGGAGGATGGCCGGGTGCGTAAGGTCTGGCTGGGTGTCAGTGTCGGTCTCGGAGTCTCCTTTTCCTTCGTCGCGCTGCTCGTCGTCGGCACCTACATGGTCGCGGCCAACCTCGTCGGCGGCGCGGGCGGTAAGGCCGTCGGGCTGGCGAAGGGCGCCGTTCCCGCCCCGTACGAGCCGCTCATCCAGCGGTACGGGAACACCTGTCCCGCCATCAACCCCGCGCTGCTCGCCGCGCAGCTCTACCAGGAGAGCGGCTGGAACGCGAAGGCGCAGAGCCCGGCCAACGCCAAGGGGATAGCGCAGTTCATCCCGGCCACCTGGGCCTCGCACGGGGTGGACGGCAACAAGGACGGCGTGAAGGACATCTGGGACCCCCAGGACGCCATCCCGTCGGCGGCCGCCTACGACTGCTCGCTCGCCAAGTACGTCAAGGACGTACCGGGCAACCAGACGCACAACATGCTGGCGTCGTACAACGCGGGCGCGTACGCCGTGATCAAGTACGGCGGGGTGCCGCCGTACCGCGAGACCCAGAACTACGTGAAGACGATCACCACCCTCGCCAAGAGCTTCGAGGCCCCGGTCCAGAAGGTCCAGCCCTCGCAGCAGTCGGCCGGGGCGATCTACTTCGCGCAGAAGCAGCTCGGCAAGCCCTATCTGTGGGGTGGGAACGGCACGCCGGAGCAGGGCGGGCGGTTCGACTGCTCGGGGCTGACGAAGGCGGCGTACAAGACGGTCGGGATCGACCTCCCGCGTGTCGCCAACGACCAGTGGAACGCCGGACCGCACCCCAAGCGGAACGAGCTGCTCCCCGGGGACCTGGTCTTCTTCGCCTACGACCTCGACGATCCGAGATCGATCCACCACGTGGGGATCTATGTGGGCGGTGGTTACATGATCAACGCGCCCTACACCGGTGCGGTGATCCGCTTTGACAAGATCGACTCGCCGGACTACATCGGTGCTACGCGGGTGACTCAAGATGGCGCAAAAGCGCTGCCGAGAGCGAACTCCGCGTAAAGATTCCCCCTGAGCTGCGACGATCGGTCACCCTTCGATAACGTCCCGGTGATCGTTGGGTTGAGAACGGAACCCCTGGCGAGAAGAGGGCGTTCCCTGGAAGTGGATCGAGCGTGGATCAGCGTGGATCGACGGCGGACCCTCCGGCGCCGGCCGCGACGACCACGGGTCGAAGGCATGACGGGGGTTGGCAGCTGCACGTAGCGACAGGCAAGAGATAAGGGGCCACGGCATATGGCTGGACTCGCACTGGACGGGTCGAACCCCGATGTCAGCCTTCTCTACGACATCAATGGGCTGGCGAAGGACGCCCCCCACTGGTTCGACCGCGTCATGGAGTTCGTCGGTGAGTACGGGATCATCATCGGCCTTGCCCTGGTGACCCTGGCCGCCTGGTGGAACGTGCGGAAGCGGCCGCGGGAGGCGCCGTCCGCCGTCGCCGGGCTGGTGTGGGCCCCGCTGGCGGCCGGGCTGGCGCTGGTGGCCAACATCCCGATCCGCGGCTTCGTCGAGCGGCCGCGCCCCTTCAAGGACCACCAGGGGCTCGACGTCCTGGTCGCCGGGAAGACCGACTTCTCCTTCGTCAGCGACCACGCGACGCTGACCATGGCGGTCGCCGTCGGCGTCTTCATGGCCCACCGCGCCTACGGGTCGATCGCGATCGCCCTCGCGCTGCTGGAAGGCTTCTGCCGCGTCTACATGGGTGTCCACTACCCGACCGATGTGATCGGCGGGTTCGCGCTGGGGACGGCGGTCACGCTGCTGCTGGCCCCGCTCGCGATGATGCTGCTGTCCCCCCTGACCACGACGATCGCCGGCTCGCGCGCCGGCTGGCTGGTACGGGCCGAGCCCGTCGCCGCCGATCAGGGCGCGGGCGAGGCCTTCCCGGAGCTTCCCGAGTCCCGCTCGGCGGGCGGCGACCGGGGCAACAAGGACCTGGCGGCGTAACGGTGGCGGGGTTCCGGCTGCGGTATGGCGGCATTACGGCCGCGGGGATCCGGCTGCGTAACCGCGGCAGGGGCCTGGCGGCGTAACGGCGGCAGGGCTCCGGCGGCCTGACGGCCCCCTTACGGAGACGGCAGAAGGCCCGGCACCCGCCGGGCCTTCTGCCGTCCTCGCGTATCCAAACCTCACAGCGCCTGCGGGAAGTCGAAGAGCCGGTCCGGGTCGTAACGCTTCTTCAGCCGCGTCAGCTTGTCGGCGGCCGAGCCGTAGTAGGCCGAGCGCCAGTCCTTCAGCGACGCGTCGGTGTAGTTCTGGTACGCGGCGCCGGAGGCGTACCGCCGCATCGCCGCATGGGCCTCGCCCAGCCAGGCGTTGTGCGCGGTGCCCGAGCCGCCGGCCGCCCAGGAGGCGGTGTACTGGGCGAGGAACCGCGAGCGGCGGTGGACGAAGGACGTGGCCGTGGGCGCGACCCGGTTGATCGCCCCGCCGAGCGCGGTGAGCGCGATGCTGACGGCGCCCCCGCCGCTGGTGCGCCGTCCGAAACGTTCCAGCTGGCCGAGCATGGCCCGTACGCCCGCCTGGCTCAGCGAGCGGTCGTAGAAGTCCGAGCGGGCCGCGTAGGTCTCCCGCCGCAGCACCCCGGAGGTGCTCTGGCCGGGCTTGTCACCGGGCAGATGGCAGGCGGCCGTCGAGGTGTCGCCGCAGCCCGCGTACCCGCGCATGGCGTCGACGTAGCCGCGGCGGCGCAGGCTGACCCGCGAGGCGGGGCCGGGGCCGCCCGGTCCGTCGGCGAGCCGGTCCACCGCGTTCTGCAGCGCGCCGTAGGTGCCCAGGGAGAAGCAGCTCACGGATACGGTCGGGGTGTGGCCGGGGGCGGCGGAGAGGTGCAGTGCCGACCAGATCTCGTCCGGCTGGTCCGGGCCCCACTTCTGCCAGGCACTCAGCACCTTCGTGGCCTTGGACCAGGGCCATGTCATATAGCAGGTGACGCCGTCGGCCGCCGCGTGCGTACGGAAGCGCAGTTCGGTGACGACGCCGAAGTTGCCGTTGCCCGCGCCGCGCAGCGCCCAGAACAGATCGGCCTCGCGGTCCTTGGAGACCTTGAGCGCCTTGCCGTCCGCGGTGACGACGGTCGCGCCGGTGAGGCTGTCGGCGGTCAGCCCGTACGCCCGGGAGACCACGCCGTGGCCGCCGCCGAGGGTCAGCCCCGAGATGCCGACGCTGGGGCAGGAGCCGCCGGGGACGGTGACCCCGTGGGCGCCCAGCGAGGTGTAGACGTCGATGAGCTTGGCGCCGGCGCCGATCCGTGCCTCGCCGGAGGCCGTACGGATCGACGACAGCGCGGAGACGTCGATGACCAGGCGGCCGTCGCCGCTCGACCAACCGGCGTAGGAGTGACCGCCGTTGCGGATGGCGACGGGGGAGCCGTGACGCCGGGCGAAGTCCAGGCAGGCGGATATGTCCGAGGTGTTCGCCACGTAGGCGACGGCGGCGGGGCGCAGATGGTCGAAGCGGGTGTTGTAGAGCCGGCTGGCGGAGGTGTAGTCGGAGTCCCCGGGGCGCACCAGGTCGCCTTGCAGGCCCTTGCCGAGCGCGCTCCAGTCGCCGCCCGTCGGCTTGCCGTCGATGGCGCCGCGCTTGCCCCTCGCGGAGGCCGAACGGACGTCCGATGCCGAGGAGGAAGCGCCGGGGGCCCCGTCGCCGCCCGCCTGGTCCGCGCCGTCGTCGCACGCGGTCGCCCATGTGGCGGTGGCCGCCAGCCCCGTGCCCGCTGCCAGCAGTGTCCGCCGGTTCATGGCGGTGCCCCTCCCTGTCGACGCTGTTCTCAACCGTCAACCGGACAACCGCGAGGCGGGCCCGGTCTCTTGGTCAGAGGGGGCGCCGGGGGATGTGGTTCCGGACGTGGCCGAAAAGTTGTCGGCGGACGGACAACTCGCACCGGGGCCTGTCGTCGAAGGGGGCGTCCGGCCGCGAGCGGCGTCTGGTGCGGGGAGCACCTCCCAGCTCGCGAGACGGGCAGCGGCAGCGTCCTCGTACCGGGCGAACGCGGGCGATGTTGACAGCGCGGCGAGGTGCCGTGCCGGGCGTTGGGAGCGTGGCGCCCTCGTTGGCGACAGGTCCTACGCGGGCGAGTCCGGTGAACCGCCTGCGCCGGACGGGGAGTGACGGGCCGTCGCGTGGGTGGCGGCGTCGTCGCGGGCGGTGGAGCGGGCGCGACGGGCCGGGCCGGACCAGCCGCAGGTGCAGCGGGCGATGGCGAAGGCGCCCTTCTCCTCGGTGGTGGTGCGTTCCTGGCGGGGGCGCATGCCGGCTGAGTCGAGCACATGACCACGCTACCGGGCCGTGACGGGCCACCGGTGCGGATCGTTAAACGAACAAGTATCAAGCGTGGACGAGCGTGGCCAGGGGGTCGGCGGTCGATGGAGTTCCAGCAGCGCGGGCTCGGCGTACGGAGACGGGTGAGAGCGGTCGCCGGGACCATGGCGGGCGGCCTGCTGGCCGTGTCGCTGGCGACCGTCAGCGGCTGTTCCTCCCAGACGGTGGCCGACGAACGCCCTGGCGCGGCCGCACGGGAGAGCGCGGTCGCGGTGCTGCACCGGGCCGCCGACGTGCTGGTCGAAACGGGCAGTTCACGGGTCCGTACGACCATGGAGACGGCGACGGGCGGGACCCGCGTGTCCATCCGGGGCAGCGGTGCCTACGACTTCGAGAAGCGGCTCGGCCGGCTGCGGCTGCTGCTGCCGAGGGACGCGACGGGGGCCGCCGAGCACGCGCCGATCACCGAACTCCTGGCCTCGGGGGCGCTTTTCATGCGCAATCGCGGCGCGGGCATCCCGCACGACAAATGGGTGCGCGTGGACACGACGGACATTCCGGATGGAAATCTGGTCACCGGCGGGGCCACGGATCCGCTGACCGCCGCCGAACTGCTGCGCGGGGTGCGGAAGGCCAGCCTGGTCGGCGAGGAGGGACTCGGCGGGGCCCTGGTGCGCCACTACCGCGGCACCACCGACATCGGCCGGGCGGCACGGGTCGCGTCGGAGGGTGCGCGGGGGTCGCTGGCGGCCGCGGCGCGCGGGTTCGACGAGAGCACGGTGCCCTTCGACGCGTATCTCGACGGACTCGGCCGGCTGCGCGAGGTGCGGCACCGGTTCACCCTGAGCGGCCGGGCCGACGGCCGGGAGGCGGGGCAGGGTCCGGACGCCGCCGGGCGGCGCGAAGCGCTCGGGGTCGCCTCGACGACGGAGCTGTACGACTTCGGGGCGCCGGCCGTGGTCGAGCTCCCCAACCCCACGGATATCTACACAGGAAAGGTCGGATCACCTCAGAAGTAGGCGGAGGGGCGCGCTTTGCCCTTCGAAATGGTCCATCCGTGCCATGCGCGGAGTGTGTACCGATCCCTACGCTGGGAAGCCGCTGCTCGAAAGTGCTCGCAGGTGCTCGCTGGAGGAGGTGAAACACGTGGTTGCGCGTCGCGGCTCGTCGGGCCCGGACCCCGTGGCCCTCGTCGAAATCGATCTCTACGGTGACTTGATGATCGCTGCGTCGAGCGCGGACGAGGACAGGCTCAGTACGGACCGTATCGACGAGGTGCTCCGGGTGCAGGCCGACCGATCAGATTCGGCCGAGGGAGCCAAGGGGACGAAGGGCATCAAGGGTGCCAAGAGCGTCAAAGGCGCCAGGAGCCCCAAAGGTGTCGAAGAGGTCGAAGGTGTCAGGGGTGCTCACGGTGGCGAGGGGGCCGAGGGCGCCCCGCGGGCCGAGGGCCCGGACGTCCCGTAGTGAAATCGCCGCCTCGCCGGACGGCTGCCCCTAAGGCCCCGTCCGGCGGAGGCGTAGCCCCTGGTCATGGCCGCGCCCAGGGGTCGCGCGGCCGGGCCGGCGCTCAGGTCCGCAGCAGCCGGGCGATGGCCGCCGTGGCCTCGGCGACCTTGGCGTCGACCTCCCCCGTGCCCTCCGCTTCGCCCTGGGCGGCGCTCTCCACGGCCGCGCTGGCGACGCAGTGGCGCAAATGCTCCTCCAGCAGCTGGAGGGCGAAGGACTGGAGCGCCTTGGTGCTCGCCGAGACCTGGGTGAGTATGTCGATGCAGTAGACGTCCTCCTCGACCATCCGCTGCAATCCCCTGATCTGGCCCTCGATCCGGCGCAGTCGCTTCAGGTGCTGATCCTTTTGTTTGGCGTACCCGTGGCCGCCGTGGGGTACGGAGTCCTGGGCGGAGGTCTGGCCGGACGCCTGGCCCCGCTCGTCGCCGTCGGTGGGCGCGGTGGTGTCGGTTGCCGCGGTCGTCATGGCGTCCTCCCGTTGGTCACTTGCTGTCCCCATATACCCCCAGTGGGTATATGGTACCGGCTTTTCCGGTCGAACCGGGCCCCCGTGCTGAGCACACTGCCCGATGGGCGACACTGGGAACGCCGGTTACCGTGGCCGGAAGATGCGCCTAGCATCGACGAGTCCCCATCCGCTGCATTCCGAGGATCCCCAGTGCGCTTTCGTCTGACCCCCAGGGAGACGAGCTTTTACGACATGTTCGCCGCATCTGCGGACAACATCGTGACCGGCTCAAAGCTCCTGATGGAACTGCTCGGGGCGGACTCCTCCGCTCGGGCCGAGATCGCCGAACGGATGAGGGCCGCGGAGCACGCCGGGGACGACGCCACCCACGCGATCTTCCACCAGCTGAACTCCTCCTTCATCACGCCGTTCGACCGCGAGGACATCTACTCCCTGGCCTCGTCCCTCGACGACATCATGGACTTCATGGAGGAGGCCGTCGACCTGGTCGTCCTCTACCAGGTCGAGGAGCTGCCCAAGGGGGTCGAGCAGCAGATCGAGGTGCTGGCGCGGGCGGCCGAGCTGACCGCCGAGGCGATGCCGAACCTGCGCACCATGACCAACCTCACCGAGTACTGGATCGAGGTCAACCGGCTGGAGAACCAGGCGGACCAGATCCACCGCAAACTCCTGGCCCACCTCTTCAACGGCAAGTACGACGCCATCGAGGTGCTCAAGCTCAAGCAGATCGTCGATGTGCTGGAGGAGGCGGCCGACGCCTTCGAGCACGTGGCCAACACGGTCGAGACCATCGCCGTCAAGGAGTCCTGAGCCCGGGCATGGACACCTTCGCGCTTGTCGTGACCATCGCGGTCGCGCTCTTCTTCACCTATACCAACGGCTTTCACGACTCGGCCAACGCCATCGCGACCTCGGTCTCCACCCGGGCGCTGACCCCCCGGGCCGCGCTCGCCATGGCCGCCGTGATGAACCTCGCGGGCGCCTTCCTGGGCAGTGGCGTGGCCAAGACGGTCAGCGAGGGGCTGATCGCCACCCCGACCGGCGGACAAGGCATGATGATCTTGTTCTCCGGGTTGGTCGGCGCGATCACCTGGAACATGGTGACCTGGTACTTCGGTCTGCCGTCCTCCTCCTCGCACGCGCTGTTCGGCGGGCTGGTCGGCGCGGCGCTCGCGGGGGCCAGCACGGTCCACTGGGACGGGGTGCTGGAGAAGATCGTCATCCCGATGATCCTCTCGCCCGTCGTGGGCCTGGTGCTGGGCTACTTCGTGATGGTGATCATCCTCTGGATGTTCCGCAACGCGAACCCGCACAAGGCCAAGCGCGGCTTCCGGATAGCGCAGACCGTCTCGGCGGCGGGCATGGCGCTCGGCCACGGTCTGCAGGACGCCCAGAAGACCATGGGTGTCGTGGTGATGGCCCTGGTCATCGGCGGTGTCGAGGACGAAGGCGACGCGATTCCGGTCTGGGTGAAGATCGCCTGTGCCGCGATGCTGTCGCTGGGCACCTACGCGGGCGGCTGGCGCATCATGCGCACGCTGGGACGGCGGATCATCGAACTCGACCCGCCGCAGGGGTTCGCGGCGGAGACCACGGCGGCCGGCGTCATGTATACGGCGTCGTTCATGTTCCAGGCGCCGATCTCGACCACGCACGTCATCACTTCGGCGATCATGGGAGTGGGGGCCACCAAGCGGGTGAGCGCCGTGCGCTGGGGCGTCGCGAAGAACATCGTCCTCGGCTGGTTCATCACCATGCCCGCGGCGGCCGGAGTCGCCGCGCTCAGCTACTGGATCGTCAACCTGGCCTTCGGCTGACTGACCGGACGTTCGCCCGCGGAAGCGTGCCGCCCGGCGTTCGCCCGCGGAAGCGTGCCGCCGGACGTCCAGCCGGGGAAGCCCGCCGCCGGATGTACCAGCGGCTACGTTACCGGACGTACCGGTGGATATGCCGCCGTACGCGCCGGCGGAAACGCAGTGGGCCCGCCCCCGGGAGCCAGGGGCGGGCCCTTCCTCGTCATGCGGTGGCACCGCCATGCAGCACCGCAGGACGTTCTGTTCCCCGCCGGCCGGGCGGGGCCCGGATCAGCCGAAGCGGCCCGAGATGTAGTCCTCGGTCGCCTGTACCGACGGGTTGGAGAAGATCCGCTCGGTCTCGTCGATCTCGATGAGCTTGCCGGGCTGGCCGACCCCGGCCAGGTTGAAGAAGGCCGTACGGTCCGAGACGCGCGCCGCCTGCTGCATGTTGTGCGTCACGATGACGATCGTGAAGCGCTCCTTGAGCTCACCGATCAGGTCCTCGATGGCGAGCGTCGAGATCGGGTCGAGTGCCGAGCAGGGCTCGTCCATCAGCAGCACATCGGGCTCGACCGCGATGGCGCGGGCGATGCACAGCCGCTGCTGCTGACCGCCGGAGAGCCCGGCGCCCGGCTTGTTCAGCCGGTCCTTGACCTCGTTCCACAGGTTGGCGCCCTTGAGCGACCGCTCGACGATGCCGTCCAGCTCGCTCTTCTTGTACGAGCCGTTGAGCTTCAGCCCGGCCGCGACGTTCTCGAAGATGGACATCGTCGGGAACGGGTTGGGGCGCTGGAAGACCATGCCGACCGTACGCCGCACGGAGACCGGGTCCACCTCCGAGCCGTAGAGGTTCTCGTCGTCGAGCATCACCTTGCCCTCGACCCGGCCACCGGGAGTGACCTCGTGCATCCGGTTGAGGGTGCGCAGGAAGGTGGACTTGCCGCAGCCCGACGGCCCGATGAAGGCGGTCACCGAGCGGGGCTCGACCGTCATCGAGATGTCCTCGATGGCTTTGTGGCTGCCGTAGTAGGCGGTGAGCCCGCTGACGTCGATGCGCTTGGCCATGTGAATCACTTCTCTTCTTCTTGGCCTCAGCGGCCGGTCTTCGGGGCCTTCCAGCGGGCGATGCCGCGGGCCACCAGGTTCAGGATCATGACGAAGGCGATGAGGACGAGCGCCGCGGCCCAGGCCCGGTTGAAGGAGGCGTCGTTGCCGAGCTGCCACTGCTCGTAGATGTAGTAGGGCAGCGACGACTGGGCGCCTTCGAACGGGTTGTTGTTGATCCCCGCGGCGCCGAAGACCAGCAGCACGATGGGTGCGGACTCCCCGGCGATACGGGCGACCGCGAGCATCACACCCGTGGTGATCCCGCCGATGGCGGTGGGCAGCACCACCTTGAGGATGGTGCGCCACTTGGGCACGCCGAGCGCGAGGGACGCCTCACGCAGCTCGTCCGGGACGAGCTTGAGCATCTCCTCGGTCGAGCGGACGACGATCGGCATCATCAGGATGGCCAGCGCCATGGCACCGGCGAAGCCGGAGTAGCTGAAGTCGAGGATGATGATCCAGAAGCTGAGGATGAACAGACCGGCGACGATCGAGGGGATGCCGGTCATCACGTCGACGAAGAAGGTCACGGCCTTCGCGAGCCGGCCGCGCCCGTACTCCACCAGGTAGATGGCGGTCAGCAGCCCGATCGGCACCGCGATGACCGCGGCGAGGGCGACCTGCTCGAGGGTGCCGATGATCGCGTGGTACGCGCCACCGCCGGGCAGGATCGTCTGCACGCCCTCCATGGAGTGGCTCAGGAAGTAGCCGTCGAGCACCGTCCGGCCCCGGTCGATGGTCTCCCAGATCAGCGAGAGCAGCGGGACGACGGCGAGCAGGAAGCAGACCCACACCAGGCTGGTGGCCAGCCGGTCCCTGGCCTGCCGGCCGCCCTCGACCACGGCGCCGAGGCCGTACCCGGCGAGGACGAACACCACGGCGGCGATCAGGCCCCACTGGAAGGCACTGTCCATGCCCAGGGCGGTGCCGATGCCCGCGCCCGCGGCCGCCGAGACCACCAGCAGGGCGTACGGGGTCCACCGGGGCAGCCGGGCCTGCCGGAGCGGGGCGGGGCCGGACGCCCGGCCCGGGGCTTCGCTCTTGTCGATCACGGCGTTACTCATGCGGTGCCCCCTCCGGTCACCTCTCCGCCCGCGCGGCGCGGAGGTGCGGCGTTGGTCGTTGTCCGCGGCTGGGCGGCCGCGCGTGCGTCGTTCATGCCGCGGTCCCCGAGTACTCCTTGCGGCGGGCGATGATCATTCGCGCGGCACCGTTCACCAGCAGGGTGATGACGAACAGCACCAGACCGGAGGCGATCAGCGCGTCACGGCCGCCGTCGCCGGCCTCCTTGAAGTGGCTGGCGATGTTCTGCGCGAAGGTGCCGCCCCCCGGGTCCAGCAGACTGGTCTCGATCAGGAAGTTGGGGGACAGCACGGTGGCGACCGCCATGGTCTCGCCCAGCGCGCGGCCCAGGCCCAGCATCGAGGCGCTGATGATGCCGGAGCGGCCGAAGGGCAGGACAGCCATCCGGATGACCTCCCAGCGGGTCGCGCCGAGCGCCAGCGCGGCCTCCTCGTGCATCTTCGGAACCTGCCGGAACACCTCGCGGCTCACGCTGGTGACGATCGGCAGGATCATGATCGCCAGCAGGATGCCGACGGTGAACAGCGAGCGGGCGGCGCCGCCCTGGTAGCTGAGGATCCCGGTCCAGCCCAGGTAGTCGTCGAACCAGGTGTAGAGCCCGGTCAGATGCGGGACGAGGAAGAGCGCGCCCCACAGGCCGTAGACGATGCTGGGCACCGCGGCGAGCAGGTCGATGACGTACGCGACCGGGGCGGCCAGCCGGCGCGGGGCGTAGTGCGAGATGAACAGCGCGATGCCGACCGCGATCGGGACCGCGATGACCATGGCGATGACCGAGCTGACGACCGTGCCGTAGGCGAGGACGGCGATGCCGAACCGCATCGGCGAGGAGCCGGTGTTCCACTCGAAGGTGGTGAGGAAGTTGGCCTCGTCCTTGGAGATCGCGACGGCGGCGCGGTAGGTGAGGAAGGCCGCGATGGCCGCCATGATCACGAGCAGGGCGATACCGGAACCCCGGGAGAGGCCGAGGAAGATCTTGTCACCGGCGCGGCCGATGGAGCGGGTCCTGACCTGGGGCGGTGACCCGGCGGCTGATGATATGGGTTCTATGTCCGTTTTCATGAGTTCTCCGGTCTGCGGAGCCGGGAGTGGGGTGCGGCTCCTTGCGCGGCGGTGCACCGGACGATGCGGCTGATCCGCCGCGGCGGTCGCCGCGGCGGATCAGCCGCATTCGGGTCAGGAGAGGTTCTTGACGCTCTCGCGGACCTTCGTGGCGATCTCGGTCGGCAGCGGGGCGTAGCCCAGCTCCTTGAGGGAGGTCTGGCCGTCCTCGCTGGCGATGTAGGTCAGGAAGGACTTGGTCGCGGCGAGGGTGCCGGCCTTGTTTCCCTTGTCGCAGGCGATCTCGTAGGTGACCAGCGTGATCGGGTAGGCGTTGGCGGCCTTGGTGTCGTACGCCAGGTCGAGGGCCAGGTCGCTGCCGGTGCCCTTGATCTTGGCCTCGGAGATGGCCTTGGAGGCGTTGTCGACGGTGGCCTGGACCGGGGCGGAGGCGCCGGTGTCCAGGTCGACGGTCTTGATGCTGTTCGCGGTCGCGTAGGACAGCTCGAAGTACGAGATCGCGCCCGAGACCTGCTTGACCTGCGAGGAGACACCGGAGGAGCCGTCGGCCGACTGGCCGCCCCTGCCCTCCCACGCCTTGCCCGGCTCGTGCGGCCACGACTTCGGTGCGGCGGCCTTGAGGTACTTGGTGAAGTTGTCCGTGGTGCCCGACTCGTCGGAGCGGTGGAACGCCTGGATCTTGAGGCTGGGGAGCTTCGCGTCCGGGTTCAGCTTCTTGATCGCGGGGTCGTTCCACTCCTTGATGTCGGAGTTGAAGATCTTGGCGAGGGTGTCCGCGTCGAGGGTGAGCTTGTCCACGCCCGGGACGTTGAAGCCGACCGCGATCGGACCGCCGACCATCGGCAGGTCGATGGCCTTGCCGCCCTTGCAGACCTTCTCCGAGGCGGTGACCTCTTCGGGCTTCAGCGCCGAGTCGGAGCCGGCGAAGGCGGTCTTGCCCTGCAGGAACTCCTGGATGCCGGCGCCCGAACCGGTGGCCTTGTAGTTGAGCTTGGTGTCCTTGCAGGCGCCGCCGTAGTTCTTGATCCACAGATCCATGGCGTTCTTCTGCGCGGACGAGCCCGAGGCCAGCAGCTGTCCCTTGCCGTCGCACTTGATGGTGGCGGCGGCCTTGGAGTCACCGCCGCCGCCCGAGGAGCTGTTGTCGTCGGAGCCGCACGCCGTGAGGACAAGGGCGCCGGAGACAGCGAGGGCACCGGCGGCGATGGCGCGAAGCCGGTTCTTGCGCTGAAGCTTCACTTTCAGGAGTTCCTTCCAGGAGCCGCCGGTGGGGGACGGCGCGCGAGATGGGTGGTGCGCACTTTTTGTGGTGCTGTGCGCGTGCGCCGGAGCCGTACTCGGCTCACGCTCAGTAGGGCCGAAAGTAGGCAGATCAGGTGAAGCGGCCTGAGGAGGCGAGTTAACGGGCGGTGAACCTCGGCCGTCAGTGTGGTGGCCATGTCACGGCCGGGTCACGGCCAGGTCGCGACGTGGATGACGCCCCGACGAAAGGCCGCGCGAGGACGCGTCCGACATCTGTGCGACACCCGTCCGGTGAACCGGATCGGGGTGGCTGCCGGGGGAACCGCCGCGTGTCTCTGTCGGATTGCGGTACGGCATGTCACTATCCGTCCCTACGTGCCGGTACGTCAGGTCTGGTGCGCGAAGGGAACGGGAGCGCGCACGGCCTGGGCGGAACGAGAGGAGACCGCGGGTGAGGCGGGACGGGAGAGGGAGGAGCGTGAGCGTCGCCGCGGCCACCGCGCTCGTCTGCGCGCTGGGCCTGCCGGCCGTGCCGGAGGCGGCGTACGCCGCGCCCGGCGATCCGGCGCCGGGCGGCGGGACCGGAGGCACCGTGGCCGGGGGCCGGAGCCTGGAGGACGTCCGTAAGGAGGTCGAAGGTCTGTACCGCAAGGCGGAGTCGGCCACCGACGCCTACAACCTGGCGCGGGAGAAACAGACCCGCCAGGAGAAGACCATCCTGAAGATCGCGCGGGCCGTGGTGAAGGCCCAGAAGGAGATGGCCGGGCTGCGCCAGCGGGCCGGGGCGATGGCGCGGGCGCAGTACCGGGGCGGCGGGATGCCGGCCCAGGCGCGGCTGTTCCTCAACAGCGATCCGGGCGACTTCCTCGACGGTGTCACGCTCGCCCGCAAGGGTGAGCAGGCGACCCACGGCCTGATCGGCCGTCTGGCGCGCACCCAGGCGGCGCTCGACCGTTACGCGGAGTCCGCCTCCCGGGAGTGGGAGCGGCTGGACCGGAGCCGGACGAAGAAGGCGGCGGCGAAGAAGGAGATCCTGCGCAGGCTCGGCCGGGCGCAGCGGCTGGAGTCCCGGCTGGCGAAGGATGAACGGGAGCGGCTGCGCCGGCTGGAGGAGGACAAGGCCCGGGGCGCGCAGGCGAAGTGGCTGGACACCGGGATACTGCGGGAGCTGGGCGACGGCGCCACCGCGCTGGGCCGGCGCGCGGTCGGCTTCGCGAGGGACCAGCTCGGCAAGGACTATGTGTGGGGCGCGGTGGGCCCGGACACCTATGACTGCTCGGGGCTGACCCAGCGGGCCTGGGCGACGGCCGGCCGGTCGATCCCGCGGACCTCGCAGGAGCAGTGGAGGCTGCTGCCGAAGGTGAGCGTGAAGGCCATGCGCCCGGGGGATCTGATCATCTACTTCCCGGACGCCAGCCACGTGGGGATGTACGTGGGCAGCGGCGCGATGATCCACGCTCCGCGGCCCGGCCGCCAGGTCACGGTCGCGGGCGCGGGCTCGATGCCGATCCTGGGGGTGGTCCGGCCGGACGCGAGGTAGCGCGGCCGGCCCGGCCGGTCACCGCGGCGGCAGTTCGTTCAGGGCCGTCGCGAAGGCGTCGTAGGCGCGCTGGTCGAAGAGGACGAAGCGGACCTCGTCGACCGAGGTGCCCGCCGCGCGGACGGTGGTGAGCGCGATCCGGGCCGCGTCGTCGAGGGGCCAGCGGTAGACGCCGGTGGAGACGGCCGGGAAGGCGACGGTACGGGCGCCCAGTTCGCCGGCGATCCGCAGGGATTCGCGGTAGCAGGAGGCGAGCGTGGCCGAGCGGTCCTCGGTGGCCGAGAAGACCGGGCCGACCGTGTGGATCACCCAGCGGGCGGGCAGCCGGCCGGCCGTGGTGGCGACCGCCTGGCCCGCCGGGAGGCCCTTGCCGTAGCGCGACGCACGCAGATCGCGGCATTCACCCAGAATGTCGGGACCGCCCCGCCGGTGGATGGCTCCGTCGACGCCACCGCCCCCCAGCAGGGAGGAGTTGGCCGCGTTCACGACCGCGTCGACCGTCTGCTCGGTGATGTCGCCCAGCGCCAGCGTGATGTTCGTCATTCCGGGATTGTCTCCCGGGCCGCCAAGTGCCGCAGGACGTGCGGCATATGACAAAAGTCGATGGCCGGAGGTCATTCCGCGAAACGGCCGCCTGGCGCTAAGGTCGGCTCGCAGTATCCGGCACCCGCGCCCTGAAGCCGCCGAAACCGACCGGTCGGTGTGTGTGCCGGAATCCCAACGCGCTCCACCGGTCGGCGGGGCGCGCCCTCGGGGGGAGGGAAGGAATCGAGCGATGTCCGTACCCGTGCCGAGGCAACGGGAGGCACCGGCCCCGCACGCCGGCCCCGCCACCCTGCCCGACAACGGGCTCACCCTGCTGGTGATCGAGGACGATCCGTCCGGTGCCTTCAACGTTCCCGAGATGCTGGACACCGAGGGTAACCGGGTCCGCATCCGTACCGCCCGCAACCTCACCGAGGCCAGCCGGCTGCTCACCGACGGGGTGCAGTGCATCCTGCTGGCCCTGCCGGGCCCCGTCGACGGCGAGGCGGACCCGCTGGCCGCCCTGCGCGCGGTGCTCAAGCTCGCGCCCTCGCACGCCGTCCTCGTCCTCACCGCGGAGGACGACGCCGAACGCGCCGCCGAGGCGGTGCGGGTGGGCGCCCAGGACTTCCTCTTCCGCGGCGAGCTGGACGGCCGGATCCTCAGCCGCGCCATCCGCTACGCCGTCGAGCGCAAACGCTCCGACCTCGCCCAGCGCCAGCTCACCGAGTCACGGCTGCGCGCCCAGGAGAACGCCCGGCTCGAGCGCGGGCTGCTGCCCACCCCGCTGCTGGACGGCTCGGGGCTGCGCTTCGCCGCCCGCTACCGCCCCGGCCGCAGCCGGGCCCTGCTCGGCGGCGACTTCTACGACACCGTCCGCACCCCGGACGGCACGGTCCACGCCATGATCGGCGACGTCTGCGGCCACGGCCCGGACGAGGCCGCCCTCGGAGTGGAGCTGCGGATCGCCTGGCGCGCCCTGACCTTCGCCGGGCTCTGCGGGGACCAGCTGCTCGGCACCCTGCAGCAGGTGCTGGAGAACGAACGCGCCGACGACGAGATCTTCGCCACGCTGTGCACCGTCGACATCGCGCCGGACGGCCGCCGGGCCGGGGTCTGCCTGGCCGGGCACCCCTCACCGCTGGCGATCCGCCCGAGCATGGCGCCCCGGCTGCTGCCCACCGAGGAGAACGGCCCGGCGCTCGGCCTGCTGCCGCACGCCCGCTGGCCGCGCCATGAGGTCGAGCTCGGCGGGGCGTGGAGCCTGATGATGTACACCGACGGGCTGATCGAGGGCCGCGTCGGACCCGGGGTGCAGCGACTCGGCCAGGAGGGCATGGTCGAGATCGTCGCGCGCCAGCTCGCGGAGGGGCGGCGCGGCGAGGAACTGCTGGACGCGACCGTCACGGAGGTGCGGTCGCTGAACGGCGGGGAGCTGACCGACGACCTGGCGGTGCTGCTGCTGGACCGCGGCTGACCGGCCGCGACCCGCTCCGGCACCGCCCGAGTGCACTGCGGAGTGCCGCCGGGCGCGCT
>NZ_BBOX01000175.1 GCF_001553455.1 Streptomyces hygroscopicus subsp. hygroscopicus
AGTGCGCCGCCGAGCGGCGCCGGACACCATGGAGTGCGCCGCTGACGGTCGCCGCGGCGCACCGCCGAGCGCGTCGCTGACCGTCGCCGCCCGGCGCGCGGTCGGCCGTCGTTCGTGCCCGTACCGTGCCGCCGCCGGTCGTCAGCGGCCGTTGAAGGGGCCGTACGGGCCGTCGGAACTGGAGCCGCGGCCACGCGGCCAGCGGCGGCCACCGCCGGAGACCTGCCGCAGCGCGGGCCGGACGTCGACGACGTACACGATCGTGGCGATGAGCCCGATGATCGGCAGGAAGTCCAGGATCCCCATGAAGAAGTTCACCGCGGCGGCGAGACCAAGGATGATCAGCCAGAACGCCTTGGTCTGCTTGTCCGCCGCTCGGTACGCGTCCTCGCGGCGGATCGCCGAGTCGACGAAGGCGAAGAGGCTGAAGAGGAGCAGGCCCCAGGAGACCCAGTACATCAACTTGCCGAAGCCTTCAACCAGCACGCCGTCCACCGCCTAGAAGATATGTATGGGGAGCGTCTCTGCGGCCACCGTACCCGCTGGCCGGGCCGGGCACGCAGGGTTACCCCGTGTACCCGGCCCGGCCGTTGGCGTGTGCCCGTCAGCCGGCCGACTTCGGTTCCGGCTTCTTGGCGGTGGGGGCGGGCTTGCCGCCGCGGGCCGGGGCCTTCTTCGCCTGGGGCGCCGGAGCGGCCGGGGGCGTCTGAGCGCTGGTGGAGTTGGCGCCGCCCGCCGTGGCCGGCTTGGCCGGGGCGGACTTCGGGGCCTCCTTGGAGGAGTCCATGGAGACCGACTCGGCCGGGGCCTTCGCCTGGGCCGCCGCGTGGCCGTCCCGGCCCTCGTCGGGCTCGATCGCGCCGGCGATGTCGACGACCTCGTCGGCCGCCTCGCCGCGCCAGGTCCGCACGACCTCCTGGCCGTGCTCGGCCACCTCGTCGTACCGCTCCCGCGCCTTGACGGCGAGCTCGGCGGCCCGGCCCACACCCTGCAGGGCGAGGTCCTGCGCGGTGTCACGCAGCCGCTTGAGGTCGGTGTCGAGCGTGCCCAGCATCTCGGTGAGCTTGCCCTGGGCCTCCTTGGCCTGCTGGGAGACCCGCTCCTGCACGGCCTTGGGGTCGGTGTTGCGCACCGCGTTGAAGCGCTCCGGGGCCTCGGCGACGATCTTCTCGACGAGTGACGGCACCTCCTTGAGCTTCTGGGTGGCCAGATCGGCGGTGCCCGCCATGAAGTAGAGCGGGGTCGGGTCGGTGAGGGTCTTGCGTACGTCGTCGGTGATGGCCATGGTGGATGGTCCTCCCGGATCAGTTCGAGGGTGTGGCGACGTCGGCGCCGGCGCCGGGGGTGTCGGTGCCAGGGGTGCCGGTGGTGTCCGTGCCGGTGGTGTCGGCCGAGGCGGTCTGGAGCCCGTTCTCCTTGCGGAAGGACTCGTAGATCTGGAGCAGTACCTGCTTCTGCCGCTCGTTGATCGAGGGGTCGGCGAGTATCACACTGCGCACCTCGGTCTCCTCGCGGTCCCGCTCGTCGAGGATCCCCGCCTGGACGTACAGGGTCTCGGCGGATATCCGCAGCGCCTTGGCCAGCTGCTGGAGGATCTCGGCGCTCGGCTTGCGCAGCCCGCGCTCGATCTGGCTGAGGTACGGATTGGACACCCCGGCCGCGTCGGCCAGCTGCCGCAGCGAGAGCTGTGCGGTGCGGCGCTGCTCGCGCAGGAACTCGCCGAGGTTGCCGACGTTGAGTGATGCCATGTCTCCGATGCTGCCGCATAGGCGCTAACTATTGCAAGCATTTGCTTGCAATAGTGGCGCGCGTCATGGTGCTCCAGGAGGCCACCCGCATCGGATCTGTCCTGTCTCTGTGATGTCCGGGCAGTCTCAGAGATCTCCGGGCATGTGAGGCGCCGTCTCGGCCATGTCCGGGCAGGTTGCGAAGTGTCTCTGTCTTGTCCGGGTGCGGCGTACCCGGCCCTTCTACGGTTGTAGCGACTGGGCAGCACGTCGCACCTGCGCGGCGGTCACAGGTGACACTCCCCACGAGTCACCAATCCACAAGGTTGATCAGCCGGGAGCAGTGTGGGTCGTCGATATCGCCCCGCACCATCCGTTCCCTTTCCTCGATCAGGGAGGGAAGTGCCGCGAGCAGGGCGGTCAGAGCACCGGACGGTCGTACGTCGGCGGCGACCACGTCGGTGTCTTCTTCGTGGTCGACATACAGGCGCATCCGGTCGGGGCCCTGGAGGAGGAAACCTCGCAGTCGCGGGTCGGGCTGTTCTTCAGTCCAGGGGTAGGTAAGGGTGCGCAGGATGGTGAAGGCGTTGTCGCACTCCCCCGGGCCGACGGGAGCGACCTGCGCCGGATCCACATGGATGAGGGTCATACCCATCACCGTGTCGACACGGCTGCTGGAGAAGATCTGAGTGCCGGTGTTCAAGGCACGCACGATGCCGAGGACGTCATTCGGGCCCGCTGGTTCCTCAGGGTCGTCGATGGTGCGCAAAGGGATCTCCCAGGCCATCAAGTCATCCGGAGCACTCGCGCGTTGAGGGCCAGTGACGATCCGGACCTCTGCGGCGGGGGGCGGCGAGGGCAGGACACCACGGATGAACCGGCCGTCGGGCAGGGGGGCATGGATGTGGTGGAGCAGCAGGCGGACGATATCCGCCTGCTGCTCCGCGATGTCGTCGTACGTGAGAGCCACGCGTCAAACGATGTCAGTGGCTTGCTGTTGCCGACACGGGGTGGGGAGCACCCGGTCGTCCCAGTCCTTCTGCGCCCTGCGCTACTCGGACTTATCTGAGACAGGACACCGCATCGGATCAGTCGCGGGCGTCGAGGCTGTCCAGTGATTCCCTGCTCGTTTCCGGGGCCCATGCCCAGCAGACGAGGGCGCCGAGCAGGAGGATGACCACGCATCCCCCCAGCGCGGCGGTGGTGCCGTAGCTGTCCTCGACCACGGGCAGCAGGAACGTGCTGGCTGCCGAGCCGATGCGGCTGGCGGCCACCGCGACCCCCACGCCCGAGGCCCGCAGGTCGGTGGGGAACAGTTCGGGCGGATAGACGAACTCCAGGTTGACCGCCGCCGACAGCACGAAGGCGAAAGCCGTGAAGAGGGCCACCGGGACGACCGGGCCACTGCCGGCGCCGAATGCCGTCAGGGCCGCCAGGAGTACGCCGCCGATGACGAACGTCCCGATCAGGAAGCGCCGGCGGGAGATCCGGTCGATGATCAGCAGGCCGAAGACGGCGCCGGCCAGCAGGAAGACGTTGTAGAGGGCCCCGGCTCCCAGCTTGCTGGTGACCCCGAGCGCTTCCATCACCTGGGACGAGAAGGTGCCGAGCGCGAAGAAGGGCACGACCTGGCAGACGTAGAACAGCGCGCCGACGGCGGTGCGCCTGCGGTAGGCGGGGCTGAACAGCGTACGGAAGCCGCGACGGCTGGTTGCCGGCGCGGCGGTGGGCGGGACGGCGGCCGGGCCGAGGATACGGCGGACGACCGCGGCCGCCTCCTCCTCGCGGCCGTGCTGGACCAGCCACAGGGGCGATTCCGGGATGCCGGTCCGGAACGCGAAGACGAGCAATGCGGGGACGGCGCTGATGGCGAGCATGTAGCGCCAGGCGTCATCGCCGTGCCCGGTGAGCAGGAAGCCGACCAGATAGGCGAAGACGTAGCCGGCGGCCCAGGCGACGGCCAGCAGGCTCATGAGCCGGCCGCGGAACGCGCGGGGTGCGTGCTCGGTCACCAGGGACTTGCTGACCACGTAGTCGGCCCCGAGGACGAGGCCGAGCAGCAGCCGCAGGACCAGCAGTTGCTCCGCGTTCTGGACGAAGAACTGGGCCAGTGACAGCCCCGCGAACGCCAGCATGTCCCAGGCGAAGATGTGCCGGCGCCCGACGCGGTCCGCGATCGGGCCGGTGATGACGGCGCCGAAGAACAGGCCGACCAGCGCCGCCGCGCCCAGGAGCCCGACCCACAGCGGGGTGAGCGCGAGGTCCTTGGTGGCGGCGGTGATGACGATGCCGATGATGCCGAGGATGAAGCCGTCGCTGAACTGGCCGCCGGTGCCCGCGACGGTGACGCGTAGGTGGAACCGGGTGAGCGGGGCGTCCTCGTGGGCGAGGGCCGTGCCGGGGCTCCGCGAGTCGGTGGTCATGCGCGTGGCCCCCCGTTGTGGGAGTCCGTGCGCAGTCGGTCGGTGGCCGCTTCGTAACCCTGGGCCACGGACAGTTCCACCCACCGGTCGAGCGCGCCGGTGAGGTTGCGCTCCCGGTGGGGTCCGTCCCACCGGAGGCCGTCGACGCAACGGCGGCCGAAGGTGACGGCTGCCGCCGTGAGGTCGTCGAACATCGACGTCAGCGCGTCGAGGATGAGCGGCTCCATGACGTTGAGCTCCAGCTCGCCGGCCGCGACGGCGCAGTCGACGGCGTGGCCGTGTCCGCGGACCCGATAGCTCAGCTGCATGACGTACTCGGGGATCACCGGATTGACCTTGGCCGGCATGATGGACGACCCGGCCTGGACGGCCGGGATCGTGAGGTCGCCGAACCCACCGAGCGGGCCGGAGGAGAGCAGCCGGAGGTCCGCGGCGATCTTGGCCATGGTGATCGCGACGCGTGTCCCGGCCGCGGCGATCTCGGAGTAGGGGTCGAGGTGCGCGAGGCTGTCGTAGGGGTTCGCCGCGCTGGTGAGCGCGCGCCCGGTGGCCGCGGCCAGCACCTCGGCGCACCGGCGGCCGAAGCCGTCCGGGGCCCCGACGCCCGTGCCGACCGCGGTCGCTCCGATCGACAACTCGGTCAGCCGCGCGGCAGCCGCGGTCAGCCCGGACCGGGTACGGCTGATCGCCGCGGCGTGCGCCCGGTGGGTGTCCCCGGCGGTGAGGGAGACGGCGTCCTGGAGACACGTCCGGCCGAGGTGCTCGGTCCGGTCGAACTCCACTGCCTTGCGCTCGAACGAGGCGGTCAGCTCGCGCAGCGCCCCGTCCGGCTCTTCGACCAGTTCCAGAACGGTCAGCGCCATCGCGGTCGGGTATGTGTCGTTGGTCGACTGCGACGCGTTGACGTGGTCGTTCGGATGCACGGTGACCCCGGCGAGGGCACTGGCCCGCGCCGCGATCACTTCGTTCACGTTCATGTTGCTGGTCGTACCGCCACCGCCGTGCACCAGCGCGGTGGGGAACTGGTCCGGGTGCTTCCCGTCGATGATCTCGGTACACGCGGTGACGATCGCCTGGTGGCGAGCCGCGTCGAGCACGCCCATCGCGTGATTGACCTGGGCGGCTGCCAGCTTGACGCGGGCGTAGTTGCGGACGAACGGCGCGAGGTCGCCCAGCGTCCGGCCGCGGACCGGGAAGTTCTGGACCCCCAGCTCGGTCTGCTTTCCGTACAGCACGTTCGACGCGGGGGATACGGCCGACGCTCCCGGACGCGTGTGGGGACTCATGGGTGTGCACCCTCCTCGAAGCAATGGTGCGGTGACGCGGGCGTTGCGCCGCACGGTCACGGAAGCTAACAACGACATGCTGTGGCGACAATCGTGGTTGCTCTCACAGCACGTGCGCGGGGTGTGCCGCTTCCTTGCGGGTGCGTCGGGGGTGTGACGCGCTGGTCGGTGGTGGTGGCCGCCACGACGGCACGGCGGCGGATGCGCGTGGGCGGCGGATACGCGGGCCGTGGATGCGCATGCCGTGGCTGCGTGCCGCGTGTCGCGTGCGGTGGGTTCGTGCTGTGTGCCGTGTGCTGCGGGTACGTGCTGTGGTTACGTGCCGTGTGCCGTGTGCCGTGTGCCGTGTGCCGTGTGCCGTGTGCCGTGTGCCGTGTGCTGTGGGTTCGTGCCGGTTGCCGCGGTTACGTCTCGTGTGCCGCGCTCAGGGGCGGTGGGTGCGGGCCTGGGCCGTGGTGAGGCGTCGCGCCGCCGCCTTGACCGCGGTGCTGTAGCTGTCGATGCAGCGAAGCATGCGGCTGGTGGGGCCGGAGATGTTGAGTGACGCGACGATGTGCCCCGCCGCGTCGCGGACCGGGGCGCCCACGGAGACGAGACCGGCTTCGAGTTCTTCGTCGGCGACCGTGCAGCCTCGTTCGCGCTCCTGGGCGATCCGGGCGAGCACCGTGGGCAGGCTGGTCAGGGCGTTCGGCCCGTAGCCGGAGGCGCCCAGGTCTCCCGTGATGAGATCGCGGATCTCCTCACTCGTGCTGTCGAGCAGGAGGGCGCGGCCGGAGGCCGTGACGTGCAGGGGCGAGGTGCGGCCCACCCACCCGCCGGCCTGGAGGGAGTGTGTCGACCGTTCCCGGAGGATGGTGAAGGAGCGGTTCGCCTGCGGGACGGACAGCAGGGCCGTCTCATGGGTCTCCGCGACGAGGGCTCGCAGGATGGGCTGTGCTGTGCGGACCAGGCGCTGGTCCCCGGCCTTGGCGGCCAGCGCGTGCAGCTGCCAGCCGAGCCGGTATCCCCGGGTGTCCGGGTTCTGCTCGACGAGACCGGTGGCGGCCAGCGCCTTGAGCATGCGGGAGATCTGGCTGCGCTCGCGGCCGACCTGCTGCGCGATCGCGCTGACCGGCAGCTCGCCCTCGGCCGCGGCGAGGGTCTGCAGCACGGCCGCCACCCGTGCGACGGTCGAGGTGTCGGGCGGCGAGGTCACCTGGGGAGCATAGCGTTGCTGTGAGAGCACCACAACGTGTGTCCGTCCGGGATCTCCGATCTTGTGGACGGGGCGAAAAGCTGCGCATGCTGCCCCATGACCTCCTCTTCGGCCTTCTCGTCGTCCCCGTCCCCCTCGTCTTCGTTCTCGTCCTCCTCTTTCTCCTCGTCCCTGCCACCGGCCGATCGGCTGGGTTTCGGCGCGATGCAGCTGCCCGGGCGATGGGCGGGGCCCGTTGTTGAGCGCGCGACGGCGGTGGCCGTCGCGCGGCGGGCCGTGGAGCTGGGCGTCCGTCATATCGACACCGCCGCCTTCTACTTCTCCGCCACCGAGCGGGCCAACGACATCCTGCGCGAGGCCCTTCACCCGTACCCCGAGGGCGTCACCATCGCCACCAAGGTCGGGCCGCTGCGCACCGCGACGGGGGAGATGTACGCGGAGGCGCGGCCGGAGCAGATACGGGGGCTGGTGGAGGAGAACCTGCGGCAGCTGGGCGTGGACGTGCTGGACCTGGTGTACCTGCGGGTCGGGCGGCTCAAGGCGGTGGGCGGGGTGCCGATCGGGGAGCGGTTCGCCGCACTGGCCGCGCTCCGGGAGGAGGGCCTGGTACGGCGGCTCGGAGTCAGCAATGTGAGCGCCGGGCAGCTGGCCGAGGCCCGGGAGATCGCGCCGGTCGCGGCGGTGCAGAACCGGTTCGGCGTGCTCGACCAGGCGGACGGGGCGCTGGTGGACGAGTGCGCCGCGGCCGGGATCGTGTATATGCCGTTCTTCGCGCTGGGCGGCGGCCACACCGCCCTCCAGGACGAGAACCTGCGGAAGGTCGCGGAGCGGCACGGCGCGACCGCGCACCAGATCGCCCTCGCCTGGGGGCTCGCCCGCTCGCCCGCGATCATCCAGATCCCCGGCACCAGCTCGCTCGCCCATCTCGAGGAGAACATGGCGGCGGCGCGCGTCGTCCTGGACGAGGACGACATGGCGCTGCTGGAGCGGTGACGGGCTGACGCCGGGCGACGAGTGGCCGGATGGCCGGGATGCGCAAGGATCTGACCAGCACCTGGGACGCTGAACGGAGTGCCTGCGTCCGGGCGGTCAGCCGCAGGCGCCGACCAGCGGCTGCACACGTCGAACTCGCCCGTCCGCAGCGCCGCCGCCGCTGTCGCTGCCGCCGTCGCCGCCGGGAAACGCTCGGCTTCGGCGGCGCCGACCCCCGTGACGGCGCCGCCGGTGCCGTCAGGTGCCGTACGGGTGGGTGGTGCGGGCGGTGCGCAGGGCCCTGGCCCACCAGACGAGCTGGTCGAGCATCACCCCGGTGGCGGTGTCCGGTCCCTCGGGATCCTTCAGCTCGCCGTCCGGTTCGAAGAGCCCGCCCGCGTTGTGGAAGCTGACCGTGTCCCGGACGGTCACGGCGTGGACCTCGGCGAAGACCGGCCGCAGATGCTCGACCGCGCGCAGGCCCCCGGAGATGCCGCCGTAGGAGACGAAGCCGACCGGTTTGGCCTGCCACTGGGTGTAGTGCCAGTCGATCGCGTTCTTCAGGGCGGCCGGGTAGCTGTGGTTGTACTCGGGGGTGACCACGGCGAACGCGTCGGCCGCGTCCAGCCGGGGGGTCACCGCTTCCAGGGCCGCGCGCTCCTCGGGGCCGGGCCGGTGGGTGAGGGCCGTGGGCAGCGGGGTCTCGGCCAGGTCGACGACGTCGACGCTCATATCGGAGCGGAGCGCCGCACGGCGGGCGAACCAGCCCGCGACCTTCGGCCCGAAGCGGCCGTCGCGGGTGCTGCCGAGGATGACGGCGAGCCGGATCGGGGAGTCGGTGCCGGTACGGGGTTCGGCCGTGGAGACGGCGGTGTCAGTAGCCATGGAAAGAGCATCAGACTTAAACAAAGGTTGAAGTCAAGCTACCCTCGGCGGTATGACGCAACTGACCTGGAAGACCCATGAACTCACGGTCGGCGAGCTCTCGCAGCGCAGCGGGGTCCCCGCCTCCGCGCTGCGCTTCTACGAGCGCGAGGGGCTGATCCACAGCCGCCGCACCTCCGGCAACCAGCGCCGCTACACCCGCGATACGCTCCGCCGGGTCGCCTTCGTCCGCTCCTCGCAGCGGGTGGGCATCCCGCTGGGGAGAATCCGGGAGGTGCTCTCCCTCTTCCCCGAGGACCACGTCCTCACCAAGGAGGACTGGGCCCGGATCTCGGAGTGCTGGCGCGAGGACCTCACCGAGCGCATCGAACAGCTGGAGAACCTCCGCGACAGCCTCACGGACTGCATCGGCTGCGGCTGTCTGTCGATCGACAAATGCGCGCTGGCGAACCCGTACGACAAGCTCGGCGAGCAGGGCGCGGGCGCCCGCCGACTGCTGAAGTCCTGCTGCTGACCATCGGCCGCCCGGCGCCGGGCGCCTTCCCTGGCTGCCGCGCGCTGGTCGTCCCGTGCGGTCGCCTGTGCCGGGCGCCTGCCCCGGCCGCCCCATGTCGGTCAGCTGTCCTGGCCGCCGCGTGCCGGTCGTTCCGTGCCGGTGGCTGTGCCGGGCGTCCCGGGCCGCCTCCCGTGCTGGTCACCTGCCCCGACGCCGCGTGCCGGTCGTCCCGTGCCGGTCGTCCGTGCGGTCACCTGTGCCGGGCGCCTGTCCCGGCCGCCCCATGTCGGTCAGCTGCCCCGACGCCGCGCGCCGGTCATCCCGTGCCGGGCGCCTGTGCCGGGCGTCCCGGGCCGCCTCCCGTGCCGGGCGCCTGCCCCGGCTGCCGCGCGCCGTCCCCTGCCCTGGCCGCCGCGTGCCGGTCGTCCTGTGCGGTCATCCCGTGCCGGGCGCCTGCCCCGGCTGCCGCGCGCCGGTCAGCTGCCCTGACCGCCGCGCGCCGGTGGCCTGCGCCGGGCTGCCTCCCGTGACGGCCGCCTACCCCCGGCTGGCGCGCGTCGGTCACCTGCCCCAGCCGCCCCGTGCCGGGCGCCCATACCGGTGTCCGGGTGGTGCCGGGGGCCGGGGCAGCTCGGACGCCATGCCGCCGTGCTCCATTGCTCAGAAGACATCGGGGCACCAGGGGCGGCGTGGGGTCCGTAGCAGCCGGTCCGCCAGCGCCGCGGCGCCCGGGCGCTCCTCGGTGATCCGGCCCAGCGCGGCGAGCCGGACCGCCGACTCGTCGCCCAGCCACAGGGTGCCCAACACGCCGATGTCCATGGTCAGGTCGGCCGGGCGGCCCGTGGTCGCACAGGCGGCGCCGTCGGGGCCCGCCTCCAGGAGATAGCGGCCACCGGCCAGCCCGGCGCCGTCGCGCAGGTCGAGCACCAGCGAGCCCTCGATCGGGTACGTGCGGGTCTCCAGCAGCCGGGGCACATCCAGCGGGCGCAGCCACAGCCAGTCGGCGTACGAGGTGACCTGGGCCGCGCGGGGGTCGGCGAGCAGCAGCGGAAGCAGATCGTCCGGGGCGCGTCGGCCGGTGTTGACCCGGGTCACCCAGTCGACCGAGAGCAGGAAGTGCCACAGCGCCCGCTCGGCGGCCGGGGTGACCGCCGTGAGCCCGAGCACGGTGGCGGTGTTGTGCGGGCGCTTGTTGCCCTCCCAGTGGTCATCGGCGGTGTAGGCGAGCAGCCCGTCCACCGAGCCGTCGGGGGAGCGGTAGAAGACATAGAACGGCTCGGTCCAGGGGTTGCCGGGGAACTGCCGCTGCCCGGTGTTGTTCTGCCACCAGATGTCCGAGCGGTCGATGACGCCGTGCTGCCGCGAGCGCAGCCGCTCGTGCAGCGCGGGGCCGAGCTTCCGCACCTCGTCCGCGTCGGCGAAGTCGATCCGGCCGCCGTCCACCGGGGTGGAGTGGCGCGGGTCGAGACCGGCGCGGGGGACGTCCACCTGCCATTCGGTGACCCAGGCGGCCGGGCCGAAGCCGTACCGACCGTAGATCGGGTACTCGGCCGCGATCAGAGTGGCCACCGCGTCTCCCCGCTCCTTGGCGACCCGGAGATCGTGCTCCATCATCCGGTTGAGCAGCCCTCGGCGGCGGTGTGTGGGCGACACGGTGACATTGCTGATCGCGTCGGCGGGGACATCCGCCCCGCCGACCGCCGTCAGCCGCTGCGCGAAGCTGCGGAACGTGGCTACGCAGCGGCCGCCGTCGAAGACCCCCTGCGTACGGCTCAGGTCGATCTGGCCTCGCCGCAGCTCCACTTCCCGCTCCGATGTCTCCGGCGGACGCAGAAAGCCCGTGTGGAGCGCGAGGATCCAGCTGGTCAGGTCGGAGTCGGCGAGGGAGGTGCGGAGTTCGAGGGCCATGCGCCTACGCTAGGCGTCCGCCGTTGGCAGCCGCACACCGATTTCCCCAGCCTGTGGACAAGGTCGTTTCATTACACCGCACCTGTGGACGGCTGCCCGTCACGCCTGGTGAGCCGTCGCGTGCCACGCTTGGTGAGCGGCGCCCGCCACGCTGGTGGACGGTGCCCGCCACGCCCGGCGGACGACTGCCCGGCACGCCCGTGACCGGCGCAGGCCACATCTGGTGGAGGGTCGCGCGGCACACCGTGGACGGCCGCGGGCCACGCCTGGTGGGCGGCCGCGCGGGCCGCCCCGCCGATCGCTAGGCGAGCAGGTCGTCCACCTGCGCCTCCCCCTCGCGGTACCGGCGTGCGATCTCCGCGCTGCAGTCGTCCGCCGTGCGCTGGAGCTCCTGCCGCCGCCGCGAGACCTGCCGCTCATGGCCGACAAGGCGGGCCATCGCGCCGTGCAGCTCCTCGTCCGTACGGGCCCGCAGATCGGAGAGGCCGACCTCGGCCAGCATCTCCTCGGCCAGCCGCTCGTACTCCGCGCTGTGCGGCGTCCCGAGCGTGACGTGGCGGGCCGAGGAGCGGTGCCGTGGGGGGAGGTCCGCGAGGATCTCCGGCAGCCGGTCCACCAGCGCGGCGGGCGGCCGTTCCGAGGCCGCCTCGGGCGCCGGGTCGCTGCGGTGGCCCACCTCGGCGCGGAGGATGTCGATCCGGCCCTGGAGCAGTCTGCGCAGATAGCTCAGATCCGCTTCCTCGCGCTGCGCCGCGCGGCGCAGCGCCCGCAGTTCCGGCAGCCGCAGGGCGTGCAGACCGCTCGCCGCCGCGGACGCGGGGGTCACGGCGGTCAC
>NZ_BBOX01000176.1 GCF_001553455.1 Streptomyces hygroscopicus subsp. hygroscopicus
GGTCACGGCCGGAGCCGTCACGGCGGCGCTGTCGGCCAGCCGCCCGCCGCGCTGGCTCGGCGGCCGTGGCGGCAACAGGCTCTCGGTGGCCATGGGCTGCCCGGTGCCCGGTGTGGTCATTGGTGTCCGTCCCCTCCAGCGATGCGTCGTTCCCGCAGTTCCTGCCCGCCTGCACCGCCTGCACGCATCGTGCCACCAGTGATGCTCCCTGTGCAGCGGCTCTCCACCCGATCGGCCCCGGATGGACGCACGGCATGATGGTCGCCATGCGTGCTGTGGTACAGAGAGTGAACGGGGCGAGCGTCGTCGTGGACGGCGAGACGGTCGGCGAGATCGTCGGCCAGGGGCTGTGCGTGCTGGTCGGGGTGACGCATGACGACACCCCGGAGAAGGCGGCCCAGCTCGCTCGCAAGCTGTGGTCGGTAAGGATCCTCCCGGGCGAGAAGTCCTGCTCGGACCTGGCCGCTCCGCTGCTGGTGATCAGCCAGTTCACGCTCTACGGCGACGCCCGTAAGGGACGTCGGCCCACCTGGAACGCGGCGGCGCCCGGCGAGGTCGCCGAGCCGCTCGTGGACGAGGTGGTGACCCAGCTGCGGAAGCTGGGGGCGCACGTGGAGACGGGCCGGTTCGGAGCGGACATGAAGGTCTCGCTCACGAACGACGGCCCGTTCACGGTGATCGTCGAGGTCTAGTCGAGGTCCAGCGGACAGACACCCTTGGACGCTTCAGGCGCTTCGGACGGCTTGGTTGCCCCGGGCGCCTGCGCGCCCCGGGCGCCTGCGCGCCCCGGGCGCCCTTGGACGCTTCGGGCGCCCTTGGATGCCGTTGGGGCGCCCTTGGCCGCCTTGGGACGTCCTTGGGCGCCCCTGACGCCTCTCGACGCCTGGATGCCTGGATGCCGGTACGCCCAGGGCGGCGTGGGCGCCGGACGTCCGGGCGCCGTGCCACCGGCGGACCGGCTTACGGTTCCACGACCGTCTCCTGCGCGGCGGCCGTGGAGTCCGCGATCAGCTCCGCGTCCACCGGCACATTGCGCTTGACCAGCGCGAGCGCGATCGGCCCCAGCTCGTGGTGGCGGGCCGAGGAGGTGATGAACCCCAGCTGACGGCCCTCCTCGCCCTCCGAGGCCAGCCGTATCGGCGCGCCGTGGGACGGCAGCTTCACCTCGCTGCCGTCGAGGTGGAGGAAGACCAGCCGGCGCGGCGGCTTCCCCAGGTTCTGCACCCGGGCGACGGTCTCCTGGCCGCGGTAGCAGCCCTTCTGCAGATGGACGGCGGAGCCGATCCAGCCCAGCTCGTGCGGGATGGTGCGGTGGTCGGTCTCCAGGCCGACCCGCGGCCGGTGGGCCTCGACCCGCAGCGCCTCGTACGCCAGCACCCCGATCGGCGGGCCGCTCGCCTCGGCGAACTCGGTGAGCCGCGCACGCGGGAGGAAGAGGTCGCGGCCGTGCGGGGTCTCGCGGACCACGGCGTCCTCGGGGGCGTCGGTGATGCTGCCCGCCGGGAGGTGGACGATCGCGTAGTCGTCCGTGCGGTCCGCGATGTCGACCCGGTAGAAGAACTTCATGCTCTCCAGGTAGGCGATCAGGTCGTCCTGGCTGCCGGGCTCCACATGGGCCCAGGTGGTCTCGCCGTCGTCGACGAGATAGAGCGCGTGTTCGATGTGGCCGTGGGCGGAGAGGATCAGCGCTTCGGTGGCCTGACCCGGCGGCAGCTCGCTGACGTGCTGGGTGAGCAGGAGATGCAGCCAGCTGAGCCGGTCGGCACCGCTGACCGTGACCACCCCGCGGTGCGAGAGGTCCACGAAACCGGTGCCGTCGGCGAGCGCACGCTGCTCGCGGAACAGGTCGCCGTAGTGGGCGGCGACGCCTTCGTCGAGGCCCTCACCGGGGACGGCGCCGGGCAGCGACAGCAAAGGGCTCTTCATGCACTTCAGCCTACGACCTGCGGGCCGGGCCCTCACCGGAGCCGTTTCCGGCGCCCTCTCCGGCGCGCTCCTTGGCCGAACACGAGGCGCACCGACCGAAGATCGCGAAATGCTTCAGATCGGTGTCGAAGCCGAAGTCCGCCCGGAGCTGCCGGGTGAAGGAGTCGGCCACGGAGACGTCCGCCTCGATCACGTCCGTGCAGTCCCGGCACACCATATGGATGTGGTGGTGCCGGTCGGCCAGATGGTAGGTGGGGGCGCCGTGTCCGAGGTGGGCATGGCTGACCAGGCCCAGCTCCTCGAGCAGCTCCAGCGTGCGGTAGACCGTGGAGATGTTGACGCCGCTCGCGGTGCGGCGCACCTCGGTGAGGATGTCGTCCGGAGTGGCGTGCTCCAGACGATCGACGGCTTCGAGCACGAGCTGGCGCTGCGGGGTGAGGCGGTAGCCGCGCTCCCGCAGGTCGGTCTTCCAGTCGGTGGTCGCCACGGTGCAAGTGTAGGCGCGCCCGCGGTCACAGGCCGGACGCGAAGGGGAGAACGGCTCAGCGGAAGAAGGCGATCCCGTCGTCCGGCAGGTCCTTGAGGTCCTTCGCCCACTCCCGGGGGTCGACGACCTTCTTCAGGTGCGCGGACATGTAGGGGCGCAGCTCGACCTCGGGGGTGGCCTTCTCGCCGACCCACATCAGGTCGCTGTTGACGTAGCCGTACAGCCGCTTGCCGCCCGAGTACGGGGCCGCGTGCGCGGTGCGCGCCACCGCGTCCGTCGCGAGGTCGATCTGCGGCTTGCCCTCCGCGAGCTCGCCGTACCAGACCTCGATGACGCCCTGGTCACGGCTCATCACGACCTCGACCTTGCGGTCCTTGTCGATCCGCCAGTAGCCGGACTCGCTCTCCAGGGGGCGGACCTTCTTGCCCTCGGAGTCCAGCACCCAGGTGTGCGAGACGTACTCGATGAAGTCGCGGCCGTCGTGCGTGAAGGTGGCCTCCTGGCCGAAGTTGCACTTCTCGGCCCCGGGGAAGTCCGATACGCCGGCGCCTTCCCAGTTGCCCAGGAGGAAGGCCAGCGGCACGAGGTCCGGGTGGAGGTCGGAGGGGATCTGGATCATGGATTCAGGCGATCTGTCGAGGGGCGGGCCGTGAGGGCGGGACGGGAGCGGCTCAGCGCTGGCCCTGGTACAGCTTCTTCCAGGTCAGCGCGCAGAAGCCGAGTGTGGCCAGGGCGACCAGGATCATCAGGGTGGTGAAGACTGCCTCAAGCACGAGCGCGCTCCTCGGAACAGATGACGGACGCGACCGAGTCTAGTCGGCGGCCGGACGGCCGGTGGCGCGAGGTGGCGCCGTCGCGTTCGCGCCTCATCAGGGCGGTTGCGTTCGCGCCTGGTGAGGTCGCTCGCGTTCGCGCCTCATCAGGGCGGTTGCGTTCGCGCCTGGTGAGGTCGCTCGCGTTCGCGCCTCATCAGGGCGGTCGCGTTCGCGCCTGATGAGGTCGGTCGTGTCCGCGCCTAGAGTTGGCGGCATGGCGAAGAAGCTGGTGATCAAGGTGACGGCGGGCGCGGACGCTCCCGAACGGTGCTCCCAGGCGTTCACGGTGGCGGCGGTGGCCGCCGCGAGCGGGGTGGAGGTCTCGCTCTGGCTCACCGGGGAGTCCACCTGGTTCGCGCTGCCGGGGCGGGCGGCGGAGTTCGAGCTGCCGCATGCGGCGCCGCTTCCGGATCTGATCGACGGCATCCTCACGGGCGGCGGCACGATCACGGTGTGCACGCAGTGCGCGGCGCGCCGGAAGATCGAGGAGAAGGATCTGATCGAGGGTGCGCGGATCGCGGGCGCCCAGGTCTTCGTGAGCGAGATCATGCCGGACGGCGTCCAGGCACTCGTGTACTGAGACGGGCGCGAACACCCCGGCAGGCCCTGGCCGGTCAGTGGCGGTGGTTGTGCTCGTCCAGCTCCCGCCACCACCGGTCGGACTCCTCGTCGCCCGATTCGTCCCACCACCGGTCCTCCGGGCCCCGGCGATTGGCGACGATGGCCGCCAGGGGCGGGATCACCATGGCGACGATGCACATCGCGACCGCGGCGGGAACGGACCACAGGCGCACAAAGGCCCATGCCGAGATGAAGAGCGTCAGACACGCGCCCATCAGGAAAAAGTATGCGTGGCGGCGTCGCGCGTACATATCTCAAGCGTACGTCGCGGACCGCCGCCCCGACATACGGAGGGCCGCACCCCGCCGAGGCGTCCAACCCCGGGGTGCGGCCCTCCGGCCGTGTGTCACGGCGCCGCCGCCAGACGGCGTCAGACGGCGATGGCGACCTCCGCCAGACCGCCCTTCTGGGCGACGACCGTGCGGTCCGCGGTGCCGCCCGGAACCAGGGCGCGCACCGTCCAGGTGCCCTCGGCGGCGTAGAAGCGGAACTGCCCGGTCGCGGAGGTGGGTACCTCGGCGGTGAATTCGCCGGTGCTGTCCAGGAGGCGGACGTATCCGGTGACGGGCTCGCCGTCACGGGTCACCGAACCCTGGATGGTGGTCTCACCGGGCTTGATCGTCGAGGCGTCGGGGCCGCCGGCCTTGGCTCCACACATGGGTGTCTGTCCTTACGTTCGGGATGGGGTTCAGCTGTTGGCGCCGAGCTCGATCGGCACGCCGACCAGCGAGCCGTACTCGGTCCAGGACCCGTCGTAGTTCTTGACGTTGGGCTGGCCGAGCAGCTCGTGCAGGACGAACCAGGTGTGAGCGGAGCGCTCACCGATGCGGCAGTAGGCGATGGTGTCCTTGGACAGGTCCACGCCCTCGGCCTCGTAGAGCTCCTTGAGCTCGTCGTCGGACTTGAAGGTGCCGTCGTCGTTGGCCGACTTCGACCACGGGATGTTCCGGGCGGACGGGACGTGGCCCGGACGCTGCGACTGCTCCTGCGGCAGGTGGGCCGGGGCGAGCAGCTTGCCGGAGAACTCGTCGGGGGAGCGCACGTCGACCAGGTTCAGCGAGCCGATGGCGGCCACCACGTCGTCGCGGAAGGCGCGGATCGAGGTGTCCTGCTCCTTGGCCTTGTACTCGGTCTTCGCGCGGGTCGGGACCTCGGCGACCAGGTCGCGCGAGTCGAGCTCCCACTTCTTGCGGCCGCCGTCGAGCAGCTTCACGTCCTGGTGGCCGTAGAGCTTGAAGTACCAGTAGGCGTAGGCCGCGAACCAGTTGTTGTTGCCGCCGTAGAGGACGACCGTGTCGTCGTTGGCGATGCCCTTCTCCGACAGGAGCTTCTCGAAGCCGGCCTGGTCGACGAAGTCACGGCGCACCGGGTCCTGGAGGTCCTGCTTCCAGTCGATCCGGATGGCGTTCTTGATGTGGTTCTTGTCGTAGGCCGAGGTGTCCTCGTCCACCTCGACGATGACCGTCTTGGGGTCGTCGATACGGGCCTGGACCCAGTCGGCGTCCACCAGGACGTCACTGCGGCTCATGTTTCTCTCCTCCGGGGCAGTTGCGGCGGTACGAAACGCTCGCTGCGCGGCGCTGCGCGGGACGTGCGGCGAGCGTACGAGCGACGTGCGGGAAGGCCCGGTCGACGGGCCGAGAGGGGCCGGTCCGGCGGGTGCCCGGACCGCGTCCGTTCAGACGGTGCGACAGAGCATGGCGGCGACGCGGCACAGGTCGACTGCCCGCCGCTTCGTGAGATCCGCCTGTCGCTTCATGCGTCCGATCGTAGGGACGGACAGGCGGGCATGTCACCGGTGTGTCGGATGATGAGACGTTACCGTCCGGCTGTTGAGATGAGAGAGGGGTCGGGGGTGCGGCCGCGGGGCCGCGGGGGCCTGGCGGGGGCGTGGGGGCGCGCTGCCGCGGACGGGATCGTCTCAGTGACTGGACCTGGGGCGGGATCGACGCCCCTGGTGCTGATCGCGTCAGCCCGTCAGCTGGACGTTGTTACCCGTGACCGAGACGTCTATGCCGTCCTTGGTGGCCACCACCTTCTCGAGCCGCATGCCCGTGGGCAGGCCGTCGATCTTCCGTTCCATATCGGCCTTCTCGCGCACCTTGTCCTCCCACTGGGGGATGCTGCCGTCCGGGACGGAGTCGGCGTGCAGCCGGATGGTGTCGCCGTTCACGATGCTGACCTGGGAGTGGGCGGTGAGGCTGAGACCCAGCAGACTGCCGGTGATCTTGACCTTGTTGGTCCCCGACGAGTCGTAGCCGACCGTCACCCCCGGACCGGCGGCCTGCGAGAGGTCCGCGTAACTGATGTGGGCCGAGCCGGTGGCGTGGTCCGCGCTGGCGGAGGAGAAGCTGCCCGAGATGCGGACGTTGTGCAGCTTGGCGTCGAGCTCGGTGACCCGGACGCTGCGGCCGTCGACCGTGTCCGTGGTCAGCCCGTCCACGCCGACGTCCACCTCGTCCAGCTCCTTGGCGGCGACCTGGGTGAGAAACGGAAAGCCCTTGATCGAGACATTGGGGGTAGTGGCCAGCCCCTGCGAACTCTTGATCTTGTCGGCGGCCTTCGACTCGGCGATGTACACCGCGATGCGATCGGCGGCCACGAAGAGGCCGCCGAGTATCACGACGAGGATCAGTGTGATGCGTAGTGCGCGCATTGGGTGGGTCCCTCAGGCTCTCGCTCAGGCTCTCGCTCAGGCGCTTGCCTGAGGCTGCCGAGCCTAACCGGAGCGAGGAAACGGGAGCCGGGGTGTCAGCCCAGGGCACGGCCGATCACATAGACCACGGGGGCGGCGGCCGCCAGGGGCAGCGCCACGCCGGCCGTCATGTGGACGAAGCGCGAGGGGTAGTCGTAGCTGGCCACCCGGTGGCCGATCAGCGCGCACGCCCCGGCCGCGAACCCCAGCAGGGCGGCGGTGGAGGTGCCCGTTCCGGTGAGCTGCCCGGCCCCTGTCCCGGCGCCGGTGGCGGCCGCCAGCGCGACCACGACGGCGGCGGCGGTCGGCAGCGGCAGCGCCCGGACGAGCACGGCCACGGCGACGGCGGCCGCCCCCACCACCACGGCGTCCGAGGACTCCGCGGCAGCGGCCAGATGACCGGCCGCGAGCACGGTGAGGGCGGTGGACGCCACGGCGGCCGTGAGCCCGTACAGCCGCTCGTCCGGGGAGGCGTGGCTGCGCAGCTGGAGCACCAGCACCAGCAGCAGCCAGACGCCGATGGTGCCGATGACGACCGTCGGCGCGTGCGCGCGCTCGGTGGCGAGCAGCCCGACATCGGCGGCGAGACCGCCCGCGTAGGCGAGCGCGATGCCCTGACGGGCGGGCCACATGCCGTTCAGCCGGAACCAGCCGGCCGCCGTGACCGCCTGGAGCACCGCCACCACGACGGCGACCGCCGGCCGCCCCAGGGGCGCGGTGGCCGCGAGCAGGGCGGCGATCACGGAGGTCAGGGCGGCGGGGACGAACCCCGGCGGCAGGATCTGCGGACGGCCCTCGGCGCGGGCCTTCTCGGCGGCGGTGAGCGGCCGGTCCGGCTGCGGGGTGGGGGGCTCGGCGGTGGCGGTGGGGGTGGGGGGCGCGGTGGCGGTGGTGGTCGCGGTGGGCATGGCCTGCGTTTGTGCCTGGGCCTGTGCTTGTGCCTGGGCCTGGGCGGCGGCTTGTGCCTGGGCGGCGGCCTGTGCTCGTGCGGCAGCCTGTGCCGGGGCCGGGGCCGGGGCCGGGGCCTGTGCCTGGGCGGGGGCGTGGGCCGGGGCGGCGGGCTGGTACCGCTGGTGAGTCTGGTGCGGCTGGTGCTGCTGCTGGCCCCAGCCGTGGGCGTACTGCCCTTGGTGGCCTTGGTGTCCTTGATGTCCCTGGTGGCTCTGATGTCCCTGGTGGGGTTGGGGGCCCTGGTGTCTCTGCTGGGCGGCGGCGTAAGGGTCCGCGTACGGCTGCTGCTGTGGCTGGTACTGCTGTGGCTGCTGCTGGTACTGCTGCGGCTGCGCCTGGGCGTACCCCTGCTGCTGCGGCTGGCCGTACCCCCGCTGCTGCGAATACCCCTCATAGCCCTCATGGCCCGGCCAGTCGCCCGGCTGCTGGGCGCCCTGGCTCTGACCGGCGTGACCAGCGTGACCGCCGTGGCCGCCGTAAGGGGGCGCGCTCTGGTCGTAGCCCCCGTAAGGAGCCTCGTACGACCCGTACGCGGGATACGGCTGTTCGTACGGCTGTTGCTGATGCTGGTGCTGCTGGTGCTGCGGCTGCTGGTGTTGTGGGTGTTGCTGGTGAGGCTCGTGGGGCTGGTGCGGCTGGTTGCTCATGAGCTCGGGGTTCACCCTCCTGCGAACGGCGGGAGCACCTCGACCGTGCCGCCCTCGGCGAGTTGGATCGTCTTGTGGTCGCGGGTGCCGACGGGCGTTCCGTCGACCAGGAACGAACAGCGCAGCAGGACCCGCGCGAACTCCGGCCGCGCGGTGTGCCGCTCCCGTGCCGCGTCGAGCGCCTCCGCCAGTGTCCACGCGGCGTACGGCTCCTCCGCGGCACCGGCCGCGGCGCGGGCGGCGGCCCAGTACCGGATGGTCCCGGCGGGCGTGTTCTTCATCGCCATCGCGATCCCTTTCCCGTCATCTGCCGCCTCCATGATGACGGGTGCCGGACCGCCCCCGGCACCACGCGCGGTTCGTCGAAAATACGGCCGGTTCGGGGTTCCCGTCGCTTAAGGTTTCGGTGTGCTGGTACGACTGATACGGGCGTATCTGAGGCCCTATAGCCGAACGATCTCTTTGATCGTGTTATTGCAGCTGGTGCAAACACTCGCGACCCTCTACCTGCCGACGCTGAACGCGGACATCATCGACGGCGGAGTGGTCAAGGGTGACACCGGCTACATCCTCCGGGTCGGTGGCCTGATGGTCGCCGTCACACTTGTGCAGATCGGGTGCGCCGCGGGAGCCGTCTACTTCAGCGCCCGTACCTCCATGGCGCTCGGCCGCGATGTGCGCGCCGCCGTCTTCGACCGGGTGCAGTCCTTCTCCGCCCGCGAGATGGGCCACTTCGGGGCGCCGTCCCTGATCACCCGCACCACCAACGACGTGCAGCAGGTGCAGATGCTGTGCCTGCTGGCCTTCACGCTGATGGTCTCGGCGCCGATCATGTGCATCGGCGGCGTGATCATGGCGCTCAACCAGGACGTTCCGCTGTCCGGGCTGCTCCTGCTCATCGTTCCGGCCCTGGGCATCCTCGTCACGCTCATCGCCCGCCGGATGCGGCCGCTGTTCCGCGACGTCCAGGAGCGCATCGACACCGTCAACCGGGTGCTGCGCGAGCAGATCACCGGCATCCGGGTCATCCGGGCCTTCGTCCGCGACACCCATGAGCGCGACCGCTTCGCCGCCGCCAACACCGGCCTGATGGACGTCTCGCTGCGCGCCGGACGGCTGATGTCGCTGATGTTCCCCGCCGTGATGCTGGTGGTGAACGTCTCCAGCGTCGCGGTCGTCTGGTTCGGCGGACAGCGCATCGACAGCGGCGGTATGGAGGTCGGCGCGCTGACCGCGTTCCTCAGCTATCTGATGCAGATCCTGACGTCCGTGATGATGGCCACCTTCATGTTCATGATGGTGCCGAGGGCCGAGGTGTGCGCCGAGCGCGTCCAGGAGGTGCTGGACACCGGGACCAGCGTGGTGCCGCCGCTGGTGCCCGTCGCGCCCGCGTCCGGCGCCGCCGGACGGGGGCTGCTGGAGCTGCGGGGCGTGGAGTTCCGCTATCCGGGCGCCGACGAGCCGGTGCTGCGCGACATCTCGCTGACCGCCCGGCCCGGCCGTACCACCGCCGTCATCGGCTCGACCGGCAGCGGCAAGTCGACCCTGCTCGGCCTGGTGCCGCGGCTGTTCGACGCGACCGACGGCAGCGTCCACATCGACGGGGTGGACGTCCGCGACCTCGACCCGGAGGTGATGTCGCGGACCATAGGGCTCGTCCCGCAGAAGCCGTACCTCTTCTCCGGCACGGTCGCCTCCAACCTGCGCTACGGCAATCCCGACGCCACCGACGAGGAGCTGTGGCAGGCCCTGGAGACGGCCCAGGCGCGGGAGTTCGTGGCGGCCATGGAGGGCGGTCTGGACGCCCCGATCGCCCAGGGCGGGACCAATGTGTCCGGCGGTCAGCGGCAGCGGCTGGCGATCGCCCGCGCCCTGGTTCGCAAGCCGTCCGTCTACCTCTTCGACGACTCCTTCTCCGCGCTGGACTACGCCACCGACGCCCGGCTGAGGGCGGCGCTCGCGGACGAGACGGAGGACGCGACGGTCGTCATCGTCGCCCAGCGGGTGTCCACCATCCGCGGCGCCGATCTGATCGTGGTGCTCGACTCCGGGCGGATCGTCGGCGCCGGTACCCACGGTGAGCTGATGGCCGGCAACGAGACCTACCGGGAGATCGTGCTCTCCCAGCTCACCGAACAGGAGGCGGCATGAGCGGCACCACGGCGCCCCGCAGGGGGCCGGCGCCCGCCGCCGGGCCCGGACGCTTCATGGGCGGGCCGCCGGCCGAGCGGTCCATGGACTTCCGCGGCTCCAGCCGCCGGCTGCTGGCGCGGCTGCGCCCCGAGCGCGGGATCGCGCTGGTGGTGCTCGCGCTGTGCACGGTCAGCATCGGTCTCGCGGTGGCGGGTCCGAAGATCCTCGGCGAGGCCACCGACCTGATCTTCGCGGGCATCGTCGGACGGCAGCTGCCCGACGGCGCCAGCAAGGAGCAGGCCGTCCAGTGGCTGCGCGACAGGGGCCAGGGCACGGTCGCCGACATGGTCGCCTCGATGGACGTCACCCCCGGCCAGGGGATCGACTTCCACGCGGTCGGCACGGTGCTGCTGTGGGTCACGGCGCTGTACCTCGCCGCCGCGCTGCTGGGCCTGGTCCAGGCGCGGCTGGCGACGGCCGTCGTCCAGCGCGCGGTCTTCCGGCTGCGCGAGGACGTGGAGCACAAGCTGGCCCGGCTGCCGCTGTCGTACTTCGACCGGCAGTCGCGCGGTGAGGTGCTCTCCCGCGCCACCAACGACATCGACAACATCCAGCAGACGCTGCAGCAGACCCTCAGCCAGATCATGGCCTCGCTGCTGACGATCGTAGGCGTGCTGGCGATGATGTTCTGGATCTCACCGCTGCTGGCGCTGGTGGCGCTGATCACCGTGCCGGTCTCGGTGTGGGTCACCGTGCGCATCGGCAAGCGCGCCCAGCCGCAGTTCGTCGCCCAGTGGAAGACCACGGGCAAGCTCAACGCCCATATCGAGGAGATGTACACCGGCCATGCGCTGGTGAAGGTCTTCGGGCGGGAGAAGGAGTCCGCGCGGGCGTTCCGGGAGCAGAACGACAAGCTCTACGAGGCGGGCTTCCGGGCCCAGTTCATCTCGGGGCTGATCCAGCCCGCGATGACGTTCATCGGGAACCTCAACTATGTGCTGGTGGCCGTGGTCGGCGGGCTCCGGGTGGCCAGCGGGACGCTGTCGATCGGCGATGTGCAGGCGTTCGTCCAGTACTCCCGGCAGTTCAGCCAGCCGCTGACCCAGGTGGCCTCCATGGCCAACATGGTGCAGTCGGGCGTGGCCTCCGCCGAGCGGGTCTTCGAGCTGCTGGACGCGCCCGAGCAGAGCGCGGAGCCGGTGGACGCGCGGCGGCCGGAGGCGGTGCGGGGACAGGTCGCCTTCGAGGACGTCTCCTTCCGCTACCAGCCGGACAAGCCGCTCATCGACGGTCTGTCGCTGTCGGTGCGGCCGGGGCAGACCGTGGCCATCGTCGGCCCGACCGGCGCCGGAAAGACCACGCTGGTCAATCTGCTGATGCGGTTCTACGAGGTCAGCGGCGGGCGGATCACGCTGGACGGGGTGGACATCGCCGAAATGTCGCGGGAGGAACTGCGCTCCCACATCGGGATGGTGCTCCAGGACACCTGGCTCTTCGGCGGGACGATCGCCGAGAACATCGCCTACGGCGCGCGGGGAGCGAGCTTCGAGCAGATCGTCGAGGCGGCCAGGGCCACCTATGTGGACCGCTTCGTGCGGACCCTGCCGGACGGCTACGACACGGTGATCGACGAGGAGGGCTCCAACGTCAGCGCCGGGGAGAAGCAGCTGATCACCATCGCCCGCGCGTTCCTCTCGGAGCCGTCGATCCTGGTGCTGGACGAGGCCACCAGCTCGGTCGACACCCGTACCGAGGTCCTCATCCAGCGGGCGATGGCCTCGCTGCGCAGCGGCCGTACGAGCTTCGTGATCGCGCACCGGCTGTCGACCATCCGCGACGCGGACGTGATCCTGGTGATGGAGTCGGGGCGGATCGTGGAGCAGGGCTCCCACGAGACGCTCCTGGCGGCCGGCGGCGCGTACGCCCGGCTCTACGCGTCCCAGTTCGCGGAGCCGGTGGCGGAAGCGGAGTGACGGCGCGGAAGCGGGGCGGCGGCGCCGAGGTGGGGTGACGGCGCGGAGGCGGGGTGACGGCGCGGAGGCGGGGTGACGGCGCCGAGGCGGGGCGGCGGCGCGGATGGCTGTGACGGCGCGCATGGCTGTGGGCGCGGTGGCGGTGGTCGCGCGCCCGGCTGTGGGGGCGGTGGCGG
>NZ_BBOX01000177.1 GCF_001553455.1 Streptomyces hygroscopicus subsp. hygroscopicus
TGTGGTCGCGCGCACCTGCGTGCGCGCGGTGCGGCCGCTCAGGTGTGGGCCGCGGCCCAGTCGGCGATGCGGGTCAGCAGGGCGGGGGAGGCGGCGGTCTCCGCGTGGCCGAAGCCCGGTTCGATCCACAGCTCGGTGCTGGACGGGTCCGCCGCCGATGCCAGCATCCGCGGATGGTCCAGCGGGAAGTACGGGTCCCGGTCGCCGTGCACGATCAGCAGCGGCGTCGGCGCGATCAGCGGCGCCGCGGCCACCGGGGGCAGCGGATCGACGCCCCAGCCCCGGGGGTCGATCCGGGTGCGTAGCCCGTAGCGGGAGACCAGCCGACCCGCCGGCCGGGTGACCGCCCAGTGCACCCGCCGCATGGGCGCGGTGCCCCGGTAGTACCAGCGGGCGGGTGCGCTCACCGCGATCACGGCATCGGGCGCGGCGTCGGGTGCGGGGCCGGGCGCGGGGACGGGCGGGGGACCGCCGGGTGTGGTGTCGGATGCCGTGTTGGACGCTTGGCCGGACGCGGCATCGAGCGCTGGGCCGGACGCGGTGTCGGGCGCGTCCCCGGGCGCGGGGGCCGTGCACCGTTGCGAGCGCCCTGTGCGCCCCCCGTGGTGTACGTCTTGCATCGGCCGGATTTCTTCGTTCGCCCCGTGGCCCGTCCCGTACAGGGCCGCCTGCCGGATCACCACCGAGCCGCCCATCGAGAAGCCGACCGTGGCGACCCGCCGGTGCCCGAGCCGACGTGCCCAAGCCACCGCGGCGGCCAGGTCCAGCACCTCCCGATCCCCGACCGTGGACCGTCCGCCGGACCGCCCGTGGCCCCGGAAGGAGAACGTGATCACGGCCGTACGCTGGCGGAACGCCGAGGCCACCCGCCGCAGCGCGGGCCGTTCCAGGGAGCCGGTGAACCCGTGCCCGAGTACCAGCGCGAGCGTGCCGGAGGGTTCGGCGCCGGGGGTCGGGGAAGGCTCGTACCGCGCCTCGATCGGGACTCCGTCATCGGTCAGCAGAGTGGTCCGCCGCTCCCGCGTGACGGTCGCGGGAGGACAACGGGGAGCGGATTCGGTCCCTCCAGCACATGTCATGTGGGTTATTCTGCTGTGAAGAGGATCCGGGCAACGTTGCCCCCGGGTCCTTTTGTGCTTTCAGGGGCGTGGTGCGCGTTTGAGCGCACCGTCGCTCCAAGGGCGCGGAGCGTAACCGTAGGAAGAAGTGGCCGCAGACTCCCCCGGGCACTGCCTGGGAGGTGCCCCTCTCGCAAGGGACCGAGGAGGAACCGACGTAATGGGCGAGCGAAGCGTGCACGACATCGAGATCATGGCCGGGGCGGGTGATGGACGATGAGTGCCCTCCTCCTGCTGACCAACGCACTCCAGCCCTCGACGGAGGTGCTTCCCGCCCTCGGTCTGCTGCTCCACAGTGTGCGGGTGGCTCCCGCCGAAGGTCCGGCCCTCGTGGACACCCCGGGCGCCGATGTCATCCTGATCGACGGCCGCCGCGATCTGCCCCAGGTGCGCAACCTGTGCCAGCTGCTGCGGTCCACCGGCCCCGGCTGCCCGCTGATCCTGGTGGTGACCGAGGGCGGGCTCGCCGCCGTCACCGCCGACTGGGGCATCGACGACGTTCTGCTGGACACCGCGGGCCCGGCGGAGGTCGAGGCCCGGCTGCGGCTGGCCATGGGCCGCCAGCAGATCACCACCGACGACAGCCCGATGGAGATCCGCAACGGCGATCTGTCGGTCGACGAGGCCACGTACAGCGCCAAGCTCAAGGGCCGTGTGCTCGATCTCACATTCAAGGAGTTCGAGCTGTTGAAGTACCTCGCCCAGCACCCCGGCCGGGTCTTCACCCGGGCGCAGCTGTTGCAGGAGGTCTGGGGCTACGACTACTTCGGCGGCACCCGCACCGTGGACGTCCACGTCCGGCGGCTGCGCGCGAAACTCGGCCCGGAACACGAATCCCTGATCGGCACGGTGCGGAACGTGGGCTACCGCTTCGTTGCGCCGGAGAAGGTCGAGCGCGCCGCCGAGGAGGCCCGCGCCAAGGCGGCGGCGCGCGACGCCGGGGCCGGTGACGAGGTGCGGGGCGAACACCCCGACGGGGCGGCGGGCTCCGCGGCGAAGGCCGCTGCCGCACGACCGGCCAACACCTAGCTGGACCCGCGTAGACTTCGCGCGTGGCCAAGGTGACGCGGGATGACGTGGCACGACTTGCGGGGACTTCGACCGCGGTCGTCAGTTATGTCATCAATAACGGACCCCGGCCGGTCGCCCCGGCCACGCGCGAGCGGGTGCTCGCCGCGATCAAGGAGCTCGGCTATCGGCCGGACCGGGTGGCGCAGGCGATGGCGAGCCGCCGGACGGATCTCATAGGGCTGATCGTTCCGGATGCCCGCCAGCCGTTCTTCGCGGAGATGGCACACGCCGTCGAGCAGGCGGCCGCCGAGCGCGGAAAGATGGTGCTGGTCGGCAACTCCGACTACCTCGACGAGCGCGAAGTGCACTATCTGCGCGCCTTCCTGGGGATGCGGGTGTCCGGGCTGATCCTCATCAGCCAGGGCATGAGTGAGAACGCGGCGGCCGAGATCGAGGCGTGGGACGCCCGGGTGGTGCTGCTGCACGAGCGCCCCGAGGCGATCGACGACGTGGCGGTGGTGCTGGACGACACCGGGGGCGCGCAGCTGGCGGTGCGGCATCTGCTGGAGCACGGCCATGAGTACGTGGCCTGCCTCGGCGGCACCGAGATAACCCCGACCGTCGGCGACCCCGTCACCGACCACGTCGAGGGCTGGCGCCGCGCGATGCACGAGGCGGGGCGGACGACCGAGGGGCGGCTCTTCCAGGCCCCGTACAACCGGTATGACGCCTACAAGGTCGCCCTGGAACTGCTGTCCGGACCCGACCGGCCCCCGGCCATCTTCTGCGCCACCGACGACCAGGCGTTCGGGGTGCTGCGGGCGGCGCGTGAGCTGCGGATCGAGGTACCGGGGGAGCTGGCGGTGGCCGGTTTCGACGACGTGAAGGAAGCCCACCTCACCGACCCCCCGCTGACCACGGTCGGCTCCGACCGCCCCGCGATGGCGCGGGCCGCGGTCGATCTGGTGCTGGAGGACGGCGTCCGCCTGGCCGGTTCCCGCCGCGAACGGGTCAAGCAGTTCCCCTCGGCGCTGGTGGTCCGCCGCTCCTGCGGCTGCGCATAGCTTCTGCGCTTCTGCTCTTCTGCGCGGGTCGGGGCCCTGGGGGCCCCGACGGCCCCGACGGCCCCGGCCGCCTTGCCGTCCGGCGGCGGTGGCCCTGCGGACCGGCGCGGTCTCCTCGGCGAGGCGGGTCCATTGCGGCGAGGCGCGGCCTTGCGGTGGGGCGCGGCCTTGCGGTGGGGCGGGCTCCCTTGCGGTGGGGCGCTGGTCTTGCGGTGAGGCGCCCGCCTTGCGGTGGGGCGGTCCCCTTGCGGTGGGGCGGTCCCCTCGTGGTGAGGCGCCTGCCTTACGGCGAGCCGATCCCCTTGTGGTGAGGCGAGCCCCTTGCGGTGGGGCGCTGGTCTTGTGGTGGGGCGCCCGCCTTACGGCGAGGCGCGGCGCTGTGGGCCGCGCCCACGCGTGGCGAGAGGGGCTCGCGGCTGCACCGCGGAAACCGGGGGTGACACCCGTTGTGGCCCGCTCGCCGGGCCGCGCTCGTGTGGTGGGGCCGTGGTGCGACGCCGGGGAGGCTCGCCGCCTGCTCCAGTCGGTGGGGGCGACCTCGATCCTGGTGATGTCGGCGAAGCCGAGGCGTTCGCGGGCGAGCGCGGTGGAGTAGCCAGTGCCCGCGCCCCGACGCCGCCCAACTGGCTGCGGCATGCGCGCTTTCCGGCTACGAGCTGCACACGGCCACGCTGCGGGAGTCCCGCCCCGGGCCGGAGGGGAGTCGTGAGGCCGACGGTGAGGTCATCGGTGGCCGCACCACAGGGGGCGGAGCCGTTCGTGGGGTGCTCGTCGGCCGACGGCTCCCTTCGGGTCGTGGCGGCGCAGGTTCGCGGCGAGGACGCGGTCGAGGGTGCGGTCGGACAGCATCCGGCCCAGGCGCATGATCAGGGCGGCGTCTCGGCCGGCGGTGTAGCGGGTGCGCGGTCTGCGGGCCGTCACGGCCTTCGCGATGACCCGGGCGGCGGCGTCGGCGGTCAGCCCTGACGCGGTGCCCGAGGCCATCAGCTTGTTGTTCGCCTGGACCAGGCTGCCGTAGCGCTCCTTCTGGGCCGGCGTCATCTGGGCGGCCAGCTGGTTCGCCGTGGCGATCCCGCGGGCGGCCATCTCCGTGCGGATGCCGCCGGGTTCGACCACGACCACCTGGACGCCCAGCGGTCCGACCTCCCGGCGGAGCGAGTCGCTGACCGCCTCCAAGGCGAACTTCGTTCCGGCGTAGGCGCCGTACGTGGCCATGGCGAACTTGCCGCCGATGGAGCTGATGTTGATCACACGGCCCTTGCCGCGCAGCAGCGCGGGCAGGAGTGCCTGAGTGACGGCGATGTGGCCGAACAGGTTGACCTCGAACACCCGCCGCCACTCCGCCATCGGCAGGGCTTCGACCGGGGCGTTCACCTGGATGCCGGCGTTGTTGACGAGCGCGTGCAGTGCGCGCGGGTCGTCGGCGACCCGCGCGGCGAGTGCCTCCACCTGCTCGGACTTGGTGATGTCGAGGATGACCGGCTCGATACCGGTCGACCGGATGGCGTCGGCGTCACGGTCGCGTCGCACACCGGCCAGGACGTGGAAGCCCTGACGAGCCAGTTCGCGGGCGGCGGACGCGCCCATGCCCGTGGAAGCTCCGGTGACGACGACCAGCTTCCGGGTCTCAGATGACGTTGTCATCTTGGTTACGCTATCAGTACAGATGACACTGTCAACCGTATGATGGGCCCATGGTCACTCGCGCGGAGTCCGCCGCTCTCACCCGTCGCGCGCTGCTCGACGCGGCCGCCGACCTCCTCGACCTCGGCGGCCCCGAAGCCGTCACCCTGCGCGAGGTGGGCGCGCGGGCCGGCGTGACGCGGGGAGCGCCGTACCGGCACTTCACGGGCAAGGACAGCCTGCTGACCGCCGTCGCGACCGAGAGCTGGGAACGGATCGCGGACCAGGTCCGCGCCCTGCGGACCGATCCGGCCCGGTCGGCTTCCGACAAGCTGCGCGGCGCTCTCCGCACGCTGATCGGCGTCGGCCGGGACCAGCCGCACCTGTACCAGATGTTGTTCAGGCGCCACGGGCACCGCCCCGAAGACCTCGGCGAAGGTCTCGATCGCGTCCGGCGTCAGCTCTGCGGACCGGCGGGCGACCCGGCCGCGGACCGGGTCCGCGCGGCCGCACGCTTCCAGGACGAGTTCCTGGCCGTCGTCGCCGACCTCGTCGGGGAGCGGAACGCACGGCACTACGGCGCCCTGCTGCTCACCAGCGCCCACGGCATCGCGGACATGGAACTCAGCGGCCACCTCGGCACAGACGCCCTGCGCGCCACCCCCGACGAACTCGTCGACACCCTCGTCCGCATGGTCACGGACGTCGGCGGAACGCCATAGCGACACCCGCGCCCCGGCGGTGGCAGACTCCCGCCCCGCACACCGTCCGGTCGAACCCGAGCGCGGCGGGCTTGTCGGAGATGAGCCCATCGGCCGGGCCGGGGCGCCTCCTTGTGCCGGGCATACCCTGGCGAGGCCGGAGCGCTTTTGCGTCGGTGCGGTCGGTGCGGTCGGTGCGGTCGGTGCGGTCGGTGCGGTCGGTGCGGTCGGTGCGGTCGGTGCGGTCGGGGCGATCGGGGCAGCCGGGTTAGCCGGGTCAGTCGGGGCAGGCGGGCCAGTCGGGGCAGGCGGAGCGCCTGCACGCCGGGGGCGCCTTTATGTCGGGCATACCGACTTCTGGCGGGCTTCTCAGCGGGCACTCAGCTGACTCTCATAATCCGGCCGCACAGTCATATCCATGACGGACAGCACACGCCGCAGCGGCGCAGACGAGCCCTATCCCTTCCCGTACGGCGGTGGCGCGGGGTATCCCGCGCCACCCGCGTACCAGCCTCAGCAGCCGGTGACCACGCCGTCCGGGGTCACCGTGTGGCCGGGCGGTGGCAGTGGCGGGGGCGGGGCCGGGGAGGACGGGGGCGCGTCGGCGGCCGAGGGGGCGTACGACGGCGGGCGGCGGCGCCGGGCGCGGATGCCACGGCCGGTCGCGCTGATCGCGGCCGTGGCGGCGGTCTCGGCGCTCGTGGGCGGCGGGGCGGCCGCGCTGGTCACCAACGCCACCCAGAAGTCCGACACCGCGATCTCCACGCCCGTGGTCAACGCCAAGTCCACCAGCAGCAGCGGGGTCTCGGCCGTCGCGGCGGCCGTCAGCCCCAGCATCGTGGAGGTCGGCGCCAGCGGCACCAGCGGTCAGTCCACCGGCTCCGGTGTGATCATCACCAGCGGTGGCGAGATCATCACCAACAACCACGTCGTCTCCGGCGCCGACTCGATCCAGGTGACCTTCAGCGACGGCAGCAAGAAGACCGCCACGGTCGTCGGCACCGACAGCAAGAAGGACCTCGCGCTGATCAAGGTGCGGGGCGCGAGCGGGCTCAAGCCCGCCGTACTCGGCGACTCCAGCAAGGTCACGGTGGGCGACCAGGTCGTGGCCATCGGCTCGCCGGAGGGCCTCACCGGCACCGTCACCAGCGGCATCGTCTCCGCGCTCAACCGTGATGTCACCGTCTCCACGGACGAGAGCCAGGGCCAGGGCGGCCAGGGGCCGGGCGGCGGCCGTCAGTGGCCCTTCGAGTTCGGCGGCGGCCAGTACAACGGCGACGTCGGCTCGTCGACCACCACCTACAAGGCCATCCAGACCGACGCCTCGCTCAACCCCGGCAACTCCGGCGGTGCGCTGATCAACATGAGCGGCCAGATCGTCGGCATCAACTCCGCGATGTACTCCTCGGCCTCGGAGCAGAGCTCCAGCAGCGCGGGCAGCATCGGCCTCGGCTTCGCGATCCCGATCAACACCGTCAAGTCCGACCTCGCCTCCCTGCGCGCGGGCGGCAGCGACGGCAACGTCTGACCGGCGTGCGAGGCTGGCAGCAGCGCGGCAGGGGCGGCGGCGAAGCGGCACAGCAGTGGCATGGCACGAGCGGTACAGCAGTGGCATGAGCGGCACAGCAGTGGCACGACAGCGGCACAGCAGTGGCACGAGCGGCAGAGCGGCTCCCTCGGCAGCGCGGCCATGTCCCGCCCACCGTCATCGTTGAGGAAACCGAGGAAACCGACCCATGAGCTCCGTCGACCTGGGCGACCAGCCCGCCGCCCGCATCCTGATCGTCGACGACGAGCCGGCCGTCCGGGAGGCCCTGCGGCGCAGCCTCGTCTTCGAGGGCTACGCGACCGAGACCGCCGTGGACGGCCTGGACGCGCTGGACAAGGTCGGCTCCTACGACCCCGAACTGATCGTGCTGGACGTGCTGATGCCCCGGATGGACGGGCTGACCGCGGCGCGGCGGCTGCGCGCCACCGGAGCGACGCTGCCGATCCTGATGCTCACGGCGCGGGACACGGTCGGCGACCGGGTCACCGGGCTCGACGCGGGCGCGGACGACTACCTGGTCAAACCCTTCGAACTGGACGAGCTGCTGGCCCGCATCCGCGCCCTGCTGCGCCGCAGCTCCTACGCGACGCGACAGGGCCAGGCGCTCCCCGAAGGCGATGTGATGGCCTTCGGCGATCTGCGGATGGACCTGATCACCCGCGAGGTCACCCGGGGCGCCCGCCGCGTCGAGCTGACCCGCACCGAGTTCACCCTGCTGGAGATGTTCCTGGCGCACCCCCGCCAGGTGCTCACCCGTGAGCAGATCCTCAAGGCGGTGTGGGGCTTCGACTTCGAGCCGTCGTCCAACTCGCTGGACGTGTACGTGATGTATCTGCGCCGCAAGACCGAGGCGGGCGGCGAGCCGCGGCTGGTGCACACCGTGCGCGGGGTGGGGTACGTCCTGCGATCCGCGGAGGGCGATCTTTCGTGAGGTTCCGCAGACTGCCGTTGCGCTCGCGGCTGGCCCTGCTGACGGCGGTGGCGGTGGCGGTGGCGGTGGCGGTGTCCGCGTTCGCGTGCTGGCTGATCGTCCGGGAGCAGCTCAGCGCCCAACTCGACTCCTCCCTGCGCAACGTCAAGGTCGACGAGCGCAATGTGCTCAGCATCCTGGAGGCGTGCCAGAGTCCGCGCGGCGCCGACGGCCACACCCCGCGCGCCCTCGGCTCGTACTCCGTGCAGATCGTGCTGGCCGACGGGAGCCGCTGCCGCCAGCCCGGGGCGGCGCAGCTGCCGGTGACCACCTCCGACCTGGCTGTGGCCCTCGGCCGCCGGCCGAACGCGCTGCACGACGCGACGGCCGCGAACGGCCAGGGCATGCGGGTGTACACCTACCGGCCCACGGGCGGCCCCGGCAGTCCGCTGCCGGGCGGGGTCGCCGTCTCCATGGCCCGCCCGCTGAGCGAGGTCGAGCGTCCGCTGGGCACGCTCGCGCTCGTCCTCTCCGTCGTCGCCGGGGTCGGTGTCGTCGGCGCGGGCGTGGCGGGCCTGTGGATCGCCAGGACCGGGCTCAAACCCGTGGACCGGCTGACCGAGGCGGTCGAGCACGTGGCCCGCACCGAGGACCTGGCCGTCCGCATCCCCGCGGAGGGCGATGACGAGATCGCCCGGCTGTCCCGGTCGTTCAACTCGATGACGGCCGCCCTCGCCTCCTCCCGCGACCGCCAGCAGCAGCTGATCGCGGACGCCGGGCATGAGCTGCGTACGCCGCTCACCTCGCTCCGGACCAATATCGAACTGCTCGCCCGCAGCGAGGAGACCGGCCGCCCGCTGCCGCCCGCCGACCGTAAGGCGCTCATGGGGAGCGTCAAGGCGCAGATGACCGAGCTGGCCGCGCTGATCGGCGATCTGCAGGAGCTGTCCCGCCCCGACGCCCTTCCCGGCAGTGGGCCACCGCAGGTGGTCGCCCTGCACGAGGTGGCCCGGACGGCCCTGGAGCGGGCGCGGCTGCGCGGTACGCATCTCACCCTCAACGCCTCGATCGAGCCCTGGTACGTCCGCGGCGACGCGGACGCCCTGGAGCGGGCGCTGGTCAATCTGCTCGACAACGCCGTGAAGTTCAGCCCATCGGGTGGTGTGATCGACGTCGTCCTCAGAAGCGGAGAGATGAGGGTGCGGGACCATGGCCCCGGCATCCCCGCCGAGGAACTGCCGCATGTCTTCGAGCGCTTCTGGCGCTCGCCGTCCGCCCGCAGCATGCCCGGTTCGGGCCTCGGGCTGTCGATCGTCGCCCGTACGGTCCAGCAGTCGGGCGGCCAGGTGGGGCTGGAACCGGCCCCGGGCGGCGGTACGGTCGCCTGGCTCAGGCTCCCGGGCGCGCCCACGCCCCCGCCCACGCCTCCGCCCACGCCCGGGACCGACCTCGACTGAGTCCGGTTCGACCGGGCCCAGGATCGACCTGTCTGAGCCCGGTTCGGCCGGGCCTGGGACCGGCCTGACTGAGTCCGGTTCGGCCGTGTCCGGGATGCGGCCTGGCCGAGTCCGATTCGACCGGGCCCGCGATTCGACCTGACTGATTCGGCCTGGCCGAGTCCGGCTCGATCTCGGCTCAGCCCGGGGCCGTCCTCGGCTGAACTCCGGCTCCGGGCCCGGTGGCGGGGGACCGGGCAGCGAGGCGCCCGGGAGCGGGTGCGGGCCCGGGTGCGGGCCCGCACCCGCACCCCGCTTCCGTACGTGTACGGCCAGTGGCCCCGTCACAGCGGTCCGAGCCGGAGCGTCGGCCGCGGGCCGGTGTCCGCCTGGGAGGAGCCGTTCTGGGAGCCGTGCAGCCGCGCGTACGCACCGCCCAGCGCCAGCAGGTCGCGGTGCGTGCCCGTCTCCACGACCCGCCCGTGGTCCAGCACCAGCACGCGGTCCGCGTCCGGCGCCAGGTTCAGATCGTGGGTGATCATGATCGTGGTGCGGCCGGACATCAGCCGCCGCAGCGGCCGGACGACCCGCCGCGCGGCCAGCGCGTCCAGTCCGGTGGTGGGCTCGTCCAGGACGAGGACGGGCGCGTCGCGCAGCATCGCGCGGGCGATGGCGATGCGCTGGAGCTGCCCGCCGGACAGCCGTGCGGTGTGCGGGTCGATCCGGGTGTCGTAGCCCTCGGGCAGGGCCGCGATGAAGTCGTGGGCGGCGGCGTCCCGCGCCGCCCGGACGATCTCGTGCTCGGCGGCGCCGGGGCGCCCGCAGGCGATGTTCTCCCGGATGGTGTCGTGCAGGATCAGCGTCTCCTGCGGCAGCAGCGTCACGTGCTCCCGCAGGAAGTCCAGCGGCATCGCGGGCAGCGGTACGCCGTCGAGCCGCACCTGCCCCTCCACCGGGTCGTAGAAGCGCGTCAGCAGCTTGGAGACGGTGGACTTGCCCGCCCCGCTCGCCCCGGTGATCAGCACGAACTCACCCGGCCGGGCGGTGAACGAGACACCGGCCAGGGTGCGCCGGTCGCCGCCGGGATAGCGGAAGCCGACCCGGTCGAACTCCACCGTGCCGTGCACCCGCCACGGCGCGACCGCCGCCCCCGGGGGCGGATCGCTCACGGCGGGCTCGGCGTCGAGGATCTCCACCAGCCGCTCGGCGCCCGCGGTGGCGGCGGTAAGGGTGAGACCGAGCTGTCCGAGGTTGCGGATCGGCGGGTACAGGTAGCCGAGGAAGGCGGCGAAGGCCAGCAGCTGCCCGATGGTCATCCGGTCCTGGGAGATCTCCCAGGCGCCGAGCCCGATCACGGCGAGTACGCACAGCGTCTCGATGACCTCGACCAGCTGCTCGTACAGCTCGCTCATCCGGGCCCCGGCCACCGACGCCCGCAGCCACGCACCCGCCTCCCGGCCCAGCCGCCGCTCCTCGGCGTCCTTACGGTTGTACGCCTGGGTCAGCACGATGTTGCCGAGCGACTCCTCGACGACGGAGGTGATCGCGCCGTCGGCGACCCGCTCGTCCCGGGCGACCGAGGTGATCCGCCCGGAGAAGCGCCGCGCGGCCAGCCAGAAGAGCGGCGCCAGGACGAAGGTGGCCAGCGCCAGGTCCCAGCGCAGCCGGAGGGCGGCGAGCGAGAAGAGGACGGTGCTGAAGACGGCGGAGACGGTGCTCACCACCCCGGAGACCACCATCTGCTCGATGGACTCCACGTCCCCGGTGAGGCGTTCGACCAGATCGCCCTGGCGGTGGCGCTGGAAGAAGTGCGGGGGCAGCTCCTGCACATGCGCGAAGACCCGGGCCCGCAGGCGCAGCACGAACCGCTCGGCGGTCCATACGGCGAGCGAGTTGCCGAGGTAGCCGACGGCCGCGCCGAGCACCGCGACCGCGAGCCACTGCGCGGCGGGGGTCCAGAAGGCGCTGAGCGAGCCCCGCCGCAGGGCGTTGTCGGTCAGATCGGAGAAGAGCAGGATGGCGGCGGTCTCGGCGAGCGCCGCCGCGATGACACAGACGCAGATCAGCACCAGCCGGTGCCGGTCGCCCTGGGTGAGCGGCCAGAACCGGCGGAACGCCTGCCGTGCGGTGAGCCGCGGAGCCGTCCGTTCGCGCCCCTCGCCGGTCGCGCCGCTGTTGCCCGTCTCGCCGACCTTGCCGCTGTTGCCGCTCGTGCCGCCGTCACAGCCCTTGCCGCCGTCACCGCTCGTGCGACCGCCGTCACCGCTTGTGCCGCCGTCGCCGCGCGTGCCGCCGTCGCCGCCGAACTCGCCGTGCGCGTCCGCCACGGGGACGTACCCGTACTCCTCCGGCAGCCGCGCGGGCTTCGGCCGGTGCCGCCCGTAAGGGCGTGGCCGCCCGGGGCGCCGGTGCCTGCCGACGGGGGCGGACCCGATCGCGCGCAGCTGCATCGTGGGCTGGTCTTGGTACGAGGTCACGGTCGGTCTCTCCCGCTCTGCTCCGGACATGGCCGAGGCGGGCCCGCGGCGCGATGCCGCGGACCCGCCTCACGGTGTGTGGGTCAGCCACCGATGGGGCGACGCCGGGGCTTCTTCGCCGCCTTCTTCGGGGCCGGCTTCGGGGCGTGGTGCTTCTTCTTCGGCTCGGACTTGCGGGCGGGCTTGACCGGGACGATCTTGTGGAAGCTCATGGTTCTGCCTTTCGGTATGCGCTGTTTCTTTTCTTCGCCGAAGCCATTCGACCCTCGACCGGGGCCGTTCGGTTTCGACATGGAAGACATTAGGAGCGCTATCCGTGAGCGAGGTCGGATTAAGCTGTGAGTTTGCCAAGAACGGTCTGACGGAATTCTCATCAAAGGTGTGGAACCACGCCGTGACCTGCTGCGTCTTGCGTGAAACGGCTTATGTACGGGCGCGTCGGCGACCCCGGGCGCGCAGGCGCGGACAGAAGAAAGGGGCCGGTGGCGCATACCACCGGCCCCTTGTGCGCGTAAATTCCCTAGCGGGTCTTTCCGAAATTCAGCTCGGCGCCCGTCAGATCGGCGCGGATTCCTTCCGGGGAGACGCCGATGTTCGCCAGCCGGATGCCCTTGGCCTTCTCGGGCAGCTGAAAGGACAGCTGTAGCTTGTCCGTCAGCTCCGGCACCTTCAGCCGCGCCAGGGCGGCGGCCACCGTCGGGTCGATGCCGAGCTTCCGGGCCAGCTGGGGATGGTCGTTGACCGCCTGGACGAGGTTGACCCCGAGCAGCGCGGGGACGAAACGCGGCGACCCCGTGATCCGGTCCAGCTGCCGGTCGTCGTTCCGCGTCTGTCCCGCCTCCTCGGGCGCCAGCCCGAGCTTCTCCGCCACGGACGGGACCGACAGCAGCGTCCGCGCCTTCTCGGAGTCCTCGCTGATCCGCTCCGCCGCCTTCTTGTGCAGGAACAGTCCGGCGCGCGGCCCGGGGCCGGGCCGGTACGTGGCGATCTCGGGGATGTCCAGCCGCATATCGGTGACGCTGGTGGAGATCCCCCGGTCGCCCTGGCGCCGGATATGCGCCTTGGCGTGCAGCGACACCTCCTTGTTGGCGACCGGGAGCTTCCCGTCCGCCCGCACCGAGCTGGGGCCCAGCGCCCGGAACCGCACCTGGGAGGCGCCCAGTTCGCGGTTGAGGTCCTCGAAGGACAGCAGCACATCGCCCTTCATCCGGCCCACCACGGCCCCCTTGAAGGAGCTGGGCAGATCCCCCACGATCCGGATGTCCTGGGCCTGGGCGCGCACTTCGGCGAGCGAGACCCGGTCGGCCGCCACGTCCGGAACGGCGATGTCGACCTGTTGCAAGTGCTTGCCGAGCACCTGGGTGAGGAACGGGAAGCCGTGGATGGTCACCCTCGGCGCCGTGGCCAGATCCAGCTTCTTCTGCAACTGCTCCTCGGCCTTGCGCTCGGCGTACATCACCGCCCAGCGGTCGCCCAGCACCAGCAGCAGCCCCAGCACGACCAGCCCGATGAGCGCCTTCGCGAGGCGCGGCACCGCCTTGAGGCGACCGCGCCGGCGCCGGGACGCACGGCGGTGGTTGGGCGGTGACCACGGTTCGCCGTCGTCCACGGACCCGGAGCCGGCGGGCTTGCCCCTGCGCCCGCCGAGGTCCGCGTCGTCGTCCTCCGGCTTCAGCCCGATGCCCAGCGGGTCGTCCGGATCCTCCGGATCGGCCAGCTCGGCTAGCTCCTCATAGGGGTTGCGGTAGTGAACGCCGGGTGAACCGCTGTGCGGAGGTGAGGGCTGGGCTGGAGATATGCGTGTGGGGGATCGCATCGATCCATATCACCACGGCACACCGCGCCACCCGCAAGCCCTAGCGGCGATACGTGGCGAACCGCACGTTCCGTCTTTGCCCTCCGTACACGGGCGGTTTCTCAGCGCGTGTCCCGGGAGACCGCCCTGGCCTCGGTGACGGTCACCGCCCGGCCGTTCAGCTGCGAACCGTCGAGCTGGGCCATCGCCTTCTCCGCCGCCGCCTCGTCCATCTCCACGAACCCGAACCCCCGCGAACGGCCGCTCTCCCGGTCGGTGATCACGGTGGCGTCCAGCACCTCGCCGAACTGCCCGAACAGGGTCGCCAGGTCCTGTGTCGTCGTCTGGTAGCTCAAGTTGCCCACATGCAGTCGTTTGGACATGACCGGCTCTCCTTGTTCTTCCCGGTGCGGCAAATCTGCTCAATCCTCTCAGCGAGGTACGGAACGGGCCATCCGAGTGGGCTGAACCGGTCACACGGCTCGGTTCGGGGCGGGGGCGCCCTCCCCGGTGATCAGACGGTGATCAGACGTTTCCGCCGCCCGCCGATGACCCGGCTACCCGCCGATGACCCAGCGCACCCGGCGCGCGACGGCCGCGTACGCCCCCCGGCGGGCGGCGTACGCGCTCTACCGGGCGCCGCTGGGCGACGCCCACACTGGCGCTCGACCGACGACCTTGAGGGAGGCCGACATGGGAGCGCACGGACAGCCGCCACCGCCGGACCCGCAGCCGAAGCGGCCGAGCCCATGGGTTCCACGGAATCCATGGAACCCATGGCATACGCACGGACAGCGCCCGGACGTCTCCGGGCCGGGCGGCGGGACGCACCGCACGTGACCGACCTGGAAACTCTCCACGCGCGGGCGGCCGAAGCGCTCGATACCACCGAGCCGTGGATACGGCGCGCGTTCGAGGCCGTCCCCCGGCACGCGTTCGTCCCCGGCACCGTATGGGTGGTGGACGGCGGCATGTACCGGCCGCTCCGCCGAGCGGACGACCCGGACCAGTGGGCCCGCATGGTGTACGACCCCGCACGAGCCATCACCACCCAGGTGGACGACGGTGCCCCGGCCCCCGCCGGGGGCGATGTGCCCACCAGCTCCATCTCGGCGCCGACCGCCGTCGTCGGCATGCTGGCCGCACTGGACCTGCGGCCGGGGCACCGGGTGCTGGAGATCGGGGCGGGCACCGGGTACAACGCGGCGCTGATGGCCGAGCGGGCGGGTGCCGAGCGGGTGACCACGCTGGAGATCGACCCGGAGGTGGCGGGCGGCGCACGGACCGCGCTGCGCCGCGCCGGGTACGGCGGAGTGACGGTCCTGGAGGCGGACGGCGAGCAGGGCTGGCGGAGCGGCGCGCCGTACGACCGGCTGGTGGCGACGGCCTCGGTGACATCGATCCCGTGGGCGTGGGTGGAGCAGGTGCGGCCCGGCGGCTTGATCCTCGCTCCCTTCCGGACCGCGTTCTGCTCCCACGGACTCGCGCGGCTGACCGTCTCGGACGGCTGCGCCGAGGGCCGGTTCGCGGGCGCGGTGACCTTCATGGCGGTGCGGGGCCAGCGGGCGCGCCCGCGCATCGACGCGGTCTTCTCCACGGAGACGTGGGAGGCGAGCCGAGAGCGCAAAGCCGAGCTGGACGTCGCGGCGCTCGCCGACCCGCACGCCGAGTTCGCGGTGGGACTGCGGATGGCGGACGTGGCGCACTGGCCACAGGACGGCGGGCACTGGTGGTGCAGCCGGGACTCGTGGGCGTACGCGGCGGGCGGTGCGGTGTACCAGTGGGGGCCGCGCGACCTGGCCGACGAGACGGCCGACGCCCTCGCCTGGTGGGAGGGCGCCGGGCGGCCCGAACTGTATGACTTCGGGCTGACGGTCACGGCCGATGGCCACCACTGCGTATGGCTCGGCGAGCCGTCGGAGGCGTGGCCCCTGCCCGCCGCGTAGCCGGAGCGCCGTCCCGTCGGCCGGGGGCTGTCCCGCTCGCCCGACGGGCCGCCTCCGCCGGGGGTGCCGCATCGGTCGGGGGTGCCGCATCGGTCGGGGTGCCGCGTCGGTCGGGGCGCCGCGTCGGTCGGGGCGCCGTGTCGGTCGGGGCGCCGCGTCGCTCGGGTGCGGCGCATGGGCCGGGTGCGGCGCCGTCTCGCGCGCTT
>NZ_BBOX01000178.1 GCF_001553455.1 Streptomyces hygroscopicus subsp. hygroscopicus
ATTGAGCAGCGGGGCAGGGGGCGGGGGCGTCGGGCCGACTGCCGACTGCCGGGCCGGTGGGGGCGACCGCCGGTGGCGGCATCCGTGTGCGGGGGCGAGGCCCGTCGCCGGACCGCCGGACTCCGCATCCACGGCGACGCCACAGGGGGTACCTCTCACAAAAACCTTTGACAAGGTAGTTGCTTCAGATCAAGCGTTTTCGGAGAGGGTACCCGGAGGGGCCGCCCCACCGGACCGCGCTCCGGATCGGCATCGACCCCCGCGTGCGATGGCCGTCACGGCACGGACCCCCACCGGCCCGGCGGCCCGCAACGCGCCCTACGCCCCGGCCCGTGCCCGCCGCTGCTCAATCGCGCGAAGCGCGCGAGACGATACCCGCGCTTGACATCCGGCCTGCGCTCAGAGGGTGCGATCAAGGCGACCGGCCTTCGCGGCCCGTATGAAGCCGCCGAGCGCGGCGGGCGTCGTACGGACCAAGGTCTCCGGCTGGTCGCTTTCGCGTATGCGGATGCCGTCGTGTGCGGCGGCGAGTTCCACGCAGTTTTGGTGGACGTCCGCGCTGAAGGAGGACTTGCGCCATGTGGTGTGCGGCATGCTGCTTTCCTCAGTGGGTGTGGTCGAGGCTGGCGGCTTTTACGGCTCGTATGAACGACCGGAGGGTGGCGGGGGTGGTGCGGAGTACCGCGTCGGGTTGGTCGCTTTCGCGTATGCGGATGCCGTCGGGGCTCGTGGCCAGTTCTACGCAGTTGGCGCCTACGTCCGTACTGAAGGAGGACTTGCGCCATGTGGTGTGCGGCATGCTGCTTTCCTCAGTGGGTGTGGTCGAGGCGGCCATCTTTCACGGCCCGTATGAAAATGCCAAGGGCGGCGGGGCTGGTGCGAAGCACCGTGTCGGGCTCGTCGCTTTCGCGTAGGCGTATGCCGTCCCATGCGGCGGCGAGTTCCACGCAGTTGGCCGCACCAGCTTCACTGAACGATGACTTTTGCCAGGTGAGGTCGGACATGACACCTTCCCTAGAGGGTGTACAGAATGTGTTGAAGGAGGCCCCATGAATCACGCTGTTCGTGGAGTTCGGGGGCCGCATCTGCTACTACCGGTGGCAATGCGCTCTGGCTCAAATCACTGAATGTGCATTCGTAACGAGTGATGGACTCCGCATCGCCGAGCCGCAGGTTCGCGGAAGGATGGTCCGCGACGACTGTCTCCAGGCCCGGAACTCCGACTCCCAGGATGAGGAACGGCGTGCTGTGCCAGAAGCGCACGCCAACCTTGAAGGGCAAGAGCTGGATGGTCACATTCGGGTTCATCGACACCCGAATGAGCTGCGTCAGCTGCTCCCTCATGACCTGTGGACCTCCCACCTCCATGCGGAGCGCAGCCTCGTGAATGACGGCCTGGAAGGTGGTGGGCTGCTCAGGTCCCAGGATGGCCTGGCGGGCTCTTCGGAAGCGGACTAGTTGCTCGATCTCCTCGGGTGAGGCGCCAGGAAGTCCGCTGCGGAACAGGGCGCGCATGTAGGACTCGGTCTGCAACAGGCCCGGGATCAGCAGGGTTTCGTATGTCTGGACCCTCGTCGCTCGGGATTCCAGCTCGGCGAGGTCGAGTGTGGACTGCGGGAAGGACTTTCGATACGCCGACCACCAGCCCTTGCCGTGGCTCTCGGCCATACTGACCAGCTCGTCAACGTACGGTTCATTCTTGCACCCATAGGCGTCAACCAGCTCGCGGAGACGCTCGGTTGGGATGGCCGTCCGCCCCGCCTCGATGTGGCTCAGGTGCGGCGCGCCCATGCCGATCAGCTTGCCGCCTTCGGCGATCGACAACCCTGCCTGGAGACGCAACTTCTTGAGCTCCGCGCCGAGTCGGCGTTGCCGTTCGGTGATGAGCGTTCGCAGCGCCACGGGCGGTCCTCCAGGGGATTCGGTGACAGTGTGCCCCGCGAGGCTGGGGCGGTCCAATCATCTCGCCAAGATGGTTGCAAAGTTGCTGAGCCCTACCCTACCTTGGGTGTTGCCTTAATCGCACAGGGTATTGAGCCACAAGCGCCACGGAGGCGTCGCATGGGAGCACCCGCACACCTGGAACGTCCGCACCGTTACACCCTCACCGCCCCCGCCCTCCCCACATCCCCCCGTCTCTGCCGCGACTTCGTGCGCGGCGTTTTCACCGCCTCCGGGCTGAACGAACTCGCCGACGCGGCAGCCCTCTGCACCTCGGAGTTGGTCACCAACGTCCATCGCCACGGCAAGGGCGATGTACGGATGGCCGCCAGCGTCCAGCACGACCGCGTCCGGGTGACCGTCCACGACGACAGCCCCGAACTGCCCTCGCCCCGCCGCGCCATGGGCAATGAGACCAACGGGCGCGGTCTCTTCCTGGTCACGGCCCTCTCCGACCTCTGCGGCATGACCATCGACGAACCGGCCAACGGAACGGGCAAATCCGTCTGGTTCGAGTTCAACCTCCCGTCCGCGAAAGCGAGCGGCACCGCATGAACCCCACCCCCGCCGAGCGGGTCGCCGCGATCCTCCGCGACGAGTTCGCCGCCCACGGCGTACGCCTCCCCGACGTACGGGCCGACCTCAGCGACGCCCGCCAGCCGCGACTGGAACTCGGCACCGTCCCCCTCGGTACCGGCTTCGCGCTGCTGCGCGTGCTCACCGACTACCAGCGGCTGCTGAAAGCCGAGAAGGCCGGCGGTCGCCCGCCGGCCTTCGGTCCCTGACGCGCCAGTGGCGTCACCAGATGATGGCGTCGTCCATCGACTGCTGCCAGTACGTGACCTTGAGGGAGTCGTCCACGTAGACGCCCTTGGCGGGCAGTGACGGGTGGGCGGCCGAGGGGACGTCCTCGTCGGCGGTGCGGCCCTGGAAGTAGACGGTGAGGGACTTCACCGTGTGGCCGTTCTTACC
>NZ_BBOX01000179.1 GCF_001553455.1 Streptomyces hygroscopicus subsp. hygroscopicus
TCTTGCTGCCGGTGTTGGTGACGGTGAGCAGCATGTGGTTCACGGGGCGGTTCAAGGGAGCCGCGACCGTCTTGGTGTTGGAGCCCTGGCAGGTGACGGCCTTCTTGGTCTTGCTGCTCGTGCTGATCTTGTTCTTTCCGGACGACGAGGCCACGTCCACGTCCGACGTCGAACCGGCGTTGGTGGTCTTCGCGTCCTCCTGGGAGGACGCCGCGGAGGCGGAGGACGACGCGCCCTCGCTGCGGGTCCCCGAGCCGTCGCTGCACGCGGTCAGGGAGAGGGCGCCGATCGCGAGGGCCGCGGCGGTGGTGAGGAGGCGGGTGCGGGAGGTGCGGAGGCTGGACATGTGGGTGAGCCCTTTCGGTGGTGCGGTGGGTGTGGTGCTTGGATGACCAGAGCTTGTGGGGCCATCCGTCCCAGCCGCCACGAATGCCGGGCAGTCGGGGACGCTGGAACGCAGAAACGGCCTTTGACCAGGGGAAACGTAAGGGTCCTGAAACGCGGGAATGGGACGCGCCGGGCCATGGGATGGGGAGGCAGGGAACGGTGTCAGGGGCGACAGGGGCCACCGGAGCGACGGGGCCCGCCGGGGCCGCGGAGGCGTTCGGGGAACTGCTGCGGGGGCTCAAGGAGCGCTCGGGGCTGAGCTACGGGACGCTTGCCAAGCGGCTGCACATGAGCACGTCGACGCTGCATCGCTACTGCAACGGCAGCGTGGTGCCAACCGAGTACGCGCCGGTCGAGCGGCTCGCCCGGGTGTGCCGGGCGACCTCCGAGGAACTGGTCGAGCTGCACCGGCGGTGGATTCTGGCGGACGCGGCGCGGGGGCGTAAGGGACCGGGGCCGGACGGGGCGGTGCGCGGTGCCGGTGCGGGTGCCGGGACCGGAACCGGTGCGGGTGCCGGGGCTGGGGCCGGTGCGAGGGCTGGGGCTGGAACCGGTGCGGGTGCTGGGGCTGGAACCGCTGCCGCTGCCGGAACCGGTTCCGGGGCTGAGGGCGGGACCGGTGCCGGGGCTGGTGCCGGTGTTGGGGAGCCCGAGGGCGCGCCGACGCCCCATCAGGTGGCCTCCGGCGC
>NZ_BBOX01000180.1 GCF_001553455.1 Streptomyces hygroscopicus subsp. hygroscopicus
GGCCCTGCTGGCCGGCCGGCGGGCCGGGTCAGCGCTTCGGGCTGACCACCATCGCCGAGCCGCCGCCCCGCCGTTCCGTCTCGGCCGCCGCCAGCCACCGTCCGCCGGACAGCCGCTGCACACCGGTGGCCGCGCCGATCTCGGGGTTCTGCTTGAAGGAGTGGCCGAGCGCCTCCAGTTCGGCGCGCTCCGGTCCGTTCCACAGCCCCGGTTCCAGCTCCGTCCGGGCGGCGTTGCGCTGGCTGGCGCGCGGTGCGGCGATCGCGTCGACCAGCGGCATGCCCCGGTCGAGATGGTTCAGCAGGGTCTGCAGCACGGTGGTGATGATGGTCGCCCCGCCCGGGGAGCCCAGCGCCAGCACCGGCTTGTGGCCGTCCAGCACGATCGTCGGCGACATGGACGAGCGCGGCCGCTTCCCCGGGCCCGGCAGGTTCGGGTCGTGGACGGCGGGGTCGGCGGGCGCGAAGGAGAAGTCGGTCAGCTCGTTGTTGAGCAGGAAGCCCCGGCCGGGGACGGTGATCCCGCTGCCGCCGGTCTGCTCGATGGTGAGGGTGTAGGCCACCACGTTGCCCCACTTGTCGGCCACCGTGAGATGCGTGGTGTTCTCGCCCTCGTACGTGGTCGGGGCCGCGTGGCCGCGGGTGTCGCAGGAGCCGGGCGCGGACGGCCGGTTCGGGTCACCGGGCGGTACGGGGCTCGTGAGCACCGCGTCGTCCTTGATCAGACAGGCCCGGGAGTCGGCGAACCGCTGCGAGGTGAGCCCCTTGGTGGGGACGTCCTCGGCGGCGGGGTCGCCAACCCAGCGCCCCCGGTCGGCGAAGGCGATCCGGCTGGCCTCGATGTAGCGGTGCAGATAGTCGCGCTCGCTGAGCTTGGAGAGGTCGGTCCGCTCCAGGATGTTGAGCGCCTCGGCGACGCTCGTTCCGCCGGAGGACGAGGGCGCCATGCCGTACACGTCCAGACCCCGGTAGGAGGTCCGGGTCGGGGCCTGCCGCTTGGTCTTGTAGGTCCGCAGGTCCTCGGTGGTCAGATCACCGGCCCGCACGACGCGCCGCGCCTTCGGGTCGACCGGCGGCTTGCGCACCGTGTCGACGATGTCCCGGCCCAGCTCGCCCTTGTAGACGGCGCCGACGCCCTTCTTGGCCAGCAGCGCGTAGGTACGGGCCAGATCGGGGTTGCGGAAGGTCGAGCCGACCGCCGGTAGCTCGCCGCCGGGCAGGAAGAGCTTGGCGGTGGCCGGGAAGTCCTTGAACCGGTCCTGGTTGTCGGCGGTCTGCTGGCGGAAGGTGGCGTCCACCTCGAACCCGTCGCGGGCCAGCCGCTCGGCGGGCTTCAGCACCTGCCCCAGCGATCGGGTGCCCCAGGCGCCCAGGGCGTCGTTCCAGGTGGCCGGGGTGCCGGGGGTGCCGACGCTCAGCCCGCTGGTGACCGCGTCGGCGAACGGCAGCGGTGTGCCGTCCTTGCCGAGGAACAGGTCCTCGTCCGCGCTGTGGGGCGCGGTCTCGCGGCCGTCGAGCGTATGGACCTTGTGGTGCTTGGCGTCGTAGTAGACGAAGTAACCACCGCCGCCGACCCCCGCCGAGTACGGTTCGGTGACCCCGAGCGCGGCGGCGGTGGCCACCGCCGCGTCCACCGCGTTGCCCCCGTGCCGCAGCACGTCGATCCCGGCGGCCGAGGCGTCGGCGTCCACGCTGGAGACCGCGCCGCCGTAGCCAACGGCCACGGGCGTCTTGTGGGGGGTGGCGCCCGCCGCACGCGCGGCGCCGTCCTGGGTGGCGGCACCGGCCGGGGCGACGCCCAGGACCGCGACCATTCCGGCCGCGGCGGCCAGCGCGGGCAGCCTGCGCCGGACGGCCGCGGCGGTGGTGGTGGACGTGATGGACGATATGGCTGGTCGTGCGGCGTGCCCCATCCGTGACCTCCAAGTGGACGACAGGGGCCGGAGCCTACCCGCGAGCCTCATGCTCACGACAGGGCCGATCACCGTTCCGGCCGTTTATCCGTTCATGTGTCCGTGCGCCGCTACGCCGCAATGTGTACCCGGTTACGTCCGGACCGTCCTGGGGCGCTTCGGTACCCGTCGGCAGCCGGCCGTGGCCCCTGCCACTCGCACGGCGACAAGCGCCGCGCGGCCTGCGCACGCTCCCCTCTCCCCGGCGACTTCCCGGCGACGGTCCCTCCGGCCCATGCGGCCGCTACGATGCGCGGCCATGACAGACACCCTGCAGGACCTGATCGCCTCCGCGGCGGCCCTGATCGTGGGCCTGGCCGCCGGCTGGGCCGTGCACTCGGCGGTCGGACGCCACAAGCGCGCCCGCGAGCAGCGCTTCTTCGGGCTGCCGGACGGTTCGGAGTGTGTGCTGGTCACCCACCGGGACAGCACCACGGCCCACTGGAGCATCCCCCGCCATGACGCGCTGGCCCTGCTGGGGCTCGCGTCCGTCGTGGAGAACTGCGGGGCACATGCCGAGGTCGCCCCGCATGACACCGGGCTCCAGGGCGTCGGGGCGCGCACCGAGTTCTGCGTCGGCGATCCGACCGCGCACCGCCGGCTCGCCGCCCATCTGGCCAGTCTGCTGCCGGGCGTCACCGTGCACCCGGGCGACGAGTCCGGTGCGGACCGGGGGACGTTCACCATAGCCGGTACGCACTACCGCCCCGAGCCGGGCGCGGTCGAACATGTGCTGCTGGCCCGGCTGACGGCGGGTGACGACAGCCGGCCCGTCTTCCTGGCGGCCGGGCAGCGGCCGGTCACCCATCGCGCCGCGGTTCGCCACCTCGTCCGCAACCGCGCCCGGCTGGCCCGGAAGTACGGCGCCCAGGGCTCCTTCTGCCTGCTGCTGAAGGTGGTCAACTCCCAGGCGTACGGCCCGGACGTGGTGGAGCTGGTCGCGGATGTGACCAAGCCCGCGACCTCCCCGGCCGGGCCCCGCGCCGCCGCGAAGGCCGCCGCGAAGGACGGCTGAGCGAGCACGGCTGAACGGACGCGACGGAACGAGCGCCACTCGGCAAGCGCCGTTGAACGAGCGCGGCTGGGCGAGCGCGTCCGGGTGAGCACGGCCGGGTCAGCGCGGCTGAGCAGCCCCGGCCGGGTGAGCACGGCTGAACAGCCCCGGCCAGGCGAGCACGGCCGGGCGAGCACGGCTGAACGAGCACGGCCCGGTGAACGCGGCTGAGCAGGCCCGGCCGGGTCAGCGGCGGCGGAAGAGCCGGGCCCCGCCCACCAGGCACAGCACCGCCAGGGCCGAGGTGACGGCCGCGCCCACGGCGACCGTGGTGGTGACGTAGTGCCCCAGGAACACCTGGCGCACCGCGTCGACCGTGTAACGGAACGGCACGGCCCGCGAGACGCCCTCCAGCCATCCCGGGGCCAGGGTCATCGGCAGCAGCAGACCGGAGAGCAGCATCAGCGGCATGGCCGCCGTATTGGCGATGGCGGCGAACTCCGGGGGCGTCCTGACGTTCATGGCCAGCCCGTAGGAGAGCGCGGACAGGGCCGCCGCGAGCACGGCCACGAACAGCAGCCCGATCAGCACGCCCAGGAGCGGGGCGCGCAGTCCGAAGACCAGGCCGAGCAGCACCAGCAGCACCGACTGGGCCACCAGCTGGACGACATCGCGCAGGGTACGGCCGAGCAGCAGCGCCAGCGGGCTGACCGGGGTGGCCCGCATCCGGTCCAGAACACCGAGGTTGCGGTCCATCAGCAGCCCGAGCCCGACGTAGGACCCGCCGAGCAGGGCGAGCTGGACGAGCACCCCCGGGACCAGGGTCTGCCAGGACGTTCCGCTGACGCCCATGTCGAGCTGGGTCAGCAGCGGGCCGAAGAGGGCGAGGAAGAGCAGCGGCTGCAACATCCCGAAGAGGAGATTGGTCTTCGAGCGGAGCGTCGAGCGCAGGCAGCGGCCGAAGATGATGCCCGTGTGGGCGAGCAGAGTCATAAGAGGGCCTCGAGTGCTCAGATGGCGAGGGGTTCGTCGGCCGTGGTCCGGCCGGTGATGGCGAGGAAGGCGTCCTGGAGGCTGGCGTCCGGGTCGCCCGCGTAGCGGCGCTTGAGCTCGGCGGGGGTGCCCTCGGCGACGATCCGCCCGGCGTCCACCACCACGATCCGGTCGGCGAGCGCGTCGGCCTCGTCCAGATAGTGGGTGGTGAGGAAGACCGTGGTGCCGTGCTCGGCGCGGACGCGCCGCACCAGGTCCCACAGCTCGGCCCGGCTTCCGGGGTCGAGGCCGGTGGTGGGCTCGTCGAGGAAGAGCACCTCGGGCCGGTTGACCAGGCCCAGCGCGATCTCCACCCGGCGGCGCTGACCGCCGGAGAGGGCGGCGGTCGGGCGCTCCATGAGCCCCGACAGGCCCAGCTCACCGGCGAGTTCATCGGCGCGCCCGGCCGCCGCCGCCTTGGACATCAGATGCAGCCGGCCCTGCGTGACCAGCTCCTCGCGTACGGAGCACGCCGGGTCCAGACCGCCCGACTGGGCCACATAGCCGATCCGCCGGCGTACCCCCGCCGGATCGCGGAGCAGGTCGTGGCCGGCGATCTCGGCCGCGCCCCCACTGGGCGGCAGCAGGGTGGTGAGCATGCGCAGGGTCGTGGTCTTACCGGCTCCGTTGGGGCCCAGGAAGCCGAGGATCTCGCCGCGGCCGACGGTGAGATCGATCCCCCGGACGGCGTGCACGGGGCCGCTGCTCAGCGAGAACGTCCGGGTCAGGCCGCGGAGGTGGATGACGGATGAGGACATGCCCCGATCAGAGCACAACGCACCCCAAACTTGCAATCGACTTAAAGATTGAGCGTAGCAGCAAGGTTGGGGCGAGAAGCAAACTTGCATCCGGATCCGAACTTGGGGCGGGCTACAATACGGCCATGAGCGAAGGACTGCGGGAACGGCACAAGCGCCGTACGCGCCGGCGGATCGCGGACGTGGCCACCGGCCTGTTCATGGAGCGGGGCTTCGACCGGGTCACGGTCGCCGAGGTCGCCGAGGCCGCGGAGGTGTCCGTCAACACCGTCTACAACTACTTCCCGGCCAAGGAGGATCTGGTCCTGCCGCCCGACCAGGCGTCCCCGCGGCGGCTCGCCGACATCGTGAGCGAGCGCCCGCCTGGCCGGTCCGCCGCCCAGGCGGTGCTGGACCGGCTGCGCGAGGAGGTGGACCGCCGCGATCGCGCGCTGGGGCTGACCGAGGGCTTCGGCCCGTTCTTCGCCATGATGCGGGCCGCCCCCACGCTGGTCGCCCGGCTGGAGGACCTCGCCCACCAGATGAACGACGAACTGGCCGCCGTACTCGCCGAGGAGACCGGCGCCGCGCCGGAGGATCCGCTGCCGCGCGTGGTGGCCGCCCAGATCAGCGGCTATCACTCACTGATCTTCGGGGAGATCGGGCGGCGCGTCGCGGCGGGCGAGCGCCCCGACGCCATCGCCAAGGCCGTGACGGAACTCCTCGACGCCATCGAGGAGATGCTCGGCGCGCCGATGCTCGGCTACGCCGTACGGGAGGAGCGACCGTGTTCCGAGTGACGATCCGCGGTGCTTTCGAGGGACTGGACGAGGACGACCGCGCGGCCCTGCGCACCTCGATCGACTCCTTCCAGGTGGCCTTCACCGAGGCGGGCACCTTCACCTGCGACCGGAGCCTTTCGGCGTTCACCTTCCGCTGCCAGGTGCCCGCGGGGCCGGACGACGGGGAAGCCGAGGCGACCGAACGGGCCGTCAGGGCGCTGGCCGCGCACGGGTATCCCCATCGGGTCCTGCGGGTCGGGGTGACGGACATGCGGGACATCAAGATCCGCCGCAAGGGCAAGCGGCGCTGAGCCGCCGACCGGACCACGGCGGCAGCTGGGCCCCCGGGAACAGGCCCACCACCACGGCGACGCCCGGCCCAGGGGGACAAGCAACCTCGCAGGGACGCCCGGGCCTCCGGGCCCAGGCACCACCACGGCGACAGCCGGGCCCCAGGTTCAGGCGGGCCCACGGCGGGCGAGGCCGCACGGGCGGGGCCGGACCGGCCCCGGGAGCCAACCACGGCCCCTATCGTTACCCAGGCGTAACTTACCGCTCTATTACCGCCGGTAAACGGCCGAGTTACCGTCAAGTCACCAGCACCGGTGCTCCCTCTGCCCCCACGGCATCCCCACCAGGAGCCACAGTGACCCCTGCCCGTAACGCCCCACGCCCCATGACGGCCGCCGCCGTTTCGGTGACCCTCCTGGCCGGTGCGGCATTCGGCCTCGCCCCCTCCGCCCAGGCCGCGGCGCCCGCTCCGGCCACCTCCGAAACCGCCGCCAAAACCGCTGGCGCCACCGCCACCGCCACCGCCACCACCGCCTCGGACATCTCCGTCCGGTTCGTCGACATCCCCGGCGACGGCGGCGTCCGTCTCGCCGCCAACGTCGTCGCCCCCGCCGACGCCGACGGCTCCCACCGCCTTCCCCTCGTCGTGCTGCCCACCAGCTGGTCCCTGCCCCAGGTCGAATATCTCGCCCAGGCCAGGAAGCTCGCCGCGTCCGGCTATGTGGTGCTCACCTACAACTCCCGGGGCTTCTGGCAGTCCGGCGGGAAGATCGAGACGGCCGGGCCGCCCGATGTCGCCGACGCCTCCAAGGTCATCGACTGGGCGCTGGCCAACACCCCCGCCGACCCCGGCCACATCGGCATGGCCGGGGTCTCCTACGGCGCCGGGATCAGCCTGCTCGCGGCCGGTGCCGACCAGCGGATCAAGGCCGTGGTGGCCATGAGCGGCTGGGCGGACCTGGTCGGCTCGATCTACAGCGGCCGTACCCAGCACGCCCAGGCCGCCGGGCTGCTCGGCGGGGCCGGGGAGCTGACCGGCCGGCCCAGCGAGGAACTCCGGCGGATCCTCGACGACTTCCTCGGCTCCAACCTCGCCAGGGAACCGGAGCTGATCGCCTGGGGCGAGAAGCGGTCCCCTGCCGCCTTCCTCGACCGGATCAACGCGGGCGGCGCGGCCATCATGCTGGGCAACTCCTGGGGCGACTCGATCTTCCCGCCCAACACCTACGCCGACTTCTTCGAGAAGCTGACCGGCCCCAAGCGGCTGGAGCTGCGGCCCGGTGACCACGCCACCGGGGAGCTCACCGGGCTGCTCGGACTGCCCAACGCCACCTGGGACCACACCCGGAAGTGGCTCGACCGCTATCTCAAGGGCGAGCGCAACGGCATCGACACCCAAGCGCCGGTGCAGCTGATGTCCCGTACGGCGAACGGCGACGACTACGAGGGCTACCCCAGCTGGTCGGCCGTCCCCTCGGAGCAGCGCCGGATCCCGCTGAAGACCACCGAGAAGATCACCGCCAACCACGACTCGGGCGCCAACGCCGGTACCGTGCTGCTGAGCGGCGCCCTCGACCAGTTCCTGAAGATCCCGCCGCTCGCCTCGATCCCGCTGCTGCCGCGTTCCTACGCGGCCGTATGGCAGACCGGACCGTACGCGAGCGAGCAGCGGGTGCGCGGCACGGTGAAGCTGCACACCACCGTGACCAGCGACCGCTCCGACGGCACGGCGGTCGCGTACCTCTACGACGTGGGCCCGCTGGGCGTCGGCAAGCTCATCACCCACGCCCCGTTCACCTTCCACGACCGCGCCCCGGGCACGCCCTTCGGAGTGGATCTGGAGCTGTTCTCCACGGCGTACGACGTGCCGGCCGGGCACCGCCTGGCGCTGGTCGTCGACACCGTCGACCCGCTCTACATCGAGCACAACCCGGACGGCGCCCATCTCACCTTCTCGTCCCCGGACGCCGACCCGTCGTACCTCACGATCCCGCTGCGCGGCTGAGAGACGTCCGGCCGCCCCGGCCGCCGCCCCGGCTCAGTCGCGGGTGTCCCCCGGCATCGGGGCGGCCGGTTCGGGGGCGGCGACCTCGGCCTGGCGGGTCTTCACACTGCGCCGCTCCCGCTTGGCCACCCAGGTGGCGAACCACGACAGCAGCATGCACATCCCGATGTAGATCGGCGAGATCACCATGACCACCGGGATGAACGGCAGGTCGTAGTCGAGATTGGACGCGATCAGCTTTCCGGCGTGCAGGAACTCCTCGTAGGTGATGAGGAAGCCGAGCGAGGTGTCCTTCAGGGCCACCACCAGCTGGCTGATGATGGCCGGCAGCATCGCCCGCACCCCCTGCGGCACCAGGACGGACATCATGACCTGGGTCTTCCGCAGCCCGAGCGAGTAGGCGGCCTCGCGCTGGCCGCGGTCCACCGAGTTCACCCCGGCGCGGAAGACCTCGGCCAGCACCGAGCCGTTGTAGAGCGTCAGCCCGGTGACCAGCGCGGGCAGCGGCTGGACCTTCAGCGCCACGAAGACGAAGAAGATCATCACCAGGACGGGCATCGCCCGGAAGAACTCCACCACCAGTGTGGCCACCCAGCGCGCCGGGCGGTGGTCGGAGAGCCGCCCGGCGGCGAGCAGCCCGCCGAGCGCGAGGGAGAGGACCGCGGCCATCCCGAACGCCTTGAGGGTGCCCGCCAGCCCGTTCAGCAGCAGCTGCTGGATGCCCTTGTACTCGAACGGCATCCATTTGCGGTAGGCGAACTGGCCGGTGTCGATCAGAAGGTGGACCACCCAGCCGAGCAGGGCCAGCAGCACGACCACGGCGGCCAGGGCGTAGACCCGGTGGCGGCGGCGGGTGCGGGGCCCGGGGACGTCGTAGAGGGCGGTGGTCGAGGGGGCGGTCATCGCGGCACCCCCCAGCGCCGCTCCAGGAAGGAGAAGACCGCGCTGATGGCGAGCGTGATGATCAGGTATCCGGCGGCGATCCAGACGAAGGACCAGACGATGCTGTAGCCCATCTCATTGAGGGGTTTGTAGGTGCCGAGCAGTTCGGTGACGCTGAACGACCCGGCGATGGCCGAGTTCTTGGCGAGCGCGATGAGGGTCGATCCGATCGGCGGGATGACCGAGCGGAACGCCTGCGGCAGCACCACCGCGCTCAGCGTCTGGTCGAAGGTCATGCCCAGGCTGCGGGCCGCCTCGCCCTGTCCCACCGGCACCGTGTTGATGCCCGAGCGGACCGCCTCGCAGATGAAGGCCGAGGTGTAGCAGCCCAGCGCGATCACCGCGAAGACGGTGAACGGCAGCACCAGGCCGAACCGCGGCAGCCCCAGCATCACCGCGAAGAACAGCAGCGTCAGCGGGGTGTTGCGGAGCACCGTCACCCATGCGGTGCCGAACGCCCGCAGCGAGGCGACCGGCGCCACCCGGAAGGCGGCCATCAGGATGCCGAGCGCGAGGGCGAGCAGCGAGGCGTAGACGGTCAGCTGCACGGTGCCGAGGAAGCCCTTGCCGTAGAGCGAGAAGTTCTGGGTGAGCACGTCCATGGGATGGCCTTCAGCCGGTGCGGTAGCGGTCGACGGGGGGCGGTTTGGGGGCGGGCACACCGGACAGGCCGAGGGTCGCTTCGTACGCCTTCTTCCAGTCGCCGTTGCGCTCGCGGGCCCGGATCGCGTCGTCCAGCGCGAAGCGCAGCGCGTTGTCCCGCTTGGGCACGCCGATGCCGTACGGCTCCCGGGAGAAGGGCCGGCCCACCACCTTCAGCTCCTGGGGGGCCTTGGCCGCGTAGCCGAGCAGGATGGTGTTGTCCGTGGTCACCGCGTCCACCTGGTAGCTGAGCAGGTTGTCCACGCACACCGAGTACGTGTCGTAGGCGACCGCGCGGGCCTTGGGGTAGTCGGCCTGGATGCGCTGCAGCGGGGTCGAACCGGCCACCGAGCAGACCGTTCTGCCCGCGAGGTCGGCGGGGCCGCGGATGTCCTTCTCGTCGGCGCGCACCAGCAGCGACTGCCCGGCCATGAAGTACGGTCCGGCGAAGCCGACCAGCCGTTTGCGCAGCGGATTGATGGTGTAGGTGCCGACGTAGTAGTCGATCTGGCCGCTCTGGAGCGCGGTCTCGCGGTTGGCGGAGGCGATGGTCCGGAAGCGGATGGTCTTCGGGTCGAAGCCGAGGGAGGCGGACATCATGCGGGCGATCTCGATGTCGAAGCCCGAGTAGCGGCCGGTGGCCGGATCCCGCTCGCCCAGATAGGGCTGGTCCTCCTTGACCCCGACGGTGAGGTAGCCGCGGCGCTCGGCCCTGCGCCAGGTGGCGGACGCCGGCAGCCGGAAGCCGGTGGCCACCTCGTAGGTGGGCAGCTGCCCCGCCCGGGGGCCCTTGGCGGGCGGGCTGCCCTCCTTGCCGCAGCCGGCCGTGAGCAGCAGGGCCAGGGCCAGCGCGAGGGCGGCGGTCGTGCGGCGCAGACACCTCATGTCCGTCATCACCCGGCTCAGTGCTTGAGGATCTTGGACAGGAAGTCCCGGGCCCGTTCGCTCTCCGGGGCCCGGAAGAACTCCTCCGGCGGACGGTCCTCGACGATCCGGCCGTCGGCCATGAAGACCACCCGGTTGGCGGCCGAGCGGGCGAAGCCCATCTCATGGGTGACGACGACCATCGTCATGCCGTCCCGGGCGAGCTGCTGCATGACCTCCAGCACCTCGTTGATCATCTCCGGGTCGAGCGCGGAGGTCGGCTCGTCGAAGAGCATCACCTGCGGATCCATCGCCAGCGCGCGGGCGATCGCCACCCGCTGCTGCTGGCCGCCGGAGAGCTGGGCGGGGTACTTCCCGGCCTGGTCGGCGAGTCCCACCCGGCCCAGCAGTTCCCGGGCGCGCCGCTCGGCGTCCTGCTTGCCGCGCCGGCGGACCTTGGTCTGCGCGAGCGTCACATTGGCCAGCACGGTCCGGTGGGCGAAGAGGTTGAACGACTGGAAGACCATGCCGACCTCGGCCCGCAGCCGCGCCAGCTCCTTGCCCTCCTCCGGCAGCGGCCGGCCGTCGACGACGATGGAACCGGACTGGACGGTTTCCAGCCGGTTGATGGTCCGGATCAGGGTGGACTTCCCGCCGCCCGAGGGGCCGATGATCACGACCACCTCGCCGCGCCCGACGGTCAGGTCGATGTCCCGCAGAACGTGCAGGGCGCCGAAGTGCTTGTTGACGTCGCGCAGCTCGATCAACGGCTCACCGACGGCCATACCCGGCCCCACCCACTTTCCGCTGTGTCCCGGTCAGCGCAAGCTATCCATGCGAAAGCGACACTTCACCCAAGACACGCATCAAGAGGCGGATAACACCCCTGCGAGCGCAGTTCGGGCGCAGGAGGCTCGATCCGCACAGGAGGCTCGATCCGCACAGGAGCTTCACACCATCCGACGGCAACCCGCCAACTCCTCACGGCGAACGCCGCGTTGCCGTGAGCGAGAACTTGCCACGGGGTCACCGACGAAGGCTTCACCCGAAACAGACGCTTCCTAGCGTTTCGCCCATGACTTCGCAAACCGAACTCGTGAAGAGCAGCTTCGCCGCGGTGGAGCCGTACGGAACACAGGTGACGGAGTACTTCTACGACCACCTCTTCGAGCACCACCCCGAGGTGCGCCCGCTGTTCGCCGAGCACATGGGGGAACAGCGGGACCGGCTGTGGCAGGCCCTCCGGGCCCTGGTGGGCAAGGTGGAGGACACCGAGGCCGTGACCCGGATGCTGGACGGCCTGGGCACCCGGCACGTCGGCTACGGCGCCACCCCGGCACACCTCCCGGCCGTCGGCGCCAGTCTGCTCGCCGCCCTGAAGCACTTCGCCGGAACGGCCTGGACGCCCGAGACGGAGGCCGCCTGGGTCGCGGTCTACGGCGTGATCACCGATGTCATGGGACGGGCCATGGAGCGCGCGGGCGCCCCCGCCCCCGCCTCCGTCGGGACTGGGCACGGCTGAGCACCCCCGCACCGGGACGACACCGGCAGACGACACACCGGGCGGACTCCGGCCCCGCACGCCTCAGCCCTCAGCGACCTCGGCATAGTGCCGGGAGAGTTCGGGGGCACCATCGGCGGCCCACTGCTGACCGGCCGCCACGACATCGACCTCCCGGCCCGAGGCGAGCCTGACCACGGGCCGGCCGTCGGGCCACACCTGCCAGACGGCGCCGGGGACGGTGCGGACGATGACCGTGCCCAGGTAGAGACCGGCGTCGTTGCCGAGCCAGGGGATCTCCTCCGGGTCGTCCCGCCAGCGCGGCGCCATCTGGTCCAGCGCCTCCAGGGAGGCCGTCGAGTCGTCGAGTCCGATGCCGGCGGCCGCGGCCCGCGCACGCAGCAGTTCGCATTCGGAGAGCAGTTGGGCGATGCCCTGGGGATCCTCCTCCTGTGCGCTCATCAGGGCCGTACCCGAATCGGGGACACGTCGCTTGCGCAGGTTGTCCAAGAAGGGGATGTTCATACCACTCAGCGTGGCACCCAGGCCACCGGCGCACCACAGGGCGCGCGGTGCGGGCTGTGGCCCGATGCTCGTCTTGACGCCACCCACCCGCCTCCGTACGTTCTTCCCGCACCTGTCGGATCAGCGGTCGGGTTGGTTGCGAGAGGGGACAACGCGTATGCGCGTCGCGAGACCGTGGACAGCGGCCGGGATCGTCGCGGGAGGTGTCGGTCTCGCACTCCTGGCCCCCGCCGTCCCCGCACCGGCCGTCACGCCGACCCACCAGCCGCTCCCCCTGGAGCGGCTTTTCGACAACCGGGCGGTCAGCGACGACACCCGGCCGGGTGACGCCGACTTCGACGGTGCGGGCGCCTCGCTCTCGGTGCGGGACCTGCGGGCCGCCGGCTGGACTCCGGGGCGGGACATCGCCCTGGACGCGGCGCGGCTGACCTGGCCGAGGAGCGCGGGGTCACGGCCCGACAACGTGCTCGCCGACGGGCAGGCCGTGCGGCTGCGCGGGCGGGCCGGGGCGCTGACCTTCCTGGTGGCGGGCAGTTCACCGGGCGGCCCCGGCGCCGGGGCGAGCGGGGTCGGGACGGTGCGCTACCGGGACGGGTCGAGCACTCCGTACGCCCTGAGCGCGCCGGACTGGCGGGCGGGCCCCGCCGCCACCCGGGCCGTCGCCCTCCCCCACCTCAACACCCCCGCCGGACAGCGGCGGGAGACGGCCCGGCTGTACGCGGTGACGGTGCCGGTGGAGCGCGGCCGGGAGATCGCGTCGGTGGTGCTGCCGAAGGACCCGGGCCCGGCCGCCGACCTCCATGTCTTCGCCGTATCGCCGCGGCGGCCCGGGTACGGCTGGACCGGGAGCTGGGCGGCGAGCACCGCCGGATACACCAAGGTCGGGCCGTGGACCGATCAGACGCTGCGACTGGTGGTGCACACCAGCGCGGGCGGGCCGCGGGTCCGGGTGCGGCTGGCGAACACCTTCGCGGCGACGCCCGTGGAGATCGGCGGGGCGAGTGTCGCGCTCCAGGCGAGCGGGGCGGCGGCGCGCGGCGCGCCGGTGCCGCTGGCCTTCGGCGGGCGGCCGGGGACCTCGATCCCCGCGGGCGCGCAGGTGTTCAGCGATCCGGTGGACTTCCCGGTTCCGGCGGACGCCAATCTGCTGGTGAGCATGCACCTGCCGGGAGCGGTGGAGGCGGTGCCGGTGCACAGCCAGGCCACCCAGCGGTCGTATCTGAGCGCGGCCGGCAGCGGTGACCGGACCGGGGAGCCGGGGGCCGGGTCCTTCACCGGCACCCTCACCACCTGGCCGTTCCTGACCGGGGTGGATGTGCGGGGCGGGCCGGGTTCGGTGGTGGCGCTCGGCGACTCGATCACCGACGGCACCAAGTCCACCCAGGACGCCAACCGCCGCTGGCCCGATGTGCTCTCCCGGCGGCTGCGCGGCCAGCGGGAGGTCCCGGCGTACGGCGTGCTCAACGCGGGCATCTCCGCCAACCGCGTGGTCGCCGACCGCTATCCGGGCGAGGGCGTCAGCACGGACACCGGCGGGGTGAGCGCCCAGCACCGGCTGGAGCGGGACGTCCTGGCCCAGACCGGGGCCCGTACGGTCGTCGTCTTCCAGGGCGTCAACGATCTGCGGTGGGGCAGCCCGGCCGAGGAGGTGATCGCGGGGCTGCGGTCCCTCGCGGCGCGGGCGCGGGAGCGCGGGCTGCGGGTGGTCGGCGCGACGATCGCCCCGTGCGAGGGCGAGTCGCTGTGCACGGCGGACGCGGACGCGCGGCGCTCGGCCGTCAACGCCTTCATCCGGGACAGCGGCGGGGTGTTCGACGCCGTGCTGGACTTCGACGCGGTGGTCCGGGACCCCGGGCACGCGGCGCGGATCCTGCCCGCCTACGACAGCGGGGACCATCTTCATCCGGGGGACGCGGGGCTGGCGGCGCTGGCGGAGTCGATCGAGCTGCGGAAGCTGGTCGGGTAGGGGGAGCCGGGGGCTCCCCCGGGTGAGGACGCGCCGCCGCGGGCGTCACACCTCCAGGTCGACGACGACCGGGGCGTGGTCGGACGCGCCCTTGCCCTTGCGCTCCTCGCGGTCCACGTACGCGTCGCCCACGGCCTTGGCGAACCCCTCGTTGCCGTAGACCAGGTCGATGCGCATACCGCGGTTCTTGGGGAAGCACAGCTCGCGGTAGTCCCAGTAGGTGAACGGGCGGTCGTACTTCAGCGGCCGCGGCACCACGTCCGACAGCCCCGCCTTCCGCAGCGCCGCCAGGGCGTCGCGCTCCAGGTCCGTCACATGCGTCAGCCCCTCGAAACGGGCGCGGTCCCAGACGTCCTCGTCGGTCGGCGCCACGTTGAAGTCGCCGAGGACCGCGAAGGGGCGCTCACCGGCCGCGTCGTCGGCGACGGCGGTGCGCAGCGCCTCCAGCCAGCGCAGCTTGTACGTGTAGTGGGGGTGGCCGATCTCCCGGCCGTTGGGCACGTACACCGACCAGAGGCGGACCGGACCGCAGGTGGCGCCTATCGCCCGCGGCTCCTGGCCGCCGTCGTAGTCCGGGCCGCCGGGGAGGCCGACGGTGACGTCCGTGAGGCCGGCCCGGGAGAGCAGCGCCACCCCGTTCCACCGGCCGGTGGCGTTGACCGCGGCCTCGTAGCCCAGCTCGCGCAGCGGCTCGTACGGGAAGGCGGACTCGGCGCACTTGGTCTCCTGGACGCACAGGACGTCCGTACCGCTGCTCTCCAGCCAGGCGAGCAGCCGGGGCAGCCGGGCGGTGATCGAATTGACGTTCCAGGTCGCGATGCGCATGAGGGACAACCTACATCCCGGCGGTGACAGCCGGTCCGGGCCCGCACCGGCCCTACAGGGTGAGGGACTCCCCCGGGGTCAGCCGCAGGTGCTCGCCGCCGGCCGTACCGGGGCCGTCGGGTCCGAGCATCCGGCCGTAGACCGTGTGCGCCAGGTCCGACAGCAGGGCGTCGTGGACGTCGACGGCCCGGCGCGGGGCGACCGCGCGGACGTAGTCGAGGACCTCGGCGAACTTGTTCCAGGGGGCGTGCACCGGCAGCAGCAGCGTGTCCACCCGCCGTCCGGCGGGCACGGTGAACGCGTCACCGGGGTGGAAGACGGCGCCGTCCACCAGATAGCCGACGTTGGTGATCCGCGGGATGTCGGGGTGGATGACGGCGTGCAGCTGGCCGTGCACCTCGATCTCGAACCCCGCCGCGGTGAAGGTGTCGCCCTCCCCGATGGTGTGCACCCGCCCGGGGAACGCCGCCGAGATCTGGCCGGAGACGCTGGAGAGGGTCCAGATGTGGGCGGCGGGGTTCGCGTCGAGCGCCGTGCGCAGCCGCTCCTCGTTGAAGTGGTCGAAGTGCTCATGGGTGACCAGGATCGCGTCCGCGCCGACCGCGGCGTCCGCTTCGCTGAAGGTCCCCGGGTCGATGACGAGCGTCTGCCCGTCCTTCTCGATCCGGACGCAGGCGTGGCCCTTCTTGGTGAGTTCCATGGAGATCATTGTGCTACCGCGACCCCCGGCGACCGCACTACCCCTCCGGGCTGGTCTCCTCGCGGATGATCCGCTGGGCCACGGCGAAGGCGGAGTTCGCCGCCGCCACCCCGCAGTAGACGCCGGTGTGCAGCAGCACCTCCTTGATCTCGGTGGGGGTCAGTCCGTTGCGCAGCGCGGCCCGGGTGTGGGAGGCGAGTTCGTCGAGGTGGCCGCGGGCGGCGAGGGCGGTGAGGGTGACGACGCTGCGGGTGCGCCGGTCGATACCGGGCCGGGTCCACACCTCGCCCCAGGCGTAGCGGGTGAGGAAGTCCTGGAAGTCGCCGGTGAACTCGTCGGCCAGGGACTGCGCGTGGTCCACATGGGCGTCGCCGAGCACCTCGCGGCGCACCTTGATGCCCTGGTCGTAGGCGTCGGCGCGGGCGTCCAGCAACGGCTCGGGCACGCTCTCGGCGAACCCGGCGGCCTCGGAGCCGGACGCTGGGGTGGCGCCCACGGGTCTGAGCGGGGGCACGGGGGCCGCGGTCGCCCCGGTCGAGGTCATTCCGGTCAGGGTCATCCCGCTCGGGGTCATCCCGGTCGGCTGGTCGGAGGACTGCCAGGAGCTGGAGAAGTGGCGCACCAGCAGATCGGTGACGGCCATCGGCTGCTCGACGGGGGCCATATGGGAGGCGCCGGGGACGAGCGCGAGCCGTGCGTCGGCGATGCCGGCGACCAGGACGCGGGCGTCGGCGGCCGGGGTGACCTGGTCGTCGGCACCGGCCACCACGAGGGTGGGGACGCCGATCCGGCCGAGCTCGGGGCGGATGTCGAAGGCGGCGAGCGCCTCGCAGGCGGCGATGTAGCAGCCGGGGTCGGTGGTGCGGACCATCTGGACGGCCCAGTCGACGATGGCGGGCTGGGCGGCGGCGAAGGCGGGGGTGAACCAGCGCTCGGGGGTGGCGCGGGCGATCGGGTCGAGGCCGTTGGTGCGGACCACGACGCCGCGCTGCCGGAAGGAGTCGGCGGTGCCGAAGCGCGGGGAGGAGGAGACGAGGGCGAGCGAGCCCACTCTGTGCGGGTGCCGGAGGGCCAGTTCGGCGCCGACGGCCCCGCCGATCGAGCAGCCCGCGTAGCCGAAGCGCTCGATGCCGAGCTGGTCGAGGGTGGCCAGCAGCCGGTCGGCGAGGTCGGCCACGGAGGACGCCGGATGGGCGGGCGCGCCGCCGTGGCCGGGGAGGTCGAAGCGGAGGACGCGCCAGTGGCGGGACAGCTCGGGTATCTGGCGGTCCCACATGTGCCAGGTGGTGCCCAGGGAGGGACCCAAGATCAGGACGGGAGCCTCTTCTGGCCCGTCAAAGCAGTATTGCAGGGTGTTCGACGGTTTCTCACTCACGTCTCAGACCCTCTCACGTCTCACGACTGCCCCTATAACGCAGGCCCATCGCCCGCCGTGGCCTGGGCGCGCGCCCGCCCGCTCAGCACCGCCCGGGCTGCGTTCTCGGCATCAAGCGGGTCCGACCTGCCGCGCTGACGGCGGTCGGCCCGGTCGAACCGATTCACATCGGAGGCGCTGCGGGATGCCCGGCGCAGCGCTCGCCAGTTTCACCTCGTGCACATCGGCGTCCGCCCCCGGACGCCTGCCCGGGTGTGGTTCAGGCGTCGATGATGACGGGGATGATGAGGGGCTTGCGGCGGTGGGTGCGGAACGCCCAGTTGGCGACGGCCCGGGCGAGGAGCTGTTCGAGTTGGCGCGCGTCCCCGACGCCTTCCTCGGCCGCGGCGGCCAGGGTCTTCTCGATGACGGGGATGACCGGCTCGAAGGTGGCGTCGTCGTGGACGAAGCCCCGGGCCAGGAAGTCGGGGGCCTCGGCGAGGGCGCCGGTGTCCGCGTCGACGATCGCCACCACCGTCACCACGCCTTCGGCGGCGAGGGTGAGGCGGTCCTTGAGGGAGGCTTCGGTGGCGCCGCCGACTTCCATGCCGTCCACGTAGACGTTGCCGGCGGGGACCTTGCCGGTGATGGACGCGCGCCCGTCGACCAGGTCGACGACGACGCCGTCCTCGGCGATGACGACCCGGTCGGGGTCGACACCGGTACGGATGGCGAGGTCGCCGTTGGCCCGCAGATGGCGCCACTCGCCGTGCACCGGCATGACGCTGCGGGGCTTGACGATGTTGTAGCAGTAGACGAGTTCGCCGGCGCTGGCGTGCCCGGAGACGTGCACCTTGGCGTTGCCCTTGTGGACCACGTGGGCGCCCCACCGGGTCAGTCCGTTGATCACCCGGTAGATGGCGTTCTCGTTGCCGGGGATGAGGGAGCTGGCGAGCAGGACGGTGTCGCCCTTGCCGATGCGGATCAGGTGGTCGCGGTTGGCCATCCGTGACAGCGCGGCCATCGGTTCGCCCTGGGAGCCGGTGCACACCAGAGTGATCTTGTGGTCCGGAAGCTTCTCCAGCTCCTTCGTGCTCACGACCAGCCCGGAGGGGACCTTCAGATAGCCCAGGTCACGGGCGATGCCCATGTTGCGGACCATCGACCGGCCGACGAAGGCGACCTTGCGGCCGTGCTGGTGGGCGGCGTCCAGGACCTGCTGGATGCGGTGCACGTGGCTGGCGAAGCTGGAGACGATGACCCGGCGCGGCGCGGTGCGCATCACCTGCTCGATCGCCGGGTTCAGCTCTCGCTCGGAGGTGGTGAAGCCGGGTACTTCGGCGTTGGTGGAGTCGGTGAGGAACAGGTCCACGCCCTCCTCGCCGAGGCGGGCGAAGGCGCGCAGATCGGTGATGCGGTCGTCGAGAGGGAACTGGTCCATCTTGAAGTCGCCGGTGTGCAGCACCATCCCGGCCCGGGTGCGGATCGCGACCGCGAGGCTGTCGGGGATGGAGTGGTTGACCGCTACGAACTCGCAGTCGAAGGGCCCGAAGCCACGCCGGTCGCCCTCCCGCACCCGCACCGTGCGCGGCCGGATGCCGTGTTCCTTGAGCTTGGCCTCCAGGAACGCCAGCGTCAGCTTGGAGCCGACGACGGGGATGTCGGACCGCTCGCGCAGCAGGTAGGGCACGCCGCCGATGTGGTCCTCGTGGCCGTGGGTGAGTACCACGGCCACGATGTCGTCCAGCCGGTCCCGGATCGAGGTGAAGTCCGGCAGGATCACGTCCACGCCGGGCTGGGTCTCCTCGGGGAACAGTACGCCGCAGTCGACGATGAGCAGCTTGCCCGCGTGCTCGAAGACGGTCATGTTGCGGCCGATCTCACCCAGGCCGCCCAGGGCGATGACCCGCAGCCCTCCTTCGGGAAGGGGTGGTGCGGCTTTCAGCTCGGGGTGCGGATGACTCATACCCTGACGGTACCCGGAGAGCGGGAGGGTGATCCATTACCCTCCTCCCGACAGGGTCGGGGCACCACAACGGGTGTCCGGCGACGATCCGATGACGCCGGCGGCCGGGCAGGGAGGGGTCAAGGCCGGACCGCCTTCGGTGGGTCAGCCGTGAGCCCGGTGGTGCCGGCGAAGATCTCGTGCCCCTGTCGTGGTGGCCGGCCTCCGCGGCCTCCTGGTGCGCCTCGCCGCTGGGCCGCTCGGTGTACAGCAGTGCCAGCCGGCTCGGCCGGGGTCAGACACTCGTCCATGCTTCGATGAAGGCGTTACGTCCGGCCGCATCGGGCGACTTGTGCTCCGCATGAAGGACGCGCCAGGCGGTGAGTTCCAGGTCCCGGAGCCAAAGTTCGCCGATGACCTGTGTTTTGAGGTCAGGGAGGTGGTCGGACTCGGCGAGTGCCTGGCTGCTGTTCGGGACGAGCGCCGTCTACCACCTGGGTACCTGGGGGCCGATGGGCGAGGCCGTCTCGAGACGGCTCAGCGAGCCGTGAGCCGGTCCCGGGTGACCAGGCCGGTGCACATACCGTCCTCGTCGCGGACGACCACCTGACCTGTACGGGCGGCGGCCATCACGGACAGTGCCACCTCCACGGTCATGTCCTCCCAGACCTGCGGTCCGGCCGCGTCCGCGGGATCGGCCGTCGTCTGCACGGCGTTGGTACGTGTTGAGCGGAACGGCGTCTGGTCCAGCGTCAAAGGGTGCCTCCTGCGAAGTTGGGCGGGCTTCCTGACACGAAGGTTCTATGCCGCCGCACCGGCGGTGGACTGCCGTACGAGCGCGCGGCGGGCCGCCGAGACGGGGCGGCGTCGGCCACGTGACGTGGCGCCGCGCTTCTTGGGGCGTTCGACCACCGGTGCGGTGATGACGACCGGGATGCCAGAGGGGGCCTGGGCGCCGGTGATGCGGTGCAGGGCCTCTTCGCCGACGCGGACCTGGGTGGTCTGCGGGACGATGCCGGCCGCTGCCATGAGGCGGGTCATGCCGCGGCGCTGGTTGGGGGTGACCAGGGTGACGACGCTGCCGGACTCTCCTGCGCGGGCGGTACGGCCGCCGCGGTGGAGGTAGTCCTTGTGGTCGGTCGGCGGGTCGACGTTGACGACGAGGTCGAGGTTGTCGACGTGGATGCCGCGCGCCGCGACGTTGGTCGCTACCAGCACGTTGACGTGTCCGGTCTTGAACTGTGCCAGCGTGCGGGTGCGCTGTGGCTGTGACTTCCCGCCGTGCAGGGCGGCGGCCCGTACCCCGCTGTTCAGGAGGTGTTCGGTGAGGCCGTCGACGGCGTGCTTGGTGTCGAGGAACATGATCACGCGGCCGTCGCGTGCGGCGATCTGGGTGGTTGCCGTGTGCTTGTCGGCACCGTGAATGTGGAGCACGTGGTGCTCCATCGTCGTGACCGCGCCGGCCGAGGGGTCGACGGAGTGCACGACGGGATCGCTGAGGTAGCGGCGCACGAGCAGGTCGACGTTGCGGTCGAGAGTGGCGGAGAACAGCATGCGCTGGCCTTCGGGGCGGACCTGGTCGAGGAGGGCGGTGACCTGCGGCATGAAGCCCATGTCGGCCATCTGGTCGGCCTCGTCGAGGACAGTGATGGAAACCTGGTTCAGTCGGCAGTCGCCACGGTCGATGAGGTCTTTGAGGCGTCCCGGCGTGGCGACGACGATCTCGGCGCCAGCGCGCAGCGCGCTCGCCTGTCGGCCGATCGGCATTCCGCCCACCACCGTGGCCAGCCGCAGCCTCACGGAGCGGGCGTACGGGGCGAGCGCGTCTGTGACCTGCTGCGCCAGCTCACGCGTGGGTACGAGGATCAGCCCCAGCGGCTGCCTCGCCTCGGCGCGCTGCCCGGCCGTACGGGCCAGCAGCGCCAGCCCGAAGGCGAGGGTCTTGCCGGAGCCGGTGCGGCCACGGCCCAGTACGTCCCGGCCGGCGAGGGAATTCGGCAGGGTCGCGGCCTGGATCGGGAAGGGTACGGTCACGCCTTGCGAACTGAGTGCGCCCAGCAGCGCCGCGGGCATGTCGAGATCGGCGAAGCCCTCCACGGCGGGGAGCGCGGGAGTGATCGTCCTGGGCAGCTCGAACTCCCCCTGGAGCGCGGCGCGCCTGCGGCCGTAACCACCGGAACGGCTCGACCCGGCGGAGCGGCTCCTGGCCGACGAACCGACTCGGCTGCCACCCCTTCCGGATTCGGCACTGCCGTTACGGGTGCGGGTGAAGCGGTCGTTCGTGCGTGTGCGGTTCATGCGGAACCTTCCTCGATGCGGCACATATCAAGGAATTCCCGCAGCGATCAGCAGCACAGAGAATTGCAAGAATGGGCCGGTGGAATGCGAAAGCGAATCTGACCGACGAAAAATCCGTGCGGCGCAGAAGCTGGAATGAGTGGCGCAAAGCGGGACGCAATGTTCGGGCGTCCGCCGCGATGAAGCTACGAAAGGGATGCGTGCACCCCCGAAGGATGCCCCGTATGCGGTGAGCCTACGGGTTTCCTGGTTGTCGTCCGCAGGCGAAACCACTGCGGAAAAATGTGAGTAGCTGGGGCCCGCACCCCGAAGGACGCGGGCCCCAGCTACAACTACGCGACAGTCAGCGTCAGGCGAGAACGATGTTCTCGGCCGTCGGGCCCTTCTGGCCCTGCGCGATGTCGAAGGTCACCTTCTGGCCTTCCAGCAGCTCACGGAAGCCCTGGGCGGCAATGTTCGAGTAGTGGGCGAACACATCAGCGCCGCCACCGTCCTGCTCGATGAAGCCGAAGCCCTTTTCCGCGTTGAACCACTTCACAGTACCAGCAGCCATATCATTTCTCCTTTGAGGCAGTGCATCGGGATCCGCACTGCACGGACCCCGTGTAGCCGCGATGAGCACCCCGCCGGAAAAAGACCGGATAACAAAAGCGCTTCCAGTGGCACAGGCGCCGCCCGGAGAGCACTTGAAGTTTTGGGAACCACAACTGCAACTGAGATCGACAGTAGCACGCCGAAGCGGCCTGTGTAGGGTGAAGAATCCCACCCCACTTAATGCGGTAGAGAATCTGTCTGCCTGTACCGTTGAAACCTCAGCTCGCGGGAACAGATTTTGCCCCAGCCGGAGCGCAACGTTTCGGGAAGCTTCGGGGGCGCGCCCAGCGTAAGGGTAGAGGCCGCTGTGGCCCTGCCGCTGAGGTTTCGCGACGCACGACCCATTGGGACGTTTCTTTTGGCAGTCCGCGCTGCGGAACCTGTTCCGGGTCGGTGCCGAGCGGGCGCGTCTACTGCTGCCCGAGGCACGCGGCCTCGGGCAGTCTGCGAACCGGCACACCGCGTCATTCCGAAGTAACGCGAAACTCGAATTCGGGACGGTCCCACGGCACGGCGGGCGGGTTCGCGTACGCGGTCCCGGTCCGCACTGCACCAGCGCGGTGGTAGAAGCCCTCGGCGGGAAGATGCGACACGACCTTGACACGGTCGAGCCCGGCGGCACGGGCCTCGGACTGCATGTGCGCGACGAGCAGCCGTCCAATACCCCGTCCTTGCGCTTCGTCAGCGACGAACAGCAGGTCGAGCTCCGGTGGAGCGAGGACGAGCGAGTAGAACCCGAGGACCCGGCCTCCATGCTCGTCGGCGCCGACGGCCACAAAGGCGCGGTGGGCCTCGATGTAATCAGGACCGACCCGGTAGCCCGCGACTGCGGCTGCGTACTTACCCTCGTAGGCGCCTGAGCCACGCACGAGCCGCGTGAGCCGTTTGACATCCCGCGCGACGGCCCTCCGTATCGTGATCGGCTGGCCGGTCGGGGAAGTGCGTGAACTCATCGGGAGAGTATTTCGCACCGGGGCGTGCCGTCGTGCGGCGGGTCGGTTGCTCAGGCAGGATTCCTGCACCGCTCCCGGGGATGCCCCTGCTCGGTACCCCTCATGGCGGAGCGGGGCCGGGTCGCAAGCCGGCGTCGGGCAACTCGGCCTCACGCCGCTCCGGACAGCTTCGCGAGAGCCGCCAGGGCCCTGTCGGCGACCTCCTCGACGGTCCCGACGGCGCGTACGGTCACCACGATGTCCGCGTAATGGGCGAGGAGAGCGGCCGTCTGCCGGCGGTAGACCCGCTGGCGGTGCCGGATGATCTCCTCGGTGTCGTCGGACCGGCCTCGGCCGCGCAGACGTTCCACCACGACGTCTTCGGGGGCGTCCAGCTCCAGGACGGCGTCCAGGTCCGCTCCGGTACGGGCCAGGATGGTGGCGAGCGCCCGCGCCTGCTCGATGGTGCGGGGGAAGCCGTCGAGCAGGAAGCCAGGCCGGGCATCCGGTTCCTCCAGGCGCCGGCGGACCATGCCGCCGGTGACGTGGTCGGGCACGAGCTCGCCCGCGTCCAGGTATCGCCGGGCCTCCTGCCCCAGTCGCGTCCCGCGGGTCACGTGCTCCCTGAACAGATCGCCGGTGGAGATGTGCGGGATGCCGAACCGGTCGCCGAGAAGGGTGGCCTGAGTGCCCTTGCCCGCCCCGGGAGGGCCGATGAGGACGAGTCGCATCAGGGGGTACGCCTTTCCAGTCGTTGCCGTGTGCGGGGCGGAGTGATGAGTTGCGTCGAGGGACGGGGGCCGTGCCGGTTGGCCCCGCCCGGGGGTCAGGCGGCACGGCGCGGTCCTGCGGACTGATCGGTCAGGACGAGTACCGGACCGTGCACGAGGTCCGGGCATGCCCCCGCTTCGCCGGAGCACCCGGGCCGGGCCAGGAGGCCGGTCAGCACATCGGGGAGCATCGCGCGGTACCTGACCGCGCCGAGCAGTGGGCTGGGTACGACGGAGCAGACGTCGACGCGGGGCGCGAGTTCGGCCGACAGCCACTCGGTGAGCTCGGTGAGTGCGGCCAGTGCCGCGCCCTGCGCCCCCTCCCGGACCACATCGGCCACCACGTTGACGACTGTTCCGCCGTGCTCGGCCATCCAGCGCCAGTAGCTCCGCTGGATCCAGGCCAGGGGGGTGACCAGGTGGTGTTGCAGGGAGCCCCGCAGGGCCAGGGGGTCCAGTTCCATGAGCGGATGCGCCGAAGGCCGGACGGCCATCAGGTTCACCACGTGGTCGAGCCGGCCGAACCGGCGGACGACCGTGTCGACCGCCCGGCTGAGATCGACCGGGTCGTCGGGGTCGCACCCCAGGGCGAGCACCCGGAGTCCGGCTCCGGCGGTGGGGCCCGCCACCGCGACGCGGGCACCCTGGGCGAGGAGCCCTCGGGTCACCGCTTCGCCGGGGCCGTCCGCCCCGGTGAGAAGCACGGCCCGGCCGGACAGCGGACCACTGCGTTCCATATCCACGTCCCCTTCCTCCGTGTGCCACGGTCCGCGGTCAGTCGGCCCGCGGGAGGCTGCCGGCGAGCCCGGCGTCGATGAGATCCATCACCGAGGCGTCGGCGAGCGTCGTGACGTCGCCGACCTCACGCCTCTCCGCGACATCGCGCAGCAGCCGCCGCATGATCTTCCCGGACCGGGTCTTGGGCAGTTCGGGGACCACCATGATCTGGCGGGGCTTGGCGATGGGGCCTATCTCCCGGGCCACGTGCTCGCGCAGGGCCGCGGTCACGTCCTCCGCCGCACCGGCCGTGCCGCCACGCAGGATCACGAAGGCGACGATGGCCTGCCCGGTCGTCGTGTCCGACGCCCCCACCACCGCGGCCTCGGCGACCGCGGGGCAGGACACGAGTGCCGACTCGACCTCGGCGGTGGAGATGCGGTGCCCGGAGACGTTCATGACATCGTCCACGCGCCCCAGCAGCCAGATGTCGCCGTCCTCGTCGTAGCGGGCGCCGTCGCCGGCGAAGTAGTAGCCGAGATGGGCGAAGCGCGACCAGTAGGTCTCGCGATACCGCTCGTCGTCGCCCCAGATGCCGCGCAGCATGGACGGCCAGGGCTGATCGAGCACCAGGTAGCCGCTCTCCCCCCGGCCGACCTCATCGCCCTGGTCGTCGACCACCTTGGCCGAGATACCCGGCACCGGTTGCTGCGCCGAGCCCGGCTTGGCGGGGGCGGCTCCCGGCACGGGAGCGATCATGACCGCGCCGGTCTCGGTCTGCCACCACGTGTCCACGACCGGCGCCCGCTCGGCGCCGAGGTGCGTGCGGTACCAGCGCCACGCCTCCGGGTTGATCGGTTCACCGACGCTGCCGAGCACACGGATCGATGACAGGTCGTAGCGGGCCGGGATGTGCTCGCCCCACTTCATGAACGTGCGGATGAGGGTGGGAGCGGTGTAATAGACCGACACCCCGAACCGCTGGATGATCTCGAAGTGCCGTCCCTGGTGCGGGGTGTTGGGCGTGCCCTCGTACATCACCGAGGTGGCGCGGTTGGCGAGCGGCCCGTAGACGATGTAGGAGTGACCGGTGATCCATCCGATGTCGGCGGTGCACCAGTAGACGTCGGTGTCCGGGGCGAGGTCGAAGGCGGTGCGGTGGGTGTACGCGACCTGGGTGAGGTAGCCGCCGGAGGTGTGCAGGATGCCCTTCGGTTTTCCGGTCGTACCGGAGGTGTAGAGGATGAACAGCGGGTGCTCGGCGTCGAAGGACTCCGGCCTGTGCTCGTCCGGCCGGGCATCGACCAGGTCGTGCCACCACAGGTCGCGGCCCTCGGTCCAGGGCACCTCGATTCCGGTGCGGCGGACCACCAGGACGTGTTCGACGCTCGGAGTGTGCCGGGTCGCCTCGTCGGTGTTCGCCTTCATGGGCTCGGCCCGGCCCCGGCGGTACTGGCCGTCCGATGTGATCAGGAGACGGGCCTCGGCGTCCTCGATGCGGGACTGCAGGGCGGCCGGCGAGAAGCCGCCGAAGACCACGCTGTGCGGCAGCCCGAGCCGGGCGCAGGCCAACATGGCGAACACGGCCTCGGGGATCATCGGCAGCTGGATGGCGACCCGGTCGCCGGCCGAGAGCCCCAGCGAGAGCAGGGCGTTGGCCGTCCTGCACACCTCGCGCTTCAGGTCCGCGTAGGTGATGGTCCGGGTGTCACCCGGCTCGCCCTCCCAGTGGAAGGCGACCTGATCGCCGTGACCGGCCTCGACGTGGCGGTCGACGCAGTTGTAGGCGACGTTCAGGCGCCCGCCGGTGAACCAGCGGGCGAAGGGCGCGTCCGTCCAGTCCAGGACCTGGGACCACGGGGTCTCCCAGTCCAGGTGTTCGGCCTCCCGCGCCCAGAACGCCAGGCGGTCGGCCGCCGTCGGCTCGGATGGGCGGGACGGCGTCCCCTCCGCTCCCGCGAACGGGCTGCCGGGCGCGGGGCGGAGATCGGAGCGCGGGGTCATGCTGATTCCTCCTGCGGGTGCGGGTGGTCGGTGGCGGGCGGCTCTCGGCGAGCCGGACGACACGCCCGTCACCAGGTCTCCACGGTGGCCGTGGCGGGTTGGTGCGAGGTTGGCGTGAGGGGGCGGGGCTCCCAGGGGCGCTTCGCGGCGCCACCGCGTACGGGCAGGGCAAGGCGGGGCAGCAGCGGTGCCGCGGTACGGCGGCGGAGCGCGCCCTGCCACACACCCCAGCCGTAGGCGAGGTCGTCCAGACGGCGGATCGCCGTGTAGGTGAGCGGATCGAGTGGGGTGCGGGAGCGGTAGTGGTCGACCAGCCCCTCGGCAAGGGCCGCCGTCGCAAGGGTGTAGCGGGCACGGCGACTGACGGCGGCGGCAGCCACGGCGATCGGCCAGTGGTGCCGGGTGGCGCAGCGCAGCAGCTGCTCGGCGGTGCCCCGCAGCGCGGCCAGCGACAGCAGGGCCCCGGCCCGTTGGGGGTGATCGGCGTCCGGCATCCGCCGGGCCACCTTCACCGCGGTCATCGCGGTCAGGGCCAGCGCCGTGACCGCCGGGGCCGGCCTGCCGCGCAGGAGCAGGGCGCAGGCGGCGAGCGACCAGGGGGCGGCGTACAGCGGCGGCACCCGGCCGGGGTGACGCAGGGACAGGTCGGCCGCGCCGGTGCCGTATCCGGCCCGCTGGGCGAGCCAGCGGCGCAGGTCGGTGCGGTGCCGGTGGGCCACGCGCACCGAGGGGACGTAGCGCAGTCGCCAGCCCGCCTCGTGCAGCCGCATGCACAGGTCCACGTCCTCTCCCACCCGCATCCCGGGGGCGAACCCGGCGCCGACGGCGGACCGGCGGACCACGATGGTCGCGCTCGGCACGTAGGAGAGCATCGACACCGGTACGACCGGCCCCTCCCGCGACCCCATGTCCAGCGGCGAGCGGACCTGCTCATAGCGGTCCAGCGGCCGGGGGACGGCAGGGGGCAGGGCGACGATCCGGGGGGCGACGAGAGCCACCGCGGGGTCGCCGAAGTGCGCCAGCAGCCCGGCGAGCCAGCCGGGTTCGGGGATGACGTCGGAGTCGCAGAACGCCACGTACGCCGTCTCCGCCTCGCGCAGTGCGGTGTTGCGGGCGGCGGCCGGGCCGAGGTTGCGCGGGTGCGCGAGCAGCCGGGCGCCGTGCCGCCGGGCCACGCGGGCGAGGGCGTCCGGGTCCTGGGAGCCGTCGTCCACCACCAGGACCGGCAGGGGGGAGGTGGGCGGGTCGGCGCGCAACGCGGTCAGCAGTGCGTCGAGCTGGTCGGCCCGGTCACGGATCGGAATGGCGACCGTGGTGTCGTGGACCGGGGGCATCGGGGGGCGGGGGTGGGCCAGGCCCGCGTCCAGGAGCCGGCGGGCCAGCGCGGCGCTCGCGGCGTCCGTCACCACGAATCCGCCGTCCTCCAGCAGCCGGACGGCAGCGGCACCGAGGCGCAGCAGCCGCGGAGGGGAGCCGCCGAGCATGAGGTGACCGTCCCGGGACCGGTGGGTGGTGGCGGCGAGTTCGACCGCGAACCCGTCGGGGAGCCGGTCCCGGGGCGGGGACGGCAGCGGGGCGGGCCGCGGTGGCGGGCCCGCGTGCCCGGCGAACCGGAACGTGCCCCCGGGCCCGCCGAACAGGATGCCGCCCACCTGCGGCAGGAGCCGGAAGAGCCTCATGTGCCGTCCGGAACGGGAGGTGTCCGCGTCCCCCGGGAACCCTGTCATGCGGTGAACCCCCCGTCGGCGTGGAGTACCGAACCGGTGACGGCGAAGGAGTCGGCCGAGCACGCCCAGGCCACCACCGCGGCCACCTCCTCCGGCTCCAGAGGGCGCCCGGACAGCTGCTGCTCGGCGAGCTTGTCGACCTCGGGCAGCGCGTAGAGGTCGGCCGTGGCCCGCAGCATGTCCGTGCGGGTGGAACCGGGCGACACGGCGACCGCGTTCACGCCGGTGTCCCGAAGATCACAGGCGAGGCCGCGGACCAGACCGACCACGGCGTGCTTGGCGGCGCAGTAGGCGCCCAGACCCCACAGCCCGCGGTGCGCGGCGGCCGAGGCGAGGGCGACGAACCGGCCGCCGCGGGGCCGCGGCCGGCGCAGCAGGGCGGGCACCGCGGCACGGGCGAGGTTGGCCACCCCCAGCACGTCCACGTCGAGCAGCGTCCGCCACTGCGCGTCGGTCTGCTCCCACACCGGGCCGCCGCCGAGCATGACCGCCGCCGCGGCCACGGCGGCGTCGAGCCCGCCGAACTCGCCCTCGGCGAGTTCCACGGCGCCGCGGGTCGCGGCCGTGTCCCTCACGTCCGCCCGGACGGTACGCACCAGGGGGAACTCCGCTGCCAGGGCGTCCAGTTGGCCGGTTCCGGCCAGCGGGTAGGGCACGTCGGGATCGTCGGCGCAGCGGTCCATGGCGACCACCGCCCAGCCGGTGCGTGCCAGGCGCCGTACGGTCGCGGCTCCTATGCCCCGGGCCGCGCCGGTGACCAGGGCGACCCGGCGGCCGGTCATCGTCCACCCCCCGCAGGGGCGATGACCGGCCGCCGTTCGGGCAGGCCGAGCCGGCCCCGCTCCGAGACCCGCCAAGCACGGATGTCCTCGGCGAGGCGGTCCGCCATGCGGTCCAGGAGCCGTTCGCCCTCGCTCGCGCGGGCTCCGGACGGGTCGCCCAGGACACCGGACGGGCTGACCCCGCGGACGGACTCGGCGACGAGGCGGTCCATCAGCAGATGGACGGGGTCGGTGGGCCCCGCGACGGCCCGCTCACCGCGGACGGCCGAGTGCCGCAGCCGCAGCATCAGGGAGGTCTCGGTACGGCCGGCGTGGGCGTCGGAGTTCTTCGGGGCGCACGGCCACCAGGCCACGTCCCGTTCCTCTGCGCGCAGTCCGGCCACCGCCGTGGAGAGGCTGGTCAGGTTGGATCCATGTCCGTTGACCACGAGCAGGCGTCCGGCCCAGCGCAGTATCGAACGGCCGATCTCCGTGACCAGCAGGCTCAGCGCGGTGTGCCCGATGGACACGGTACCGGGGAACCCCTCGTGCTCGCCGCTGGCCGCGTACGGCTGCGCGGGCGCGACCAGCACGTCCAGGGTGCCGTGCAGCCGGGTGGCGGCTCGCTCGGCGACGGCGGTGGCCACCGCCGTGTCGGTGTCGAGCGGGAGATGCGGACCGTGCTGTTCGCAGGAGCCGAGCGGCAGCAGCACCAGGGGGCGACGGTCGTCCAGGTCCGGCCAGGTCAGGTCGGCGAGCCGGGCCGCCGTCCGGTGCCGCGGCCATGCCCTGGCTGCCGGGGCGGGAGGGGGCGCCATGTCAGACCGCGCCCAGGGTGCGAGTGAACCCGGGCGGCACCACCAGGTCGTCCCGGGTCGGTTCGTGGACGGAGGAGCGTCCGAGGCCGAGCAGGGCGGAGTCGATGCCGCGGCTGAGGATGTCGAGGACGTTCTCCACGCCGGCCTGGCCGCCCGCCGCCAGGCCCCACAGGTAGGCGCGGCCGATCATCACGGCCCTGGCGCCCAGTGCCAGGGCCTTGACCACGTCGCTGCCGCGCCGGACACCGCCGTCCAGCAGCAGTTCGACCTGGTCGCCGACCGCGTCCGCGATGGCGGGCAGGGCCCGGATCGGCGCCGGGGTGGCGTCGAGGTTGTTGCCGCCGTGGTTGGACACCGAGATCGCGGTGACCCCGGCGTCGACCGCGCGCCGGGCGTCGTCCACCCGGCAGACGCCCTTGAGGAGGAACGGCCCGTCCCACTGCTCGCGCAGCCAGCGCACATCGTCCCAGGAGGGTGGCGGAGTCTGCATCCACGCGCCGTACGCGCCGAAGAACGTGGGCGCGTCGTGGCCGGACTCGGCGAGGTTCGGGGTGGTCAGATCCGGAAGGCTGCGGGACCTGGCGAATTCCCACAGCCAGCGTGGACGAGTCAGCGCCTCGGGTGCGAACTGCGCCATGGCCTTCAGGTTCAGCCGCTCGGGTATCTTCGGGCTGCCCCAGTCGCGTCCGTAGGAGAAGGACCAGTCCAGGGTGACGATGAGCCCCTTGGCCCCGGCCTCGCGGGCGTAGTCGACCCTCCGCCGCATCGCGTCCTTGGAGCCCATCCAGTACATCTGGAAGAACGTCCGCGGATTGGCGGCCACGACCTCGGACAGCGGCTTGCTGGCGAAGGAGCTGAGCCCGATCGCGGTGCCGCGCGCCGCCGCGGCACGGGCGACGGCCACCTCTCCGTCCGGGTGGACGGCCTGTACGCCCGTCGGGGAGATGATCACCGGCAGTGCGATCTGCTGTCCCATGACGGTCGTCGCCAGGTCGCGCTTGGCCGACAGTCCGGCCACGTGCGGGGCGAAGCCCAGCTCGGCGAAGGCGGCGGTGTTGTCGTCATAGGAGACGCCCTTCTCCGAGCCGGCGAGCAGCGCGCTGTAGACGGACTTCGGCAGCCGCTTCCTCGCCAGCCGCTGTGCCTCGGCGACCGTCTCGATCCACTTGCTCATGACGTTCCTCTCTCGTCGGGTACGGCGCGGGCACCGCCCAGGTCGGCGCCGGCCAGCGGACTGACGTCGCAGAAGCGGTCGGGGCGGTGAGTCCGGACGGCGGGCATGCCCAGCGGCACGGTGCGGTGCGAGTGGTCGTTGCCCTGGGGCGGAGGCGCGGAACGATCGGTGGCCGCGAGCGCGGTGACGCCATGGCCCTTGACGCATTCGGGGTCCGGGCCGTCCAGCGGCAGGCCGGTGAAGAACTTCGCGGCCATGCAGCCGCCCTGGCAGGCGTCGTACGCCGAACAGCCCGAGCAGGCACCGCCGGAGGCGGGCCGGCGCAGCTCGGCGAAGAGCTCGGAGTCGCGCCACACCCGCTCGAAACCGCCCGGGGTACGCACGTTGCCCGCCTTGAAGGCGTCGTGGATGGCGAACGGGCAGGCGTACACGTCACCCACCGGGTCGATCAGGCAGACCACACGCCCGGCTCCGCACAGGTTCAGGCCGGGCAGGGGATCCGATCCCAGTGCGTTGAGGTGGAAGAAGGAGTCACCGGTCAGCACCTTCTCGCCGTGGCCGAGGAGCCAGGCATACAGCTCGCGCTGCTGATGGGCGGTGGGGTGCAGGTCGTCCCAGACGTCGGCGCCGCGGCCGGAGGGCCGGAGCCGCGTGATGCGCAGCTGTGCTCCGTAGCGGTCGGCCAGGGCCGCGAAGTCATCCAGCTGCGCGACGTTCTGCCGGGTCATCACGACCGACACCTTGAAGCCGGCCAGGCCCGCGGCGGCCAGGTTCTCCATCGCCCGCACCGCCATGTCGTACGATCCCCGGCCGCGCACCGCGTCGTTCACCTCGCGGGTGGCGCCGTCGAGGGAGATCTGGACGTCGACGTAGTCGGTGGCGGCCAGCCGCCGCGCCCGCTCCCTGGTCAGCCGCAGCCCGTTGGTGGAGAACTTCACCCCGACCTGGTGGGCGATCGCGTAGTCCAGCAGCTCCCAGAAGTCGGGGCGGACTGTGGGCTCGCCGCCGCCGACGTTGACGTAGAAGACCTGGAGACGCTGCAACTCGTCGATCACGGACCTGATCTCGTCCGTCGAAAGCTCCGCCGGATCGCGCCGTCCGGAGGAGGACAGGCAGTGCACACAGGAGAGGTTGCACGCGTACGTCCACTCCCACGTCAGGCAGATCGGGGCGTGCAACCCGCCCTTGAACTGCTCGACGAGGGCGGGTACGGGCGCGGCTTCGCGGGTGTCGGTCACGGCTGCGGCTCCGCTTCGCTGAAGTCACTGAGGGATGATCATGTCGGCGGCGGCCAGCGTGGCCAGTGCGCGCCGGAAGGCGTCCCGGTGTCGCTCGGACACTCCGGCCAGCGCCTGATGGACGCTGGCGTACTGGTCCAGCTCGACGACGAGGTGGACGAGTTCGGGTGCCTTGAGGAACGACAGCCGACGGTTGCCGAAGTGGTAGGCCAGCGCCCCGAACGGTTCGGGGCGCAACGCCACACCAGGGCTGAGCCGGTAGGGCCGGGCCGGGTCGAGTGGGGCGGGCATGACGGCCACTCAGTAGACGCCGCACATGCCGTCGATGGAGACCTCCTCGACGAGGACCTCCTCGGCCACATCGTCCACCGCGGTGGCGACGGCCTCGGCGGCCTCGGCTTCCCGGTGGACGGAACGGGGTTCGTCCTGCACTGCGTGCATGGCACTCCTCCTGGAGCAAAAGGCGATGAGGGCAAGGGAGGGAATCCGGACCACGGCACCCGGTCCGGACACCACTCGACGCTAGGCCGGGCGGCCCCGCGTCTCGCCCTGCTTCCGGCCCTCCTCGCCCTGCCCGGTCGGACAGGTACGACCCGTCCGCCGCTGGTCAGCGGCGCTCGCCCTGCCGATCGGGCAGGGCGCATCCCCTCCTTCCGCGCCCAGCCGCCGTCCGAGTGGCCGGTATCGCGCCGCCGCGCGTTCGGCGGAGGGTGAGCAACGCCGCAATGGTTCGGCACGTCCGTGCTCCACCCGGACATCTGGGCCGCCGGCGACGGAGCAGCCGACGCAGCACGCGCGGTCCACCGCGCGGAGAGGAAAGTCGCGATCATGCAGGTCGAAGAACTTCTCAAGCCGTTCCCGATCAAGGAATCCCACCCCTTCCCGCGGGCGCTGATGGGCCCGGGAGCCCACGAGCTGATCGGTCCCGAGGCCAGGAAACTCGGGTTCAGGCGCACACTGGTGATGACCACGGGGCTGCGGGGCAGCGACACCGTTCACAAGATCGTCGAGTCGATGAAGTACCACGGCCTGGAAGTCGTGGTGTACGACAAGGTCGAGTCCAACCCCAAGGACTACAACGTCATGGACGCCGTGGCGCTGTACCAGGAGAACACGTGCGACTCCTTCGTCTCCATCGGCGGCGGCTCCTCGCACGACGCGTGCAAGGGCGCCCGCATCTCGGTGGCCCACGACGGCCGCACCGTCAACGACTTCGAGGGCTTCAACAAGTCCGAGAACCCCGAGAACCCGCCGCATATCGCGGTGTCGACGACGGCGGGCACGGGCTCGGAGACATCGTGGGCGTACGTCGTCACCGACACCACCACCGATCCCGACAACCCCCACAAGTACGTCGCCTTCGACGATGCCTCGGTGGCCTCCCTCGCCATCGACGACCCGACGCTGTACTACGACTGCCCGCTCGACTACACCGCGCAGTGCGGTTTCGACGTGCTGGCGCACGCCTCCGAGCCCTATGTCTCCCGGCTCGACTTCCAGCCGTCGCTGGGCAACGCCCTGCACGCCGTCCGGCTGACGGCCCGCCACCTGCGGCAGGCGGTGTGGAACGGCCAGGACCTGGCCGGGCGCGAGGGCATGATGTACGCGCAGTACATCGCGGCACAGGCGTTCAACTCCGGTGGCCTGGGCATCATCCATTCCATCTCGCACGCGGTCAGCGCGTTCTACGACACGCACCACGGGCTCAACAACGCCATCGCGCTGCCCCGGGTGTGGGCGTTCAACATGCCGGCGCGGTACGAGCGGTTCGCGGACATCGCCGAGGCGATGGGCGTGGACACGCACGGCATGACGAAGGTCCAGGCGGCCGAGGCGGCCCTGGCCGCGGGCATCCGGCTGCTGCGCGACGTCGGTATCCCGGAGAAGTTCACCGATGTCCACCAGGACTCGTACGCGAAGAACCGGCTCGGTCAGGGCCCGACCAGGTACTACCAGCAGTCCGACGTGATCAAGGGCGACGCCGCCGACGTCGACCGCATCACACACCACGTCCTCGGTGACGCCTGCACCCCGGGCAACGCCAAGGAGTGCACGTTCGACACCGTCCGGCCCGTCGTGGAGCACTGCATGAACGGCGACCTGGACGATCTGCTCGGCTGATCCGCTTCCGTCGAGCGCTCCCGGACCGGGGCGGGGGACGGACGACCCTCACCGTCCCCCGCCCCGCCGCCCCTCCCCGTCTCCCCCTGCCTCTCCTCGCCCCGACGGAGGACCCGTGCCCGCCACACCCGCCCATCCCGCCGAGTTCACCTCGGTCGAGGACGTCACCGAACGCTTCGCCGCCCACGGCTACATCGCCGACCGCCGGCTCGCCACGACCGTGTTCCTGCTGACCAGGCTCGACAAGCCGGTGCTGCTGGAGGGGCCGGCCGGCGTCGGCAAGACCGAGCTGGCCAAAACACTCGCCGCCACCACGGGACGCAGGCTGCTGCGCCTGCAGTGCTACGAGGGCCAGGACGAGAGCCGCGCCCTGTACGAGTGGGACTACGGCAAGCAGCTGCTGTACACGCAGATGCTGCGGGACAAGATCGGCGAGCTGACCGCCGGCGCCCCCGATCTGGTCTCGGCCGTCCGGAGGATCGAGGAGCAGGACAGCGTGTTCTTCTCGGACCGGTTCCTCGCGCCGCGCCCGCTGCTGGAGGCGGTCCGCGGCGAGGAGCCCTCGGTGCTGCTGATCGACGAGGTCGACCGGGCCGACGAGGCGCTGGAGGCCGTACTCCTGGAGTGCCTCGCCGAGTACCAGGTATCGGTCCCCGAGATCGGCACGTACACCGCGAAGACTCCGCCGTACATCGTCCTGACCTCCAACAACTCCCGCGATCTGTCCGCCGCGCTCAAGCGCCGCTGCCTGCATCTCTCCCTCGGCTACCCCGATGCCGAGCGCGAGCTGGAGATCCTGCGCTCCAAGGACACCGGGCTGCCCGAAGCCACCGCCCGCCATCTGGTCGAGGTGGTGCGGGGTCTGCGCGAGCTGCGGCTGCGCAAGAATCCCAGCATCTCCGAAACGGTCGACTGGGCCCGCACCCTGGCCGTGCTGGGGGTCGAGGAGCTCGGTCCCGAGGTGCTCGCCGACACCGTCAACGTCGTCCTCAAGTACGAGCGCGACCTGGGCCGCGCCCTGGACGTCCTGCCACGCCTCGTCGACCCCAACCGCACGCTTCCCGAGCCGGGGCACCACCACGACGGCCACGGCCACCCTCACCACCACCACGACGACCACGACCACGACGACCGTCACCACCACGACCGTCACCACCACGACGACCGTCACGAGGCGGACGGGCGCGCGCTCAGGACGGCCATGGACCGGCAGGGCCGTCACGACAAGGGCTACTACGGCGCGCCGGGCCCCGGCCCCACGCGCCGCACCGCACCCGGTGCCGGCCAGGGTGCCCGCGCCTTCGCCGCCATGGCCCGCCGCCGCGCGGTCTGACACGGACCACAGGAGGCGGAATGGAAACCGGTGTGCACCGATTCGTCCGGGTACTGCGGCTGTTCGGGCTGCGGGTGTCCGTGTCGGAGGCCATGGACGCCATGCGCGCGGCCTCCCAGCCCGGGGTGCTCGGCGGGCGCGAAACGCTGTGTGAGGCCCTGCGCATGACGCTGGTGAAGGACCGCCGCGACGACGAGCTGTTCGACGAGCTGTTCGCCGCGTTCTTCTCGCTGCGTCCGGTGACCGACGCGGCCGATGGACACGGTCACGGCCACGAGCACGACGGCCTGGCGGACACCGGCGACCTGCGGTCGTACACCGTCTCCGACGAGCCGTCCGAGACCCCGCAGCAGGGACACAGCCACGGCGAGCCGGACGACATCCGCGACCTGTTCGACCAGCAGGACCTGGCCCAGCGGTACAACCTCCACCAGGAGGCCAACAAGCTCGACCTGGCCTCGATGACCGACGAGATCGTGCTGTCCGAGGACGGCGGCACCGGCGCCGCCGGCGCCCCGTCCGTCCAGCTGGAAACCGAACGGCTGCACGGCGCCGGTATCCCCGGGCAGCTGGCGGTCGCGGCCGGACGCCCGATCGACACCACACTGACCGTCGCCCAGCAGGACGCCCTGCTGGGCCTCGCGCACGGCTCCGACCGGTTCGACGAACCCGAACGCGGGCCGGTCCGGCAGCAGTCGGCAGGCGTCGTGGACAACCTGCCCGAGTTGCTGAAACGCCACCTGGACCGCCTCGCCCGACTCCGGTCCGTGGCAGTGGAATCCGCGCAGATCGCCGCCCGCGCTCGCGCGGAAACCGTCGACGAGGACGAACGCGCCCAACTGGAGGAGGCCCTTCGCCGGATCGGCCGCTCCCTGCACGGCGCCCCGACCAGCCGCCGGCGCGAGACCCCGCGCGGGCACGTCCACGCGGGCCGCACCATGCGCCGCAACATGCGCTACGACGGCGTACCGTTCCGGCCGGTCACCGTCACCCGGGCCGAGGACCGGCCCCGCCTGGTGATCCTGACCGACGTCTCGCTGTCGGTGCGGGCCACCGCCCGCTTCACCCTGCACCTGGCGCACGGGCTGCAGTCGCTGTTCGGGCAGGTCCGTTCCTTCGCCTTCGTCGACGAACCGACCGAGATCACCGAGCTGTTCAGCGCGCACCCCCTGGAACGGGCGCTGGGCCTGGTCTTCGACGGCCTCCCGGCCGGCGGCCTGCTCGATGTGGACGCGAACTCCGACTACGGCCGGACGTTCGAGCTGTTGCTCGCGGAGCACGCCCCCGCCTTGGGCCGCCGCACCACCCTGCTGGTCCTGGGCGACGGACGCGGCAATGGCACCCCCCCTGGGCTGTCCGCCTTCGAGGAAATCACCCGCAGGGTGCGGGAGACGATCTGGCTGACCCCCGAACCCCGGTTCTCCTGGGGCCTGGGCGCCTGCGACCTGCCGCGCTATGCCGAGTACTGCGACCGTGTCCAGATCGTCGCCGACCTCGCAGGTCTGGAGCGGACCGCTCACCGCATGGCCACGGAGGTGACCGGACGATGAACACGGACCCGCGCAGGCGCCGGGGGGCGTCTTCATGAGCGTCACCGGCCTCCGGAGCGCCATCGCCGCGCGCCGCATCGACCCCTTGGCACCGTGCCCGAACGGCGCGTACGCCGACCATCTGGTCCGAGTGATCCGCGACAGCCCCCGGACCGGCGACGCCACACCCCGGCCGATCGTCCGCACCGAACACTTCACCCTGCGCCGCCGCGGCCGCCGCGTCGAGCTGGGCCACTCGCTGCGCCCCAAGCAGCTGGACAACGACCTGGCCGGCCTGCTCGCCGAGGAGTTGTTCGCCCCCGGCTGGCTGTCGGGCAACGACATCTTCGAGCGGGTCTTCACCGGGGTCGTGCGCTCCTGCGTGGACGGAGCGCTGCCCGCCTGGACCACGTTCTACGACAACACACTGGCCCGCATCCGGGAGTGCTGGCGGACTCCGAAGCCGGCCGGTCACTCGTCGATCGCGGGGTTCGCTCCCGTCTACCGCCACACGCTGGACCTCATCGTCCCGGGCACGGTCCTGGACATGGGCTCCTGCTTCGGCTTCCTGCCCCTGCTGCTCGCCGAGCGGGGCGAGACGGGGGTCCGCCCGGACCGAGCCCGGGAAAGGCGCCCGCACTCGGTGATCGCGTCGGACCTGGCACAGGGCACCATGCGGCTGCTGGACACCGTGGCCCGCGCACGGGGTCTCCCCCTGGACACGCTGGTCTGCGACGCGGCGCGGGTGCCCCTGCCGGACGGTTCGGTGGACGTCGTCACCGTCATCCACGTCCTGGAGCACCTCGAGCCCCGACACGGCGACGCCCTCGTGACGGAGGCCCTGCGCCTCGCCCGGCAGCGCGTGGTGGTGGCCGTGCCGTACGAGGACGAGCCCACGGCCGCGTACGGGCATGTGCGGTGTTTCGACCCCGGCCGGCTCGCGGCGCTGGGCCGCCGCACCGGCCACCGCTTCTCCGTCGCCTCCTGCCACGGCGGCTGGCTGGTCCTCGACGTGAGCTGACCCGGGCCCTGCCCGGTCAAGGGGGCCGGGACCGGCCCGGACCGGTTCCGGCCCCCTCCTTGCCCGTCTCAGATCACGCCCAGCTTGCTGGCCTCGTAGACCACTTCCGCGCGGCTGCCCGCCTCCGTCTTTCGCATGATGTTGCGCACATGGAACTTCACCGTGGTCTCGGATATGTACAGCTCCGCGCCGATCGCCCGGTTGCTCAGCCCGTGGGCGAGCAGCCGCACCACCTTGAGCTCCCGTTCGGTGAACTTCGGCCGGTCCGGCTGCACGCGCATCGACCGCACCATCGCCGCCGCCGCGTGCGAGTCGAAGGCACTCTCGTTACGGGCGACCGCGCGGATGGAGCGCAGCAGCTCGGTGGTGTCCACGTCCTTGACGACGTATCCGCGCGCACCGTGCTGGATCGCCTCCACCACCAGGGAGTCGTCGAGGAACGTGGTGAGCACCAGCACCGCCAGGCCCGGGTGCCGCTGGGTGAGCCGGGCGCACAGGTCCAGGCCCTCGGTGTCGGCGGCCGTGGACAGTTTCAGGTCGAGCAGCACGATCGACGGGCCGGTCCGCTCGATGACGGCTGCCGCCTCGGTGGCCGTGCTCGCCTCCCCGACCACCTCCAGGTCGTCCTCTCGCTCCAGAATCGTCCTCAGGCCCTGCCGGACGATCGCGTGGTCGTCCACCAGGACGATCCGCTGGACCTGTGTGGGCACCGTGGCTCGCTGTTCAGTGGTCATCCACTGCCTCCTGAGAATGGTTCGCCGGCAGCGGGATGTCGACCCGCAGCAGCACGCCGCCCATGCCCGACCGGCGGATGGACAGTCTGCCGCCGAGCTGCTCCGCTCTGGCGACCATGTTCGCCAGTCCCCGGTGCCGGCCGGCCAGATCGGTGGCCCTGGACAGCCGCAGCGCCCGGCGCAGTTGGGCCGGATCGCCGCAGCCGTCGTCGGACACGGTCAGCACGAGGGCCTCGGACAGATACCGCAGCCGCACCCGGGCCCGCCCGGCCTTGCCGTGCGTGGCGGAGTTGAACAGGGCCTCTCCGGTCATCCGCAGGACCGACTGCTCCGCCTCCGGCGGCAACGGCACCGGGGTGCCCGTCACCTGTACCCGCACATCGAGATCCGTGGTCAGATGGACCGTCGACAGGTGCTCCAGCATCACCGGGAGGGGCCCGGTGGGCTCCTGCGACGTGTGCTGGAGGGCGTAGATCGCGGCGCGCAGCCGCTCCACGGCCTGCCGGTTGAGGTCTTTGGCGCCGACCAGCCGCTCGGCGATGTCCGCGGCCGGTCCGCCCAGCGCCTCCAGCTCCGCCCGGCACACCTCGACGGTCATCCCCGCGCTGAGGACGTACTGGGAGACGCTGTCGTGCAGTTCGCGGGCGATGCGGCGCCGCTCGTCGTCGAGCGCCTGTCGTTGCAGCACGTCCAGCAGCCGTGCCTGTGTCTCGGCCAGCTCGGCGCTGCGCGCGGCCAGGTCCCGGGCCTGCCTCTCGGCCGCCTCGGACAACTCCTCCGCCCGCCCCCGCAGGGTGGTCGCCGCGTGGAACAGAAAGGTGTGGTGCAGCGCCACCGCGGCCTGGTTGGCCAGCACCCGCAGGATCGCCAGATCGGTGTCGGCCACCTCGACACCGGGGCCGGGCACCGCCGCGATCCCGCCGACCGGCTCGTCGTCGAGGGTCATCGGCGCACGTACCCAGTCCCGGCCCCGGTCCGGTGTGCCGGCCTCCCAGGGGCGGCTGCGCAGCACGACCAGATGCTCCCGCACCTCGGCGGGCATCCGGGTCTCGTTGTCGATCAGCACGTCGTCGGCGTAGAGCAGGAACCGCGGGCGGGCCGCGCGCAACGCCCCGTCCGCGACCGCCAGCAGCAGCCAGCGGGCCTGCAGGTGCTCGGCCGCCGTCCGTACGACCGCCTCGACCAGGGCACGCGGGCCCTCCGCGGTGCGCACCAGGGCCCGGGAGATCCCGTCGAGCGCCTCCACCGTCCGCTCCAGCCGCTCGGCCGAGCGGACGTACGCCGGGTAGAACGACCGCTTACCGGACCGCAGTCCGGTGAGCACCCCCAGGTCGGCGTCCTGGGAGGACCTTTCGGGGAGGCTCACTCGGATCGCCTCACAGGGCTTCGCGGAACAGTTGCTCGACGTCCCGCAGGCCGACATCCCGGGGATTGGTGGCCATGCAGGCGTCCTTCAACGTGGTGCGGGCCAGCACGGGCACGTCGCCTCCGGCGACCCCCAGGCTCGCCAGACTCTTCGGAACGCCGAGGTCGTCCGCGAGCGCGCGCACCAGGTCCGCGAGCTGCCCGGCCACCTCGCGCGGGGGAACACCGGCGGTCGGCAGGCCGGCCGCCGCGCCCAGCGCCACGAACCGTTCCGGCCACGCCTCGGCGTTGAACCGGATGACATGGGGCAGCAGGACGCCGTTGACCACGCCGTGCGGGGCGTCCAGCAGTCCGCCGACCTGGTGGCTCATGGCATGGGTCGCGCCCAGGATCGCGTTGGTGAAGGCCATGCCGGCCTCCAGGGCGGCCTGGGCCATGGCCAGCCGGGCGGCGACGTTCTTCGGCTGTACCTGGGTCCGTATCAGGTTGCCGGTGATCAGCTTCACCGCGTAGAGGGCGTGGTTGTCCGTCAGGGGGTTGTGCGCCCGGGACACGAACGCCTCGATGGCGTGGGTCAGGGCGTCCAGACCGGTCGCCGCGTTGAGCCACTCCGGCATGGTGGTCAGCAGACGCGGATCGATCACCGAGATGTCCGGAACCAGCGTGCGGCTGACGATACTGATCTTGATGTGCTGGGTGGTGTCGGTGACGATGGCGAACTGTGACACGTCCGCCCCGGTGCCGGACGTGGACGGCACCATCACGGTCGGCGGGATGGGCTGCACGACCTGGTCCACACCCGCGTAGTCGAGAATGTGCCCGCCGTTGCCGGACAGGATGGCCACGCCCTTGGCGGCATCGATGACCGAGCCACCGCCCACCCCGACGATCACGTCGCAGCCGCTCTCCGCATACCGCTCGAAGGCGGCCTGGACCTCGTGGTCCTTGGGGTTGGGAGTGAGGCCGGACCAGACGACGGGCCGCAAGCCCACCCGCCGCAGATGTCCGACCGCCTCGTCCGTCCAGCCGGCCTCGATCAGTCCGGGGTCGGTGACCAGAAACGGGCGGCGGCTGCCGAGACGCTGCGTACAGTGCCCCAGCTCAGCGAGCGATCCGGGCCCGAATACGATCTCGGGAACGTGGAACTTGGCCAGCCGGGTGGTCCGGGGCGCCACATCGGTGTTCGTCTCCTGGGGCCCCAGCAGCTCACCGTGGCGCTCGGCCGTGCTCCAATCGGCGCTGCAATCACTGTTGCCGACCCTCACAGCGCTGGACGCGAGCGACATACTGCCTCCCAGGGACGCTCCAACCCCAACGCAGACTCCATGTGAACCCTAACACTCGACGGCCCCATAACACTCTCGTCGGACAAGAAGGCCAAGGTAGGCGCGGCTGTCCGGGCAGGGCACCTGTCCGTCGGCACAGGGAAAACCGTCCGACCGGAGAGGTGCGCCGACGGAGTTCTCGCGGAGAATATGCCGACAGTCCCCGTTCGACGACAGGGGAAACACCCATGTCACACCGCAGTGACCTCCGGCAGCGCCGGGCCGCGCTGGAGAGCGAGTGGTCCCGCCTGGTACCGCGGCTGAGGACCGCCGGGCCGGCGCCGGGCGGCGCCGACGCGTTGCGCCATGAGGTGACCGAGTCCTGGGCGCGCTCGCTCAGCAGCGTGGACCCCGGCCGTGACAGCGCCCCGGTCACCGACGGCGGCACGGTGGCGCACCGTTGGGCCAACTCGCCGCTGCGCGAGCCGGTCCACGATCTCGCCGACGAACTGCGCGGTGTCGCCGACGACGCCGGGTTCGTCACCGCGGTCACCGACGAGTCCGGCACCATCCTGTGGACATGCGGCGGCCGGACCATGCGCCACCGGGCCGAGCGTGTCAACTTCGCGCCCGGCGGATGGTGGCACGAGCAGGCCATGGGTACGAACGCGCTCTCCCTCGCCCTGCGCACCGGTCGTCCCAGCTCCGTCTTCTCCGCCGAACACCTGGTGACGGCCCTGCACGGCTGGGTCTGCTACTGCGCCCCCGTCCACGGGCCGGACGGTCGCGTCCTCGGTGTTCTGGACATGTCCACCACATGGGACCGCTCGAACCCCCTGGCCATGTCCACCGTGCGCTCGCTGGTGTCCGCCATCGAGGCCCGGCTCCACGCCGAGCCGCCCCGCCGGACCCACGGCACTCCGGACCAGGTACGCCTGACCTGCCTGGGTGCGGAGCAGGCCCGGTGTGATGGCCGGCCCCTTCGGGTGCGGCCCAGGCAGTTGGAGATCCTGACCCTGCTCGCCCTCGAACCGGACGGATTCCCGCCGGAGCGGCTGCGCGAGGCCCTGTACGGTGAGCGACCCGTCAGCGCCTCCACGTTCAAGGCGGAGATCTCCCACCTGCGCCGGGCCCTCGGAGGCGGCATCGCCACCCGCCGCTACGCGCTGACCACGCCCGTGTCCTGCGATGCCGTGGACGTGTTGCGCGCCCTGGAGAACGGTGACGTGGAGACCGCTCTGCGCCTCTACCGCGGCCCGCTGCTTCCGCGCTCGGCGGCGCCGGGTATCGAGGAGTGGCGTACGCACCTGGAAGTGGCCGTACGAGAGGCGGTGCTGGCGAGCACCCGCCCGGAGCACGCCCTGCGCTACGGCGAGCGTGCCCCGTACGACGCGGAGGTGCACGAGCACGCGCTGCGCATGCTCGGCCGGGGTGACACACGCCGCGCGATCGCGGCCGGGCGGCTGAGCACGGCGCTGCGCGACTGATCCGCGGCGCCTGCCGCCGGCCGGGGCTCGCGTCCGGCTCGGTCACCGGTGATCGTATGCGGCGGTCGGCGGCGCGGTCACCGCGGTGAGCCGCGCAACCAGCGTGCCGGGACGGCCGTGCCAACCTCGTGCCAACCCCCGGGGGCCACAGTGAGCGCCGGCGCGGGCGGCGCGGGCCGTTCGCACCACCACACTCGCACCCACCTCCGAGGAGAGCCGCCATGGTGTACGCGCAGCCGGGAACAGCGGGCAGCATCGTCGACTTCGCCCGCCGCTACGACAACTTCATCGGAGGAGACTGGGTCGCTCCCGTGGAGGGCCGCTACTTCGAGAACCCGTCGCCGGTGGACGGCAAGGTCTTCTGCGAGGTCGCCCGTTCCTCGGCCGCCGATGTCGAACTCGCGCTGGACGCCGCCCACGCCGCGGCCGACCGCTGGGGCCGTACCTCCGTCGCCGAGCGGGCCGGCGTCCTCAACCGGATCGCGGACCGCATCGAAGAGAACCTGGAGAAGATCGCCGTTGCCGAGACCTGGGAGAACGGCAAGCCCGTCCGGGAGACCCTGAACGTCGACATCCCACTCGCCGCCGATCATTTCCGCTACTTCGCGGGCGTGGTGCGCGGCCAGGAGGGCACCGTCGGCCAAATCGACGAGGACACCGTCGCCTACCACTTTCACGAGCCCCTCGGCGTGGTCGGACAGATCATCCCGTGGAACTTCCCGATCCTGATGGCGGCGTGGAAACTCGCCCCCGCCCTGGCGGCCGGCAACTGCGTGGTGATCAAGCCGGCCGAGCAGACCCCGGTCAGCCTGCTGAAGGTCATCGAGCTGATCGCCGACCTGCTTCCGCCGGGCGTGGTCAACGTGGTCAACGGCTTCGGCGTCGAGGCCGGCAAGCCGCTCGCCTCCAGCCCGCGGATCGCCAAGATCGCCTTCACCGGTGAGACCACCACCGGCCGGCTGATCATGCAGTACGCGTCCGAGAACATCATCCCGGTCACCCTGGAACTGGGCGGCAAGAGCCCGAACATCTTCCTGCCCGACGTGCTGGCCGCCGACGACAGCTATCTGGACAAGGCCGTCGAGGGCTTCGTGATGTTCGCGGTGAACCAGGGCGAGGTATGCACCTGCCCTTCCCGGGCCCTGATCGCCTCCTCCATCTACGACGAGTTCATGTCCCGCGCTCTGGAGCGCACCAAGGCCATCAAGGGCGGTGACCCGCTCGATCCGCAAACCATGATCGGCGCCCAGGCCAGCAACGACCAGTTCGAGAAGATCCTGTCCTACATCGACATCGGCAAGAAGGAGGGGGCCGAACTCCTCACCGGCGGCACGCCGCGCAGCGTGCCCGGCCTGGAGGGCGGCTTCTACGTCGAGCCGACCGTCTTCAGGGGCACCAACGACATGCGGATCTTCCAGGAGGAGATCTTCGGCCCGGTGGTCTCGGTCACCACCTTCGACTCCCCCGAAGAGGCCATCAAGATCGCCAACGACACGCTCTACGGCCTCGGTGCCGGCGTCTGGTCCCGCAACGGCAACCACGCCTACCGCCTCGGCCGTGAGATCAAGGCCGGCCGGGTGTGGACCAACTGCTACCACGCCTACCCGGCCCACGCGGCCTTCGGCGGCTACAAGGGCTCCGGTATCGGCCGCGAGACCCACAAGATGATGCTCGACCACTACCAGCAGACCAAGAACCTCCTGGTCAGTTACTCGGAGCGGAAGCTCGGCCTGTTCTGATGGGCACCCGGGTGACGCGAGTGGCCCTGACCGATGCCGCCCAGACCTTGGTGCGGCTCCTGACCGCACGTCACGGCCCGTTGATGTTCCACCAGTCCGGCGGCTGCTGTGACGGCAGCGCCCCCATGTGCTACCCGCGCGGCGAGTTCCGGGTCGGCGCCGCGGACGTCCTGCTGGGCGAGGTCGCCGGGGACACACCGTTCTGGATGAGCGCCGATCAGTACGCCTACTGGCGGCACACCCACCTCACCATCGACGTGGTGCCCGGCCGGGGCAGCGGCTTCTCCCTCGAAGCCCCCGAGGGCGTGCGCTTCCTGCTCCGGTCCCGGGTCCTCACCGACGAGGAATGGGAACGCGTCCTGGCGGAGCCGCCCCTGCCGACCGGGGCGGACATCGCGGGGTGACCCGGCGGGGCGGCGCGCCGGGGGCACACCGAGGGCGCGACGGCCACCGCGCCGGCACAGGGGGTGGTGGCAGCGGGGCCGGGCACCTGCCAACGGCGTCACCTGGTGTCCGGCCCCTCGCCCGTGCTTCGGCACCAGGGTCTCCCCCTCCGAAAGGAGGGGTGGCTGGTGCCCCGACGCCTAGCTACGGAGCGCGCCCGCCCCGCATAGCGTGGGAGGCAGCGATCAGGCCACGCACGCCATATCGCTTCCAGCCTGTCCCAGGACCGATCATGAACACTTCCCTCCTCCCCGTGACCATCACCGGTCCCCGCGGACGCGAACACTGGTCCACCGGGGATCGCGCCGCCAGGCCCCACCCGGCGGTCCGGCCCGCTTCCCCGCCCGCCGGCTTCGGTGAGCAGGCACCGCCGGCCCCTGTTACCGGCGGCTCCCGCGCCACCTCCGGTGGCCGGGCCGTCCTGGCGCTGCCCGCCGAGATCTCATGGGTGCCGGTGGCGCGCCACTGCGTCCGGGCGATCCTGGCCCAGTGGCGGCTGCCCGCCGACGACCGGGAAGCCGCGGAACTCATCGTCGCCGAACTCGCCGCGAACGCCGCTCAGCACGGCCGCCGCGAGATGACCGTCCACCTGTGTGTGCTCCCCGGGGTGCTGCGGATCTCCGTAACCGACTCCGGCGCCCCGGCCGGCTCGTCCCGTCCCCGGGCCGCCGACCTGGAGGAGCACGGCCGGGGGATGGCCATCGTCGGGTGCCTGGCCCATGAGGTCCGCGTTGACCAGTGGCCTCTCGGCCGGCGCGTCGACGTGGTCCTCCACTCGTCGGTCCCCGAACCGGTTCCCGCCGGCGTGTGAGGCGGGAGGCGAGGTACGGAGTGGCGCACACGGGTCGCCTCGCGGGCGACCGAGGCGCGTGGGCTACGGCGTCACCGTGGAGACGACGTACACCTTCGGATGCGCTGGGTTATCGCGGTTGACCGTGATCGCCAGCTCGGGCTGGGGCTCCTTCTGTTTGAAGACCATTCCTGACCAGTCCTGTCCGGAGCCCAGCCGCCAGCCGACCTTTTCGGCCTGCTTGACGCCGATGGTCACCTCACCGTCCCGCAGGGCGGACGGCTCGGTGCCGATCCGGTCCAGGAACCGGCCGAGGCCGTCGCGGGAGGTGATGAACTGCACATACAGCCGGCTGGTGTCCCAGGAGTTGGTCTCGTAGAAGGCCACGTCCGCCGAGTAGGCCGGGATCGGTACGTCGTAGATGCGCCGCTGCACCCTGGTGGGCCAGCCCTCGGTGAGCCCCTTGGCCGACGCCGCCTCCGCCTTGTCCTCACCGCCGTTGCGGCTCTGGATGGCGGAGATCACCAGATAGCCCGCCGGGATCGTGATCAGCAGGAAGATCGCCAGGGCCTTGAGCCAGCGGCGGGGCGCACGTCCCCCCGCGCCGCCGGCCGGTCCGGGGCGCTCGGCGGCGCCGCTGCCGCGGTCCGGCGGGACGGCGCCCGGCGCGGGGCGCTGCTCGGCGGCGGTCATTCGCGGCCTGCCTGGCTGCGCGGCGCCAGCCGCAGCGGGGAGGAGGACCCGGCGCGCTCGTACCGCTCGACGCGGCGGCGGTTGGCGCGGCGGAAGCGGCGGGCGACGAGCCGGGCGAGGTCGGCGGCGCCGACCATCCCGGCCTCCGGGCCGAGCTGCGCCTTGACGATCCGGGCCTCCGGGCGGTAGCCGCGGCCGGTGAGGGTGCGCCGGAAGGCGTCCCGGGCGGGGCCGATCAGCAGGTCGTCGGCGGCGCTGACGCCGCCGCCGATGACGAAGCAGGAGGGGTCGAGGGCGGCGGCCAGGTTGGCGATGCCGACGCCGAGCCACTGGCCGATGTCCTGGAGCAGTTCGACGCACATGGCGTCGCCCTGCCGGGCCAGCTCGGTGATCAGCGGTCCGGTGATCTCCTGGATGTTGCCGCCGACCCGGTCGGTGATCCCGTACGCCACCGGCGATTCGGCGGCGGCCAGTTCGCGCGCCTCGCGGACCAGGGCGTTGCCGGAGCTGTACTGCTCCCAGCAGCCGCGGTTGCCGCAGGGGCAGCGGTGCCCGGCCGGGACGACCTGCATATGGCCGAACTCCCCCGCGACCCCGTACTTGCCCCGCTTGACCTGGCCGTCCTCCAGGATCGCACCGCCGATCCCGGTGCCCAGGGTGATCATGACCAGATGGTCCTCGCCGCGTCCGGCGCCGAACCGCCACTCCGCCCACGCGGCGGCGTTGGCGTCGTTGTCCACCATGACCGGGACGGCGAGCCGCGCCGCGAGCCGGTCGCGCAGCGGCTCGTTGCGCCAGGACAGATGCGGCGCGAACAGCACGCGGTTGCGGTCGGCGTCCACCCAGCCCGCGGCGCCGATGCCCACGGCGTGCACATCGTGCCGGTCGGAGAGGTCCAGGACCAGTTCGGTGATGGTGTCCTCGACGACCTTGGGGCTCTTGGACTTGTCCGGTGTCTCGGCGCGCCGCTTCTCCAGGATGTTGCCGTCGGCGTCGACCACCCCGGCCATCACCTTGGTGCCGCCGATGTCGATACCGACCGTGGGCACCCGGGGCGCGGTGAGGTGCGAGCGGCGCTCGCGGGTGCCCACGGTCCGCAGCACGGTGGCCCGGGCCGAGCCCCGGTGCACTCGTTCGCGGTAGATGCTCATCGGCCGGCCCCCTCGCCGGTGTGGGGGGTGCGGTCGCTGCGGGTGCGTGCTCGCAAGAGTTCGTCGTCCCTGCGGGGGTCTCGGGAGGCCGGGGCCTCGGGTGCGTCGGTCGTGGCGGGTGTGGCCCGCCGTGCGATTGTGCCTCACCCGTGCCTCACGCCGCATGGCGAGCCTACGGCGCCCGGCCCGCGGGGAGACACCGGACGCGGCCGCGGACCCGGCCGGTCAGCCCTTGGCGACACCTTCCGACAGGTCGGGGGCGGGGGTGCGGGCCAGCTCGTGGCTGAGCTGTTCCAGCTCGCTGCCGCCCGCCATCTGCCGGGTCAGCTCCTCCAGGGCGATCTCGTCCTTGGCGTGGCTGCCCGCCATGGTGCCGCGCTTGAGCAGCACGAAGCGGTCGCCGACGAGATAGGCGTGGTGCGGGTTGTGGGTGATGAGCACCACGCCGAGGCCCGCGTCCCGGGCGGCCGCGACGTACTTGAGCACCACGCCCGACTGCTTGACGCCCAGCGCGGCGGTCGGCTCGTCCAGGATGAGCACCTTCGCGCCGAAGTGGACCGCGCGGGCGATGGCCACGCACTGGCGCTGACCGCCGGAGAGGGTGCCGATGGGCTGGTCGACATCGCGCAGGTCGATGCCCATGCGCAGCAGTTCCCGGTGGGTCGTGGCGCGCATCGTCTCCACGTCCAGGCGCCGGAGCGGTCCGCGGCCCTTGTGGAGTTCGGAGCCGAGGAAGAAGTTCCGCCACACCGGCATCAGCGGGACCACGGCGAGGTCCTGGTAGACCGTGGCGATACCCCGGTCGAGGGCCTCGCGCGGGGAGCCGAGCCGGGTCTCCTCCCCCTCGATGGTGAAGGTGCCGCCGTCGTGCTGGTGCAGCCCCGCGACGATCTTGATGAGGGTGGACTTGCCCGCGCCGTTGTCCCCGAGGACGCAGGTGATCTCCCCGGCGTGCACCTCGAGGGAGACGCCGTCCAGGGCCTTGACGTTGCCGTAGTACTTGCTGATCTCGCGCAGCGCGACCAGGGCCGTCCGGGACGCCGGGGATGCCTCGGACGCCGGGGACGCCTCGGACACCTGGGATTCCTGGGATTCCTGGGATTCCTGGGATGCCTGGTTCTCGCTCATTTGCTCTCCTCCGCCCGCTTGCGGACCCACCAGTTGAGCAGCGTGGCGAGCAGCAGCATCGCCCCGAGGAAGAACTTGAACCAGTCGGCGCCCCACTGCGCGTACACGATGCCCTTGTTGGTCATGCCGAAGATGAACGCGCCGACGGCCGCGCCGACCGCCGAACCGTAGCCGCCGGTCAGCAGACAGCCGCCGATGACGGCCGCGATGATGTAGAGCAGCTCATTGCCCACGCCCTCGCCGGACTGGACGACGTCGTAGTTGAACAGCAGATGCTGTCCGGAGATCCAGGCGGCCAGCGCGACCCCCATATAGAGGCCGATCTTGGTGCGCTCCACCGGTACGCCGACCGCCCGCGCCGCCTCCTTGGCACCGCCCACCGCGAAGATCCAGTTCCCGGCGCGGGTGCGCAGCAGGATCCAGGTGGCGAGCGCGATCAGGGCGAACCACCACACAACGGTGATCTGCACCTCGACGTCGCCGATGGTCAGATGCGAGGCGAAGACCTTGCGCGCGGAGGGGAAGCCCTCCATGTCGGAGATGCTCTTGGTGGAGACCGTGTCGCTGATCAGCTTGGTGAAGCCCAGGTTGCAGCCCTGGAGGATCAGGAAGGTGCCGAGCGTGATGATGAAGCTCGGCAGGTTGGTACGGACCAGCAGATAGCCGTTGAAGAAGCCGATCGCGAGGGTGGCCAGCAGGGACACCCCGACGCCGACCCAGACATTCGCCGTCATCTGGTACGAGAACATCGAGGAGATCAGCGCCGAGCTGGTCACCAGGACCCCGGTCGACAGGTCGAACTCCCCGCCGATCATCAGCAGCGCGACCGGCACCGCCATGATCCCGATGGTCGAGGAGGCGTACAGCACGGTGCTGAAGCTCGACCACTGGAGGAAGGCGTCGGCGACGACCGAGAAGAAGACGAAGACGGCGACGGCGCCGACGACCGCGCCCAGCTCCGGCCGGCCGGCGAGCCGGCGCGGCAGCGAGCCGCGCACCGGCCGGCCGGCCGTGAGGTCCTCGCCGGCGGGTGGTGCCTGTGCGCTCATCGGGTCCCCCGCTTGGTGTACGCCGCCAGCTCGGCGGCGTCGTCCTTGGTGACGATCTGCGGCCCGGTCAGCACCGGCTTGCCGCCACCGAGCACATCGGCGTTGTAGCGGTTGAGCCACAGCAGGTCCACGGCCTCGTAGCCCTGGAGGTACGGCTGCTGGTCCACGGCGAAGCCGAGGGTGCCGCTCTGGAGCCCGGCGGCGACCTTGGCGTTGAGGTCGAAGGTGTCGATCTCGGCCTTGCTGCCCGCCTGGCCGGCCGCCTTGACGGCGGTGTCCGCGAAGGGCGCGCCGAGGGTGAGCACGGTGTCGATGTCCTTGTCCGACTGGAGCTTGGCCTCGATCGAGGACTGCACATCGGGCATGTTGGTGCCCTCGACGTAGATCTTCTCCAGCTTGCCGTCGAAGGTCTTGGCCGCACCGTCGCAGCGCTGCTCGTGGCCGACGTTGCCCTGTTCGTGGAGCACGCACAGGGCCTTCTTGCGGCCCCGCTTGTTCAGCTCGTCGCCGACGGCCTCGCCCGCGATCGTCTCGTCCTGGCCGACGTGGGTGAGCGCGCCGAACGCCTTGGACTCCTCGGAGCCGGAGTTCACGGTGATCACCGGTATCCCGGCCTTCCGGGCCTTCTTCATCACGGCCTTCATCGCGTCCGGCTTGGCGAGGGTGACGATCAGGCCGTCCACCTTCTGGTCGAGGTAGGACTGGACCAGCTGGGCCTGCTCCTTGCCCTCCTCGTTGTGGGCGTAGAGGAACCGGATGTTGTCCTTGACGGCGGCCTGCTTGGCGCCGCTCTGCACGATGTCCCAGAAGGTGTCACCGTCGCCGGAGTGGGTGACCATGGCGAAGGTCCACTTCGGGGTGTTGACCGCCGCCCGGCCGCCGGCGGCCGCCTCCCGGGCGGCCCGTTCCTCGGCACGCTTGCCGCCCGTACTGCTGCAGCCGGCCAGGGCCGTACCCAGCACCGCCGCGAGCACGGCCGCGGTCATCGCGCGTGCTCCTCTCCGCACCTTCGCCACGAAGACCCGCCCTTCTCACTGTGTGTTCGTCCCGCTGTCACCTTCGCGGCCGGGCACCGCAAGATCGGGCCCGGCCGCCGCCAAGTATCCGTCACCGGTCACCGCCGGGACGTCCCGGGTGGTCGGCGGGTGCCGGCGGGCCGGGTGCGCCGGCCGGCCGCCCTCCGGCGTTCGGGCCGGAGGTGCCGAAGGTGCCGGACTCAGCTGGGTCCGCCTCCCCTCCCGGCCGCCCCATGGCGGCTGGGGGACTTGTAGCCGGGGGCGCGGGCCACGTCAAGCGGGTGGCGGGGACGGCTGCCGCCGTCGCCCGCCCGGCGACGCTTCCGGCCCCGCCCGCTCACGGGGGTCCGGGGCAGCCGCTCAGGGCCGCACCAGCAGCTGGAACTCGAAGGCGTAGCGCGAGGCCCGGTAGGTGTGCGAGCCGAACTCCACCGCCCGGCCGGTGTCGTCGAAGGTCGTACGCTCCATGGTCAGCAGCGGCGCCCCCGCCGGCTCGCCGAGCCGCTCCCCCTCCTCGGCCGTGGCCGCACGGGCGCCGACCGCCTGGCGGGCGCTGTGCAGGGTGATCCCGGCCGCGCGCATCAGCCGGTAGAGCCCGGTGCCCTCCAGCTCGGCGCTGTCCAGCGCGAGCAGGCCCACCGGGAGGTGGTTGCGCAGATGGGCCATGGGCTCGCCGTGCGCCAGCCGCAGCCGCTCGATCAGCGCCACCTCGGCGCCCTCGGCGACGCCGAGCGCGGCGGCGACCTCGGCGGTCGCGGGCTCGGTGGTGTTCCGCAGCACCCGGGTGGCGGGGCGCTGACCGGCCGCCTCCAGATCGTCGTAGAGACTGCTCAGCTCCAGCGGACGCTTGACCTGGCTGTGCACCACCTGGGTGCCCACGCCCCGGCGGCGCACCAGCAGCCCCTTGTCGACCAGTGACTGGATGGCCTGGCGGACGGTGGGGCGGGACAGTCCGAGCCGTCCGGCCAGCTCGATCTCATTGCCGAGCAGGCTCCCGGGCGCCAGCCGCCCCTGCTCGATCGCCGCCTCGAGCTGCTGGGACAGCTGGAAGTACAGCGGGACCGGACTGCTGCGGTCGACACTCAGCTGGAGCGCCTCCGCCCCGCCCGAAGAGTCTTCTTCCTCCATAGCCACGGGCCGAGGGTATCCGGATGAGCACATGACGGGAAGTCGTGAAGTTCTGTTGTCCGGACAAACGACGCGCGGGGGCGCCGGCGCGCGGACGACAACGCTGTCAGCCCCCTCGGCGGCCGACCCGGCGGCTCGCGTCCCCGCGCGGCGCGGCGGCCCGCGTCCCTGGACGACGGACGGCTCGCGTCCCTGGACAGCGCGGCGGCCCGCGTCCCAGGACGACGGACGGCCCGCGCCCCTGGACAGCGCGGCGGCCCGCGCCCCTGGACAGCTCGGCGGCCCGCGTCCCAGGACGACGGACGGCTCGCGTCCCCGCGCGGCGCGGCGGCGGAGTCGGTGGTCCCGCCGCCGTACGGGGTGCGGAGTGCGGCCGTCCCNGGAGGCGGCCACTGACCCGGGAAACGTGTCGGCCGGGGCCCGGCGACGTCGTCGTTGGTCGTCCTGTTCCGTCCGGGTGGGTCGAC
>NZ_BBOX01000181.1 GCF_001553455.1 Streptomyces hygroscopicus subsp. hygroscopicus
GCCGTACGGGGTGCGGATGCCGCGCCTGGAGGCGCCATGACCCGGGAATGCGGCCGGGCCGCGATCGCGTTGCTCTGTTCCGCGGTGGGCAGCCACCGGCGTCCGTCGTCACGGACGCGGTGATGCCCGGGAGTCCCGTCCGGACCGCACCGCGGCTGGTCACCGGCGTTCACGGTGTGGGCCGGTCTCGTCCGGCGCCGTGTCCAGGACGCGATGTACGAGGCGGTGGGCCGTGGGTCCGGCGCGGGGAGGTGAGGTGGGGCGATGAGTCTTCGTCAGTTCGAGTACGCCCTGGCCGTGGCCGAGGCGGGCTCGGTGACGGCGGCGGCGGAGCTGCTGCGTGTCGCCCAGCCGTCGGTGTCGCAGCAGATCCGCGGCCTGGAGCGGGAACTCGGCGTGACGCTGTTCGCCCGCACACCGGCCGGACTGGTGCCCACCGCGGTCGGTCGCGCGTTCCTGCGGGACGCGGAGGTCGCGGTGAGGGCGGCCCGGCGGGCGAAGGCGACGGCGCGGGCCGGTGCCGATGAGCTGGAGGGCGAACTGGTGGTCGCGGCCCAGATGGGGCTGGGCACGCGGCAGCTGCCGGGCGCGCTGAGCGCGTTGCGCCGCCGTTTCCCGCGGCTGGAGATCACCGTATTCGAGGAGGCGAACCCCGCCGAGCTGGAGCGGCTGGCGCGCCGGGGCGTGGTGGACCTCGGCCTGGTGGGCGGGGAGTGCGAGGAGGGCCTGTACGAGGGCCACCACCTCGGCGACGAGGAGTTCGTCGTGGTGCTGAGTCCCGAGCACGCGCGGCTCGCCGCGGACCGGGTCGAGTTGTGCCAGGTGGCGCGGGAGCCGTGGATCAGGTTCGACCACGGCAGCGCGCTGGACGGCGTGCTGCGGGAGGTGCTGCGGGACAACGGGCTGGCCCCGACCACGGTCGCCCGCGTCTCCCAGACGGCGACGGCGGTGCGCTGGGCCGCCCACGGGCTGGGGGTGACACTCGTGCCGGCCTCCGCGGTGCCTCCCGGGTTCGAGCCCCTCACGCGTCCGGTCCATCCCACCGTTTCCATGCCCGCCGTCGCCGTGATCCGGCCCGGCGCGGGCCCGGCGGAAATGGCCCTGCTCGAATTCCTGCGCCAGGAGACCTGGCACTACACCGGATTCGCCGACAACGGGTCAGGGCCTTCTCACAACTGGGTTATGCCTCCGTCCACCACGAACTCGGCGCCCGTGGTGTAAGTGGCGTCGAAGGCCAGGAATGCCACCGCCCTGGCGACTTCTTCCGGGGTTCCGAAACGCCGCATGGGGTTCGTCCGGGTCCTGCTCTCACCGCGCCGGTGTCACCCCACGGGGAATTCGCCGCCGTCCACGGTGAGGTTCCTTCCGGTCAGCCAGCTCGCCCGGTCCGATACGAGGAACAGCACCGCGTCGGCGATGTCGTCGGGCCGGCCGTCGCGTCCCAGCGGAGGGGCGGTGTTGTCCTGGCCCGGCCCCTCGGCCAGGCTCGCCCACTGCTCCCGCGTCGCCTCGCCGCCGGGGGTGGCGGTCCTGCCGGGAGACACCGCGTTGACCCGGACGCCGAACGGGGCCAGTTCCAGGGCCAGTCCCCGGCTGTAGTTCTGCAGCGCCGCCTTCGCCGCCGTGTAGTGCAGGAACGGCGGTGCCGAAGTGGGGACGGCGGCCGTCGAGACGTGCACGACCGCGCCCGAACGCCGTTCCCGCATCCCCGGAGTCAGCAGCGCGTCCAGCCGCACCGACGCCAGGTAGTTCAGGTCCAGCTGGTCCTGCCACTCCTCGTCGGGGATGTCCCAGGCGTGCTGGAACGGTCGGGCTCCACCCGCGTTGTTGACCAGGATGTCCACCCCGCCGAGCGCCTCCCGCGCGGCCCCGGCGACTGCCTCGGCCCCAGCCCGTGTCCGCACATCGGCCGCCACGAAGGCGGCGCCCTCCGGCACCGTGCTCGTCTTCGACCTGGCGGTCGTGAGTACCTCGGCGCCCGCGTCCAGGAACTGGCGCACGATAGCCGCGCCGATTCCGCGCGAACCGCCCGTGACCACGGCTCGCTTTCCCGCGAGTTCACGCATTCCTGCATCATTTTTGATGGTGGTCATGCCGCTGGCCCTTTCCTTTGCGTATGGGTATGCCCGACCGGAAAAAGGGGCGACGCGCCCAGGGCGCCGATTCCGGAGAACCATGGAGCGCGTCTCACCTCGTCGAGCTGTTTCACCGTAGGTCCGGGACGAATTGAGAGGCAAAGACGAAAAACGAGCAGGGACTATAGGACTTTCCTATGGCAACCCGGTGACCGGATGGTGTGCGGCGTGACCGCGACGGCAGGGGGGCATCCCGTCGTCGTTTGACCGCGACATCGACGACGAGCCGGGGGCCACCGGGCGCGGTACGTGGACCGGTTCCCTGTCCGGCACGACGCGCCGGTCACCGGAGGGGCGTTGTCGGCCCGTGTGCTATCGGCCCGTGTGCTATCGGCCCGCTCCCTGACCTGCCCGCTCGCGCAGCCGGGCGGCGGAGCGGGCGAGCCGTGCGGCGCCGATCACGGGCAGGGTGAGCGCCATCAGGAGGGAGGCCACGAAGGCGGCGGCGCTGATCCCGTCGAACGCCAGGGAGAGGGCCGCCGCCAGCACCGGCACCGTCACCAGCGGCGACAGCACGAACAGCGTGGCCTGCCGCTTCTCCCGCCGCACCCACGGCGCGGACCGCCACAGCCGTACGAGCGCGCCGAGGGCGGCGACCAGCCCCAGCGGTATGCCCACCCCCGGGACCAGGCACAGCGGCACGGGCAGCACGGCGAGGCCGAGCGTCAGCCAGGTGCCGCCGACGTTCTCCGGTTCGGGCGGGAGGCTGCCGGACTCCTCGGCCAGCGCGTCCGCCGCGATCTCCTCCGGGGTGCCGATCCAGTCGAGCACCCGCCGCACCCGCTCCTCACCGACGCCGACCGCCGCGCCGCCGTCCGTTTCGGGGCCCTCGGCGGGGCGGTCGGTGGGGCCCTCGGCGGGGTGGTCGGCAGGGTCCTCGCCGGGGTGCTCGGCAAGGCCCTCGGCGGGGCCCTCGGTGAAACCCCCGGCGAGGTTCTGAGCGGGGTCGTCCGCCAGCGCCGCCGCGATCTCCTCGCGCAGGTCCTCGAGCAGCTCCTCCCGCCGTACGGCGGGAAGCGCCGCGGTCCGCCGCTCGACCGAGGACAGGAAGGTCCGCACGAGGGGGTGGCTGAGGGGGCTGCTCATGTCGTCTCTCCGGATGCGCGGAAACGGTCACCGGTCCAGGCGTGGCAACCGGCATCCGTCAGCGTGCAGCACCCGCACGGGGGCCGCTCCCGGATCCGCGCAATTGCGCATCCCGCCGCGCTCGACAGGCTAGTGGGCCGCCGTGCCGCTCCCCCGGCGGGTCATGATCCGATGCCCCGCGTCATGACCCGATGCCCCACGTCATGATCCGATCGAGTTCCGGTCCGGTGAGCCCGGCGGGGAGCCGGACGGTGTCGGACCGGGCGCGTAACCCTTCCAGGACGAGTGCGGCGATACGGCGGGCGGCGCGGTCCCAGGCGTCGGACGGCAGTTGGGCGTGGGCGAGCATCGCGCCGATGACGACGAGATCGGCGGCGGTGGCGTCGGGGCGGACCGACCCGTCCTCGATCCCCCGCTTCAGGACCGCGCCCAGCGACCGGGAGATCCGCGGGCCGAGGGGGTCGGCCCCGTCCACCGCCGGTGGGCCGGACCCGCCGAGCAGCGGCAGGGCGAGATGGCGGCGCTCGGCGAGGAGCCGGTCCAGGAAACCGGCCAGCGCGTCCAGCGGCGGCGCCGCGCTCCGTTCGGCCTCCTCGGCGAGCGCCGCCACAAGCTCGTAGCAGCGCAGGACGACGGCCGCGTACAGCTCCTCGCGATCGGCGAAGTTCCGGTACAGCGTGGCGATGCCCACCCCGGCCTCGCGCGCCACCACGTCCAGCGGCACGGCGGGCCCGTCGCGGAGCAGGACCCGCTCCGCGGCGTCGAGGAGGGCGGCGCGGTTGGCGACGGCGTCCGAACGGCGGCGCGTGGGCTGGGCGGGATTCATGGGGTCATCTTCCCGCTCCTGGCGCCGTGGGAGGGCGGTGGACGCGAGAGTCGTACGGCGTTGCCGAGAATTTCAGCCGCGCCGACCGCCGCCGCCCCGCACACCCGGTTCCGAGACCTCAGCGCGTCACCGCCTCAGCGCTTCAGCGCGTCACCGCCTCAGCGCTTCATCCATTCATCCTCGTACTTCTGGTACGTACCGTCGTGCGTGGCCAGATGGACCCACTGATCGACGTACTCCTTGAACTGTGCGTCGCCGCGCGGCAGGACGTACGCCTTCTCGGAGAAGGAGAACGGCTGGTCCGGGTGGACCGCGCACAGCTCCGGATGGATCGCGGACTGGTACCGGGTCTCGCTGGCGTCCGTCATCATCACATCGGCGCGACCCTCGATGATCTCGTCGAAGATCGTGGTGTTGTCCGGATGGACGGTGAGGGTGGCCTGTGTGACATGGGCGCGGGCGAACTGCTCGTTGGTGCCGCCCGGGTTGACCACCACCCGCACGCCCGGCTGGTCGATGTCCTCCAGCGTCCGGTACCTGTCCTTGTCCTCGCAGCGCACGATCGGCGTCTTGCCGTCGGTGAGGTACGGCTCGCTGAAGGACGCCTGGCGGGCGCGGGCCAGGGTCACCGACACCCCGCCCATGCCCACGTCGCACCGTCCCGCGGCGAGGTCGTCCACCAGGGTGGCCCAGGTGGTGGGCACGAACGACGGTTTGGCGTCCAGGCTCTTGGCCAGGTCCCCGGCCATCTTGATGTCGATGCCCGTGTAGGTGCCGGACTTGGGGTCGCGATGGCTGAAAGGCCGGTAGTCGCCCGTGGTGCACACCCGCAGGACCCCGCGCTCGGGCACCCGGTCCAGCAGGGTGCCGCGCCGCTGCTCGCGGTCGGCGGCGGATGCCCGCTTCGGCTCCGGCTGCGACGCGGAGCCGACGGCGAGCGCCGAACCGGCGGCGGTGGCGGCGAGCACGGCGGCGAGGGCGGACAGCGTGACGGTACGTCTCACGGCACCTCCTGGGCGCGGGCGGGCGGCCCGCTTCGAGCCGCATGATCACAGCGCGCTTCAGGGTGGCAGAAGTCCCGCCCCACGGGAAGCCGCTGCCCGCCTGCTGGGATACGGCGACGATGCGCGCCAAGCGCGCGTCCGGGGTGGGGGCTCTGTGATGAGCGGACTCCGGCCCGTGTGCCCCGAGTCGGGGCCGGAGTCCTTGCCCTGCGGTCGGCGGCCGTGCCTGGCTGCACCGACCCGCAGGGTGTCCGAGAGGGTGTCCGGGAGGTGTCCGAGAGGGCGGGCCGCCGGCGCGAAGTCGTGCCCGGGGCGGGGGACCCCGGGCCGCCGGCGGCCCACCCGGTCTATCGGGCCGGGTCGCCCGCGATGCACAAGGAGATCGCGAGCGTCAGCAGCAGCGGAATTGCGCTGAGGGCCCCGGCTCATCCGGGATGGCGCGGAAGGCGAGCAGCGCGCCCCGCGCCGGGGGGTTGTCGGCGGTGCCTCATCCGGCGCCCTCGGCGTGCTCCTGCCAGATGGCCGCCGAGTAGGCGTCCAGGAGGCGCTGGCCGGTCGCGCACTCGCCCGTTCTGCACGCTTCGCAGCCCGCGGCGTGGGTGAGGGCGGCGCGCCATGCGTTCTCCGTGGTGCAGTTGGGGTCGCAGGCCCAG
>NZ_BBOX01000182.1 GCF_001553455.1 Streptomyces hygroscopicus subsp. hygroscopicus
GGCCGTACTCGGCGCGGTCGGCCTCGGCCAGGGCTTCCCACAGCCTCCAAGCGTCGGTCAGGTAGCGGCCGGGCCCCAGCGGCACGCGCCAGTGGGAACCGGGGCCCGTCGTCCAGGAGACGGGTGGTACGCCGAGGTAGGTCCGCTCGTCGGCGAGTTCTGTGAGGACGCGGACCTGCCGCAGATGCCAGCTCGTCGCGGACCCCACGGCCACCAGCCAGTACAGGGTGCCGTACCTGTCCTGGATCACGGCACCGGTCTCATCGCCGAGCGTCTTCAGGGCACGTTCCCCCACGATGGACGCTGCCCGCACGGCGTCCCACCACTTACCGACCGGTAACGCCTCGACGTCCACGGCGGGTGGCGGATTCCAGGGCAGGTTATGGGGCGTCATGGTCGGCTCCCTGCAACGGTCTGTCTACTGACCGTCACATCGTGCCGATGTGAAAAGGCCGGAACTATCAGAGCTGACTGATAGTCCCGGCCGGAGGTTGACGCAGCGTTACCTGCCCAGCCAGGCGCCGAACCCGGTGAAAGTCTCCGGCATGGACCGCCGTGCGTGCGCCAGCCCGACGTACGTCTCACGCACCAGCGGGTGGTATCGCGTCTGCTGCGGCGCTACCTTCCGTGCTTTTTGCAGGCTGCCGAAACTGTCCTTCGTCCGGCCCATCCACAACTGGGCCCGCGCGACCTCGGCGTAGTGGTGGGCCATCCGCGACGGCGGCCAGTCGTCCGGCAACGTCAGCCCTTCCGCGGCCGCCACTGCCTCGGGGTACATGTCCCGCTCGGCCAGCGAACTGACCTTGTGAACGCCCACGTTGGTCGGGCCGAAGGCCAGCCAGTGGGTTTCGATCGCCTCGCCGGTGCGCTTCGCGATCCGCTCAGCCTCAGCCAGGTGTCCGTCGGCAGCGTCTCCGTCCTTGCTGCGAGCGGCCAGCACCGCGGCTCCGAGGTGGAGCTGCCCGGTCACCACGTCGCGTTCACGGCCTGGTGCGGCCTGCTCCATAGCCGACAGCCCCATCCGGATCAGCCGATGCCCAGTCCCATACTGGGCTGCCCGCAGGTAGACGAGCGCACGCATGTACTGGCGCATCCCTGACAGCACCGGGTCGGAACCACGCTGCGCTGCCCACTCCACCCGGTCCAGCGCCACCGTGCAGAGATCCGAGTAGCCCAGTTTGGTGGTGACGTCATACGCCGTGCGATAAGCGGAAGCGAGGATCTGCCAGGCCCGATCCGTGCCCTCCGTGTATGCGGCGGCAGTGGCCTCGTGGATGAGCCCCGGGAGTTCGGCCGCCGCAGTCTTCAGATCGGTGGCGCGTACCAGAGAGCACAGTCGTTCGGTATCGCTGCGCAGGGCGTCAAGCGTGCGTGGAGCGACTTCCGGATCGGGGCCGAGGTCGTAGACGTCCAGAGCCTCGCGGATGGGCTGGATCAGCCCGTCGAGCTGGTCATGGCGCAATTCCTCGATGTACGGCTGCCCCGTGAGATCAGAGACGGGTACGGACAGGGCGCGGGCCAGGGCTCCGGTGACGGAGGGGCTGGCAGGCATGTTGCCCTGCTCGACCTTGGTGATGGTGCTGTACGAGACATGAGACTTGTCGGCCAGCTCGCGCTGTGTCAGGTGACGGGATTTCCGCACCCTCGCGATCCGCGCGCCGGTGTGCTCTTCGATGCCCTGTGGCATGCTGAACTCCGTTCTGCTCGACGTCCAGAACGTACCCGCGGTCGGCTCCGCCGGTACGGCTGAACGGCCCCCATTTCGGTGGGGGCCGTCGCGCTTGCTTGACACGGCGAAAGCCCGCGCTCCGCCGCCGATACGCCGGGCGGCCCGCCCTGACGGCGTCCCACCGCTCCCCGACGGGTAACGCCTCGACGTCCACGGCGGGTGGCGGATTCCAGGGCAGGTTATGGGTCGTCATGGTCGGCTCCGTGTAACGGTCCGTGTACTGACCCTCACATCGTGCCGACTGTGCCCCCACGTGCTATAGGCCGATCCAGTTCGCGAATTCGGCAAGCTCGCTGCTGCGCGACCGGTCACGCGAGCGCAGCGTCACCACTGCTTCCCTCACCGTCGGGTGATAGCGCGTCTGTTGAGGGGCAGTGCGGCGGGCCCTCTGCAAACAGCGGAGAGCCTCATCTGAGTTCTCCGTCCACACGTTGGCCCTTCCCAGGTCCAACCAGTGATGCCCGGCCCGAGACCGGTCCCAGCCCTTGGGGAACCGCACGTCCTCCGCCAGCTCAACGGCCCGCCCGAACTCGTTCACGTCGCAGGCGATCGCAACAGCGTGGACTCCCACGTTCGCGGGCCCCCACCCGACCCCGTAGGCCGCCGTCTCGCCAGTCCGCTTCGCCAGCACGCGGGCCTCGGAGACGCGAGCGTTCGCCGCGTCGGCGTCCCCCGCCCGGCCAGCGATCACAGCCGCCCGCAGCTGAAGCACGCCGATCATCGCGGCCAGGCCGTCCGCGTTCCTGGAATCCTGTCCAGCCATGTCCCGCAGCGTGCCATCGACCACCCTCATCCCGAGGTCGTATCGGCTGGAGGAGAGAGTCGTCTGGGCGCGCAGGTAGCCGTACATGGCGGCAAGCCCCGGCTCGTCGGCACGCGGCGCTGCCCAGGCCAAGCGCTGTAGGGCAACGGTGGCCAAGTCCACATATCCGAAGGACCAGGCCAGCGTGAAGACACATCGGAACGCCCACGCCAGGCACTCGTGGCCCTGTCGCTGCTCCTCCCCGCTGGTGCTGTGGATGACCTGGACGCACTCGTCGATCAATGCTGGAAGTTCGACGGCCATCGGCAGGTACTCAGCTTGCCGCCGCTGGTCCAGGACCTTCTCCATGTCAGCGCGGATGAGCGCGACGGGGCGGGCTCGTACCTGCCAGTCGAGCGGGATGTCCCAGTTCTCCATGCTGACCCGGATGGGCTGTATCACCTCGTCGAGCCGCTCGCGCCGGAGTTCCTGGGTGTAGGGCTGGCCCAGGAGGTCTGAGGTGGTGACGCTGAGCGCGCGTGCGCAGGCGGCGATCAGTGAGGGCGAGGCGGGCCTTTGGCCGCATTCGACCTTGGACAGCAGAGACTTGGAGATGTTGGCGCGCATCGCCAGACCCTGCTGAGTCAAGCCGCGCTCGCGCCGGGTGCGTGCGATCCGTGCGCCGGTGTGTTCGTCCTCGCCTTGTGGCATGTTGACACTCCGTCCTGACCTCTTGGCACTCAGAACGGTACCCGCGGTCGGCTCCGCCGGTACGGCTGAACGGCCCCCATTTCGGTGGGGCCGTCGCGCTTGCTTGACATGACGAAAGCCCGCGCGCTCCGCCGCCGATACGCCGTGCGGCCCGCCCTCAGTACGGCTCGTGCGCCGAGTCCAGCGGCGGTGCCACGTCCGCGAGGCGGGCCAGCAGTTCGGCGGCGCGCTTGGCCACGGTGTCCCGGTCGCCCTCGGACAGCGCCGAGCCCATCCCGCAGGCGACGGCCCCCGCCGCGATCCAGTCCGGGGCCTCGGCCAGCGTCACCCCGCCCGTGGGGATGACGGCGGCCTGCGGCAGCGCGGCCCGTACGTCGCTGACCCATCTGGGCCCGTAGGCGGAGGCCGGGAAGAGTTTCAGGGCGTCCGCGCCCAGCTCCATCGCGTGCACCGCCTCGGTGGGCGTGGCCACGCCGGGGAAGACCGGCAGACCGTAGCGGTGGCCGGTGCGGATGACCTCGGGGTCCAGACTGGGCGAGACCAGGAAGCGGGCGCCCGCGTCCACCGCCATCCGGGCGGAGGCGGCGTCGATCACCGTGCCCGCGCCGATCACGGCGTCATCGCCGACCTCCCGGATCAGCGTGGTGACCGCCTCCAGCGCGAACGGGGTGGTCAGCGAGATCTCCAGGCTGGTGATACCGGCGGAGAGCAGGTTGTCCGCCGTGGCATGGGCGTGGTCGTAGCTGTCGCTACGGACGATGGCGAGAACGCGCTGCCCGAGCGCGGCGCGGGTGATCTCCCAGCGGTACACGGCGGTCGCCGCCTTTCCTCTCCCAAGTGCTGCTGGCGGTGCCGCCCCGGATTGCCTCCGGGATATGCGGCGGTTTCGGTGTGCGGTTGACGATGTGCGGTGCTCTGCTGCCCTCGGTGGTGCGGTGTTCGGATCGTCCGGGTCGGGTGCGCCGTCCGCGCTGTCCCTGGGGGTGCTGGTGGGCCTCTCCGTCGTGTCGTCGTCCGTCGCGGCGGCGGGGCGGCTCAGCGGTACACCGGGTCTCCGCCGCCGGAGAACTCGGCCAGCGCCCGGTCCCGCGCCGCGGCGGTGGGCAGCCCGTCCGTATCGGTGGCCGCCTGGATGACGAGGGCGGCCACGCACGCCGCCTCGGCGAGCGCCCGGTCCTCGTGCAGTCCGCGCAGACGCGCGGACAGATAGCCGGCCGCGAAGCCGTCACCAGCCCCTATCGGGTCGACGACCGGCACCGCGTAGGGCGACTGGTCCCAGCCGCCGTCCGCCGTGAGAACGGTCGAGGAGTGGTCGGGGCGCTTGATCACGACTTCACCGGCCCCACCGCGCAGCAGCTCCCGGGCCGCGTCGTCGGCGGGTTGGGCGGTCAGCAGCTCCAACTCCTCCTCGCCCGCGAGGACGATGTCCGCGTCGCGCAGCAACGTGCCCGCCGTCTGGGCCCACTGCGCCGCGCCGCCCAGCTTGTGCCGTACGTTCGGGTCGAAGGACACCTTGGCCCCGGCCTCACGGGCCAGCTCCACCAGGCGCCGGCTCGCGGCCGCCGCGGTCGGCGAGAGCATCGGCGTGATCCCGGACAGGTGCAGCAGCCGGACGCCTTCGAGCGCCTCGGGGCGTATCTGCTCGGGCGTCAGCCGGGAGGCGGCCGACCCCATGCGGTAGTACTGCACGTCGATAGCGCGGCGCGGATGGCTGTCCCGCATCAGCAGCCCGGTGGGGGCGTGGTCGTCCACGATCGCGTGGGCCACGTCCACACAGTCCGCGCGCAGCTCGCGCAGCACCGCCTCGCCCGCCGGATCGGCACCGACCCGGCCCAGCCAGCGCACACCGTGGCCGAGCCGGGCGAGGCCCACGGCCACATTGGACTCGGCGCCCGCCACCGACCGGCGGAAATGCACGGCCCGGTCGAGCGGAACCCCGGGCTCGGCGAGCAGGAGAAGCATCGCCTCCCCGCACGTGACCACTTCCGGACCGTTCGTCACCAGTGCC
>NZ_BBOX01000183.1 GCF_001553455.1 Streptomyces hygroscopicus subsp. hygroscopicus
AGGCGGTGTTCGAGGGTACGGGCGCCAAGCGCGTCGAGCTGCCCACGTACGCCTTCCAGCACCAGCGCTACTGGCCGCAGGGCTCCGACACGGTGGCCGATGAGCCGGGCACCCCGTCCGACGCCGTCGACGCCCGCTTCTGGGAGGCCGTCGAGCGCGAGGACCTGGAGTCGCTGGTCGACACCCTCGCGTTCCAGGACGACGGTGAGCGGTCCTCGCTCGGCGCCGTCCTGCCCGCCCTGGCGTCCTGGCGCAGGCAGGCCCGTGAGCGGTCCGTCGTGGACGGCTGGCGCTACCGCGTGACCTGGACCTCCCTGACCGACGCCCAAGCCCCGCGGCTGTCCGGGACCTGGCTGCTGGTCGTGCCCGAGTCCGCCGCCACCGACGACTGGACGCTCGGCGCGGTCCGGGCGCTCACCGAACGCGGCGCCGACGTCACGCAGATCACCCCGGCCGCCGTGGAGGCGGACCGCGAGTCGCTGACCCGCCTGGTGCGCGCGGAGTCGGCCGGCGCCGGAGCCGTCTCGGGCGTGCTGTCGCTGCTCGCTTTCGACGGGGGCACCGCCCCCGGCACCGATGGCGTCGGCGCCGGGCTGGCCGGTTCCGCCGCGCTGATCCAGGCCCTCGGCGACGCCGGGGTGGACGCGCCGCTGTGGTGCGCCACCCGGGGCGCGGTCTCCGTGGGCCGTACGGACCCGCTGGAGTCCCCCGAACAGGCGCTGGTCTGGGGCCTGGGCCGGACCGCCGCGCTGGAGTACCCGGAGCGCTGGGGCGGTCTGGTGGACCTGCCCCAGGAGCCCGACGAGCGGGCGCTGACCCGGCTCGCCGGGGTGCTCGCCGGGACCGGCGGCGAGGACCAGCTCGCGGTGCGCGCGGCGGGGGTGTTCGCCCGCAGGCTGGCACACGCCCCGCTGGCCGCCACGCCCGCCGTGCGGTCGTGGCGGCCGTCCGGTACGACGCTGGTCACCGGTGGTACGGGCGCGCTGGGCGCCCATGTGGCGCGGTGGCTGGCCGGTCAGGGCGCCGAGCACCTGGTGCTCACCAGCCGCCGTGGCCTCCAGGCGCCGGGCGCGGCGGAGCTGCGGGCCGAGCTGACCGAGCTGGGCGCCCAGGTCACCGTCGCCGCGTGCGACGTGGCCGACCGCAAGGCGGTCGAGACGCTGCTGGCCGCCATCCCGGCCGACCAGCCGCTCACCGCGGTCGTGCACGCCGCGGGCGTCCTGGACGACGGCGTCCTGGACGCGCTCACCCCGGAGCGGTTCGCGACCGTCCTCGGCCCCAAGGCCGACGCGGCGCGCCATCTGCACGAGCTGACCCGCGGCCTGGACCTGTCCGCGTTCGTGCTGTTCTCCGGTATCGCGGGCACCCTCGGCGACGCCGGACAGGGCAACTACGCGGCGGCCAACGCCTATCTCGACGCGCTGGCCGAGCGGCGCCGCGCCGAGGGGCTGCCCGCCACCTCGGTGGCCTGGGGCCGCTGGGGCGAGACGGGGCTGGCCGCCGACGGGGCCATCGGCGAGCGGCTGGACCGGGGCGGTGTCCCGGCGATGGCGCCGCATGCGGCGATCAGCGCGCTGCGGCAGGCGCTGGACCACGACGACACGGTGGTGGCCGTCGCCGACATCCAGTGGGACCGCTTCGCCCACGGCTACACGGCGGTCCGGCCCAGCCCGCTCATCGCCGACCTGCCCGAGGTCCGGCGGCTGCGGGCGACGGGCGGCCCGGCCGGTGAGCCCGGCGCGGCGGCGGACGGGTCCCCGGCGGACGCGCTGCGGGCGCGGCTGGCCGGGATCTCCCGGGCCGAACAGTCCCTGGTCGTCCTGGAGATCGTGCGGACGAGCGCGGCCGCCGCGCTCGGCCACCCCTCCACCGACGAGGTCGGCGCGGGGCGGGCGTTCAAGGAGCTGGGCTTCGACTCGCTCATCGCGCTGGAGCTGCGCAACCGGCTGACCGCCGCCACCGGGCAGAAGCTGCCCGCCACGCTGGTCTTCGACTACCCGACCCCGGCGGCGCTCGCCGAGTTCCTGTGCGGCCGGATCCTGGGCGACGGCGGCACGGCCGCGGCCCCGGGGCTCGCGGAGCTCGACGCGCTGGAGTCCGCGCTGTCCGTCCTCGACCCGGACACCGAGGCACGGGAGGACATCGCGGCCCGGCTGCGGGACCTCGCGGCCACCTGGGCGGAGCCCCGTACGGCCGATGCCGCGGCGGCCGACGGCGACGGCGGGACCGTGACGGAGAAGTTGCAGGAGGCGACGCCCGACGAGGTCTTCGCCTTCATCGACAAAGAACTCGGAATCTAAGGATCGATGGGTCCGCGGGCGCAAGGTTTGTGACGAGAAGCATGGGTGAGACTCCAATGGCGGATCAGGACAAGATCCTCGACTACCTCAAGCGGGTAACTGCCGATCTGCACCAGACGCGGCAGCGTCTTCGCGAGGTCGAGTCGCAGGAGCCTGAGCCGATCGCGATCGTCGGCATGAGCTGCCGGTTCCCCGGAGGCGTCACGTCTCCGGAGGAGCTGTGGGAGCTCGTGGCGGCGGGCGGCGACGCCATCACGGACTTCCCCACGGACCGTGGCTGGGACGTCGAGTCGCTCTTCGACGACGACCCCGACCAGCAGGGCACCAGCTACACCGACAAGGGCGGGTTCCTCGACGGCGCGGGCGAGTTCGACGCCGCGTTCTTCGGGATCAGCCCGCGCGAGACCCTCGGCATGGACCCGCAGCAGCGGCTGCTGCTGGAGACCTCCTGGGAGGCGTTCGAGCGGGCCGGGATCGACCCGGCCACGCTGCGCGGCAGCAAGGCCGGTGTCTTCGTCGGCACCAACGGCCAGGACTACCCGGAGCTGATGCACCGGCTGCCGCAGGGCGTCGAGCAGTACCTGCTCACCGGCAACGCCGCCAGCGTCATCTCCGGCCGCATCTCCTACACCTTCGGTCTGGAGGGCCCGGCGCTCACCGTCGACACGGCGTGCTCGGCCTCGCTGGTGGCGCTGCACCTGGCCGTGCAGTCGCTGCGCAACGGCGAGTGCTCGCTGGCGCTCACCGGCGGTGTCACGGTGATGAACAGCCCGCGTGCGTTCATCAACTTCAGCCGGCAGCGCGGCCTCGCGCCCGACGGCCGCTGCAAGGCGTTCGCGGACGGCGCGGACGGCACCGGCTGGGGCGAAGGCGTCGGCATGCTGCTGGTCGAGCGGCTGTCGGACGCGCGGAAGAACGGCCATCCGGTGCTGGCGATCGTCCGTGGCTCGGCCATCAACCAGGACGGTGCGAGCAACGGCCTCACGGCCCCCAACGGCCCGTCCCAGCAGCGCGTCATCCGCCAGGCGCTCACCGACGCCCGGCTCACCCCGGCCCAGGTGGACGCCGTCGAGGCGCACGGCACCGGCACCAGCCTCGGCGATCCCATCGAGGCGCAGGCCCTGCTCGCCACCTACGGGCAGAACCGGGCCGAGGGCCGCCCGCTGTGGCTCGGCTCCATCAAGTCCAACTTCGGGCACACCCAGGCGGCGGCCGGTGTCGCCGGCATCATCAAGATGGTCAAGGCCATCGAGCACGGCGTGCTGCCCAGGACGCTGCACGTCGACGCGCCCTCCCGGGACGTGGACTGGACGGCCGGCGCCGTCTCCCTGCTCACCGAGAACATCCCCTGGCCGGAGACCGGCCAGCCGCGCCGCGCGGGCATCTCCTCCTTCGGGGTGAGCGGCACCAACGCGCACACCGTCATCGAGCAGGCGCCCGCCGAGGACCGCGACCCCAAGCCCTCCGGCGACGACGCCGCGCCCGGTGAGTGGGCCGGGCTCGGCGGTCTGGTGCCGGTGCTGGTCTCCGGGCAGAGCGCGCCCGCGCTGCGCGCCCAGGCCGAGCGGCTCACCGCCCGGGTGCAGGACGACCCGGACCTCGGCCTGGTCGACCTGGCCCACGCGCTGGCCACCACCCGCGCCGCGCTGGACCACCGGGCCGTGATCCTGGCGGGCGAGGGCGGCCGGGACGACGTGCTGCGCGGCCTGGCCGAGCTGGCCGGGGACGGCCCCGCGGGCGGGGTGGTCCGGGGCGAGGTCGGCGAGGGCAAGGTCGCCTTCCTCTTCACCGGCCAGGGCAGCCAGCGCACCGGGATGGGCCGTGAGCTGTACGCGGCCGTCCCGGCCTTCGCCCGCGCCCTGGACGAGGTGTGCGCCGAGCTCGACCAGCACCTTCCGCGGCCGCTGCGCGAGGTGATGTTCGGCGAGGACACCGAGGCGCTGGACCGGACCGGCTACACCCAGCCCGCGCTGTTCGCGCTCGAAGTGGCGCTGTTCCGGCTGCTGGAAACCTGGGGCGTGAAGCCCGACTTCCTCGTCGGCCACTCGATCGGTGAGCTGGCCGCCGCGCATGTGGCGGGTGTGCTGTCCCTTTCCGATGCGGCGAAGCTGGTGGCCGCGCGTGGCCGGCTGATGCAGGAGCTGCCCGCCGGTGGCGCGATGATCGCGGTCCAGGCGTCCGAGGACGAGGTGGCGCCGCTGCTGACCGAGCGGGTCAGCATCGCCGCGCTCAACGGGCCCACCTCGGTGGTCATCGCGGGTGACGAGGACGCGGCGGCCGAGATCGCGGCGTCCTTCGAGGCACGGGGCCGCAAGACCAAGCGGCTCACCGTCAGCCACGCCTTCCACTCGCCCCGCATGGACGGCATGCTGGACGCCTTCCGCGAGGTCGCGCGGCAGGTGACCTACGCCCCGCCGGTCATCCCCGTCATCTCCAACCTCACCGGCGGTTCGGTCTCCGCCGACGAGATCTGCTCGCCCGACTACTGGGTCCGGCACGTCCGCGAGGCGGTCCGCTTCACCGACGGCATCCGCCGGCTGGAACAGTACGAAGTCACCACGTATCTGGAGCTGGGCCCCGACGGGGTGCTCTCCGCCATGGCGCAGGACTGCGTCACCGGCGACGGCGCCGTGTTCGTCCCCGTGCTGCGCGGCGACCGCCCCGAGGCCACCGCCCTGGCCGGTGCGCTCGCCCGCGCCCACGTCCACGGGGTGGCCGTCGACTGGGCCGCGGTCTTCAAGGGCTCCGGCGCCCGCCGCGTCGACCTGCCCACCTACGCCTTCCAGCGCGAGCTGTACTGGCCCGAGCCGCCCGGCCCCTGGACCGGCGACGTCACCGCCGCCGGACTCGGCTCCGCCGACCACCCGCTGCTCGGCGCCGCCGTGTCGCTCGCCGACGGCGCGGGATTCCTGTTCACCGGCCGGCTGTCCCTCCAGACCCACCCGTGGCTGGCCGACCACGCCGTCATGGACACCGTGCTGCTGCCCGGCACCGCCTTCGTCGAACTGGCCGTCCGCGCCGGTGACCACGTCGGCGCGGACGTCCTGGAGGAACTCACCCTCCAGGCCCCGCTGGTGCTGCCGCCGCAGGGCGGCGTCCAAATCCAGGTGTCCGTGGGCGCGCCGGACGAGACCGGCCGCCGCTCGCTGACCCTGCACTCGCGCCTGGAGGACGCCGCCGACGGCACCTGGGGCGAGGGCGAATGGACCCGGCACGCCACCGGTGTGCTCGGCACCGGCGCCACCACGCCCTCCGACCTGCCCGAGAGCCTCACCGCGTGGCCGCCGCCCGGCGCCACCGAGGTCCCCGTGGACGGCCTCTACGACTGGCTGGCCGAGACCGGATTCGCCTACGGCCCGGTCTTCCAGGGCCTGACGGGCGCATGGGTCCACGGCGACCAGGTGTACGCGCAGGTGCGGCTGCCGGAGAGCGCCCGCGCCGAGGCCGGCCTGTTCGGGCTGCACCCGGCGCTGCTGGACGCGGCCCTGCACGCGGTGGGCATGGGCTCCCTCCTTCAGGACACCGAACACGGCCGTCTCCCGTTCTCCTGGAGCGGTGTCCGGCTCCACGCGGTCGGCGCCGCCACGCTGCGCGTCCGGCTCTCGCCCGCCGGCCAGGACGCCGTGGCGGTGCTGGTGACGGACGAGAGCGGCGCCCCCGTCGCCTCCGTCGACTCGCTGCTGCTGCGCCCCGTCTCGCCCGACCAGGTGCACGCGGCGCGCGGCGCCTTCCACGAGGCGCTGTTCCGCGTCGAGTGGACCCCCGCCCCGGTTCCCGCCGCCACCACCGTCGTGGCCGGGCAGTGGGCGGTGCTGGGCGACGGGCACCCCGAGCTGGCCGCCGCGCTGCCCACCGCCGCCGGGTACGCCGACCTGGCCGCGCTCGGCGCGGCCGTGGACGCCGGGGCCCCGGTGCCGCGGGCCGTCGTCGCCCCGTTCCTCGCGGACGGCACCGGGCTTCCCGTCGAGGCCGCCGTGCGCCAGGCCCTGCACCGCGCGCTGGAGCTGGTCCAGAACTGGCTCGCCGACGCCCGCTTCGAGGGCTCCCGGCTGGTGATCGCCACCCGGGGCGCCGTCGCCACCGCCGCGCACGCCGACACCGAGGACCTGGTCCACGCCCCGCTGTGGGGCCTGCTGCGCTCCGCGCAGTCCGAGAACCCGGACCGCTTCGTCCTGGCGGACCTCGACGGCACCGACGCGTCGTACCGGATGCTGTCCGCCGCCCTGGCCACCGGCGAATCGCAGCTCGCGCTCCGCGCCGGGACCGTGGTCGTACCGCGCCTGGCCAAGGTCGCCGCCGACCCCGGCCGGACCGCCCCCGCACTCGACCCCGAGGGCACCGCCCTGGTCACCGGCGCCACCGGCATCCTCGGCGGGCTGGTCGCCCGCCATCTGGTGGCCGAGCACGGCGTCCGCCACCTGCTGCTGCTCAGCAGGCGCGGCGCCGACGCCCACGGCGCCGCCGGACTCGTCGCCGAGCTGCGTGAGCTGGGCGCCGAGGTCACCCTCACCGCCTGCGACGTGGCCGACCGCGCCGCGCTCGCCGAGGCGCTCGCCGCCGTCCCGGCCGCACACCCGCTGACCGCCGTCGTGCACACCGCCGGTGTGCTGGACGACGGCGTCATCGGCTCGCTGACCGCCGAGCGCGTGGACCGCGTGCTGCCGCCCAAGGTGGACGCCGCGTGGCACCTGCACGAGCTGACCCGCGAGCTGGACCTGTCCGCGTTCGTGCTGTTCTCCGCCGCCGCCGGCACCCTCGGCGGCCCCGGCCAGGCCAACTACGCCGCCGCCAACGCCTTCCTGGACGCCCTCGCCCACCGGCGCCGCGCCCAGGGGCTGCCCGCCACCGCCCTCGCCTGGGGGCTGTGGGCCGAGCGCAGCGGGATGACCGGCGACCTCGACGACACCGACATCCAGCGCATCACCCGCGCCGGAGTGGCCGCCCTCTCCTCCGAGGAGGGCCTGGCCCTCCTGGACACCGCCCTCGCCGTGGGCGACCCCGCGCTCGTCCCGATGCACCTGGACCTGGCGTCGCTGCGGCACGCCGACGCGACCATGGTCCCCGCGCTGCTGCGCGGCCTGGTGCGGGCCCCCGGCCGCCGGGTGGTGGAGGCGGGCGGCGGCGCGGCCCCCGCCGGGCTCGCCGACCGGCTCCTCGCCCTGTCCGTCCCCGAACGCGACCGGCTGCTGCTGGAGATCGTCTGCGGCCAGGTGGCCGCCGTCCTCGGCTACGCGGGCCCGGAGGCCGTCGGCGCCGGCCGCGCCTTCAAGGAGCTGGGCTTCGACTCGCTCACCGCCGTCGAGCTGCGTAACCGCCTCGGCGCCGTCACGGGCGTACGGCTCCCGGCCACCCTCGTCTTCGACTACCCGACGCCGACCGCGCTGGCCGGCTTCCTGCGCACCGAGATCCTCGGGGACCAGGCCGACGAGGCCGCCGCGGCCCCCGCGACCACCGTCGCCGCCGCCGACGACGAGCCCATCGCCATCGTCGGCATGAGCTGCCGCTACCCGGGCGGCGTCACCAGCCCCGAGGAGCTGTGGCAGCTGGTCACCGACTCGGTGGACGCCATCTCCGGCTTCCCCACCGACCGCGGCTGGCAGCTGGACGGGCTGCTGGGCGAGGACCCCGCGCAGGCGGGCACCAGCGCCACCGTCGAGGGCGGGTTCCTCTACGACGCGGGCGAGTTCGACCCGGACTTCTTCGGGATCAACCCGCGCGAGGCGCTCGCCATGGACCCGCACCAGCGGCTGCTGCTGGAGACCTCCTGGGAGGCGTTCGAACGGGCCGGGATCGACCCGGCGACCGTACGCGGCAGCAAGACCGGCGTCTTCGCGGGCGTCATGTACCACGACTACCTCTCCCGGCTGACCGCCCTGCCGGACGGCCTGGAGGGCTACCTCGGCACCGGCACGGCGGGCAGTGTCGCCTCCGGCCGGGTCGCGTACACCTTCGGGCTCGAGGGCCCGGCCGTCACCATCGACACGGCGTGTTCGTCGTCGCTGGTGGCGCTGCACCTGGCGGCGCAGGCGCTGCGCAACGGCGAGTGCACCATGGCGCTCGCGGGCGGTGTCACCGTCATGTCCACCCCGGACACCTTCATCGACTTCAGCCGCCAGGGCGGTCTGTCGGCCAGCGGCCGCTGCAAGTCCTTCTCGGCGGACGCGGACGGCACCGGCTGGGCCGAGGGTGTCGGCATGCTGCTGGTGGAGCGGCTGTCGGACGCGCGGCGCAACGGTCATCCGGTGCTGGCGGTGGTGCGGGGTACGGCGGTGAACCAGGATGGTGCGTCGAATGGGTTGACGGCGCCGAATGGTCCGTCGCAGCAGCGGGTGATTCGTCAGGCGTTGGCGAATGCGGGTCTGTCGGCGTCCGAGGTGGACGCGGTGGAGGCGCACGGTACGGGGACGACGCTGGGTGATCCGATCGAGGCGCAGGCGCTGCTGGCCACGTACGGCAAGGAGAAGACCGAGGACCAGCCGTTGTGGCTGGGGTCGATCAAGTCGAACTTCGGTCATACGCAGGCGGCGGCGGGTGTGGCGGGCATCATCAAGATGGTGCTGGCGATGCGGCACGGTGTGTTGCCGAAGTCGTTGCATATCGATGAGCCGTCGCCGCATGTGGACTGGGCGGCGGGTGCGGTGTCGCTGCTGAGCGAGGCGCGGGAGTGGCCGGAGACCGGGCGTCCGCGCCGGGCCGGTGTCTCCTCCTTCGGCGTCAGCGGTACCAACGCGCACGCCATCATCGAGCAGGCGCCCGAGCCCGAACCGGCCGAGGCTCCCGCGCTCCCGGCGGCCCAGCCGTCCGTGCTGTCCTGGGCGGTGTCCGGCAAGACCGCTGACGCGCTGCGGGCGCAGGCCGAGCGGCTGCTCGCCGACCTGGAGCGGCGGCCGGAGCTGTCGCTTACGGACCTGGGCTACTCGCTCGCGACCACGCGCGCCGCCCTGGACCACCGTGCGGTGGTCGTCGGCGGGGACCGGGCCGGGCTGGTCGCGGGTCTGGAGGCGCTGGCGCGGGGTGAGTCGGCGGCCGGGCTGGTGCGGGGCGCGGTGGCCGAGGGCGGCAAGGTGGCGTTCCTGTTCACCGGTCAGGGCAGCCAGCGGCTCGGCATGGGCCGTGAGCTGTACGAGGCGTATCCGGTGTTCGCGGAGGCGCTGGTCGCGGTGTGCGCGGAGTTGGACGCGCATCTGGAACGGCCGCTGCGGGACGTGCTGTTCGGGGATGACGCGTCGGTGCTGGATCAGACCGGGTTTACCCAGCCCGCGTTGTTCGCTCTCGAAGTGGCGTTGTTCCGTCTCGTTGAGGCGTGGGGGCTGCGGCCCGACTTCCTCTCCGGTCACTCCATCGGTGAACTGGCCGCCGCGCATGTGGCGGGTGTGCTGTCCCTTTCCGACGCGGCGAAGCTGGTGGCCGCCCGTGGGCGCCTCATGCAGGAGCTTCCGGCCGGTGGCGCGATGGTCGCGGTGCAGGCGTCGGAGGACGAGGTGGCGCCGCTGCTGACCGACGGCGTGAGCATCGCCGCGCTCAACGGGCCTTCCTCGGTGGTCATCGCGGGTGATGAGGACGCGGCGTCGGAGATCGCGGCGGGCTTCGAGTCGCAGGGCCGGAAGACCAAGCGGCTGACGGTGAGCCACGCGTTCCACTCCCCGCGTATGGACGGGATGCTGGAGGCGTTCCGTGAGGTGGCGCAGGGGCTGACGTATGAGGCCCCGAAGATCCCGATCGTCTCCAACCTCACCGGCGACGTCGTGTCCGCCGAGGAGATCACCACCCCGGACTTCTGGGTGCGCCACGTCCGCGAGGCCGTGCGCTTCCTCGACGGTGTCCGCACCCTGGAAGCCCAGGGCGTGACCACCTACCTCGAACTGGGCCCCGACGGCGTGCTGTCCGCCATGGGCCAGGAGTGTCTCGACGCCCCCGAGGCCGCGGGCTTCGCCGCCGCGCTGCGCGGCGGGCGCCCCGAGGCCGAGACCGTCACCACCGCCCTCGCCACCCTGCACGTGCGCGGTGTCACACCGGACTGGGCCGCGTACTTCGCCGGGACCGGCGCGCACCGCGTCGAGCTGCCCACCTACGCCTTCCAGCACCGCCGGTTCTGGCTGACGTCCCCCGCGGGTTTCGTGGGCGACGTGGAGTCGGCGGGCCTGGACCGGGCCGACCATCCGCTGCTGGGCGCTGCCGTGCCGCTGGCGGACTCCGACGGCTTCCTGTTCACCGGCAGGCTCTCCCTGGAGAGCCACCCGTGGCTGGCCGACCACGCCGTCATGGGCACCGTCCTGCTGCCCGGCACCGCCTTCGTCGAGCTGGCCATCCGCGCCGGTGACCAGGTGGGCTGCGACCGGCTGGACGAGCTGACCATCGAGGCGCCGCTGGTGCTGCCCGAACGTGGGGCGGTCCAGCTCCAGCTCGTCGTCGGCGCCCCGCGGCCGGACGGGCACCGCACGCTGGAGCTGTACTCGCGGGCGCAGGACGCCCCGGCCGAGGTGCCGTGGATCCGGCATGCGAGCGGTGTGCTGGTGGTCGCCGTCCCGCGGCCCTCGTTCGATCTGACGGCGTGGCCGCCGCCGGGCGCCGAGCCCGCGGACATCGAGGGGCTCTACGACCACCTGGCGCAGGGCGGTTTCGGGTACGGCCCGGTGTTCCAGGGGCTTCAGCAGGCGTGGCTGCGCGGCGACGAGGTGTTCGCCGAGGTGCGGCTGCCGGAGGACCGGAAGTCCGACGCCGCCGCGTTCGGGCTGCACCCCGCGCTGCTGGACGCCGCGCTGCACAGCACGTTCGCCCGCGCGGGCGGGGACGAGCAGGGGCGGCTGCCGTTCTCCTGGAACGGGGTGTCGCTGCACGCGGTCGGCGCCGACACGCTCCGGGTCCGGCTGACCCCGGCCGGGGCCGATGGCGTGGCGCTGGAGCTGGCCGACGGAACCGGCGCCCCGGTGGCCTCGGTCGAGCAGCTGGCGCTGCGCCCGGTCTCGGCCGGGCAGCTCGCCGAGGGCCGGGCCGCCGCGTACCACGAGTCGCTGTACCGGCTGGACTGGGCCACCGTGCCGCTGTCCACCGAGAGCCCGGCCGTGTCCTGGACGGTGCTCGGCGAGGGCGCGCCCGCCCCGCTGACCTCGGGTGCGGCCGTCCACGCCGATCTGGACGCGCTGGCCGCGGCCGGGGACGCGCCCGGGTACGTCCTGGCGTACCTCGACCCGCGCGGCGCCACCGGTGACGACCCGCGCGGCGCCGCCGGTGACGGGGTGACCGCCGCCGTGCACGCCGCCACCCAGCGGGCGCTGGCGCTGGTCCGGACGTGGCTGGCCGACGAGCGGTTCGCGGCGTCCCGGCTGGTGCTGGTCACCCGCGGCGCGGTGGCCACCGCGGGGGACGCCGGGACGCACGACCTGGCGCACGCCCCGGTGTGGGGTCTGGTGCGCTCGGCGCAGTCGGAGAACCCGGACCGGCTGGTGCTGGTGGACCTCGACGGCGCCGACGCGTCCTACGAGGCGCTGGGCGCCGCGCTCGCCTCCGGTGAGCCGCAGTTCGTGCTGCGCCGGGGCGCGGTGCACGCCCCCCGGCTGGCGCGGACGGCCGCCACCGGGCCCATGGTGCCGCCGCCCGGTGAACCGGCCTGGCGGCTGGACATCCAGGACAAGGGCACCCTGGAGAACCTCACGCTGCTGCCCGCCCCGGAGGCCGCCGCGCCGCTGGAGGCGGGGCAGGTGCGGGTCGCGGTCCGCGCCGCCGGGGTGAACTTCCGCGATGTGCTCAACGCGCTCGGCATGTACCCCGGTGACGCGGGCCTGATGGGCAGTGAGGGTGCCGGTGTCGTCCTGGAGACCGGCCCGGGGGTCACCGATCTGGCGCCCGGCGACCGGGTGATGGGCATGCTGCCGGGCGGCTTCGGGCCGCTGGTGGTCGTGGACCGCCGGATGATCGTGCCGATGCCGGAGGGGTGGTCGTTCGCCCAGGCCGCGTCCGTGCCGATCGTCTTCATGACGGCCTACTACGCGCTGCGCGACCTGGCCGACCTCCAGGGCGGGGAGTCGCTGCTGGTGCACGCCGCCGCCGGTGGTGTCGGCATGGCCGCCGTGCAGCTGGCCCGCCACTGGGGGGTGGACGTCTACGCCACCGCCAGCCGGGGCAAATGGGACACGCTGCGCGCGCTGGGGCTGGCCGACGACCGGATCGCCTCCTCCCGCGACCTGGCCTTCGAGGAGACGTTCCGCGCGGCCAGCGGCGGTCGCGGGGTCGATGTGGTGCTGGACTCGCTGGCCCGGGAGTTCGTGGACGCGTCGCTGCGGCTGCTGCCGCGCGGCGGCCGGTTCGTGGAGATGGGCAAGACCGACGTCCGGGTGCCGGAGGAGGTCGCCGCCGCCTACCCCGGCGTCTCCTACCAGGCGTTCGACCTGACCGAGGCGGGCCTGGACCGCATCCAGGAGATGCTGTGCGAGCTGCTGGAGCTGTTCCGGCAGGGCGCGCTGCGGGCGCTGCCGATCACCGCATGGGATCTGCGGCAGGCCCCGGACGCGTTCCGCTACCTCAGCCAGGCCCGCCACATCGGCAAGGTCGTGCTGACCGTGCCCGCCCCGTGGAACCCGGACGGCACGGTGCTGATCACCGGTGGCACCGGCACCCTGGGCGGCCTGGTCGCCCGGCATGCGGTGACCGAGCGCGGCGCCCGCCGTCTGGTGCTCACCAGCCGGCGCGGTGAGCAGGCCGCGGGCGCGGCCGAACTCGCCGCCGAGCTGCGCGCGCTGGGCGCCGAGGTGACCATCGCCGCCTGTGACGCGGCCGACCGGGACGCGCTCGCCGCCGTCCTGGCCGGTATCCCCGCCGGGCATCCGCTGACCGCCGTCGTGCACACCGCCGGTGTGCTGGACGACGGGGTGATCGGCTCGCTGACGCCGGAGCGGCTGGAGAAGGTGCTGCGGCCCAAGGTGGACGCGGCGGTCAATCTGCACGAGCTGACCCGCGACCAGGACCTGGCCGCGTTCGTGCTGTTCTCCTCGGCGGCCGGGACGTTCGGCGGCCCCGGCCAGGCCAACTACGCGGCGGCCAACTCCTTCCTGGACGCCCTGGCCCGCCACCGCCAGGCCCAGGGTCTCGCCGCCACCTCGCTGGCCTGGGGCCTGTGGGCCGAGGCCAGCGGGATGACCGGTGAGCTGGAGGCCACCGACAAGTCCCGGATGACCCGCTCCGGTGTGCTGGGACTGTCCTCGGCCGAGGGCCTGGCGCTGTTCGACGCCGCCCAGGAGGTGGGCGACGCGTTCCTGGTGCCCATGCAGCTGGACCTGGCGCCGATGACCGGGGCGCCCATCGAGATGGTGCCGCCGCTGCTGCGCGGCCTGGTGCGCGGCGGTACGGCCCGCCGTACCGCCGAGTCCGGTGCGGACGGGGACGGCGCCTCGCTGGTGGAGCGGCTGGTCCGGCTGGACCCGGCCGAGCGGGAGCAGACCCTGCTGGAGCTGGTGCGCGCCCAGGTGGCGGTGGTGCTCGGCCACGACTCGCCCGACGCGGTGGAGGCGGGCCGGGCCTTCAAGGACCTCGGCTTCGACTCGCTGACGGCGGTGGAGTTCCGCAACCGCCTCGGCGGCGCGGCCGGGCTGCGGCTGCCCGCCACGCTGGTCTTCGACTACCCCACGCCCACCGCGCTCGCCGGATACCTGCTGGAGGAGCTGCTCGGCTCCGAGGCGGCGGCCGTGCCCGCGCGGGCGGAGGGTCCGGCGGGGGCCGCGCCCGACGAGGACGACCCGATCGCGATCATCGCGATGAGCTGCCGCTTCCCCGGGGACGTGCGCACCCCCGAGGACCTGTGGGAGCTGCTGGCCGAGGGCCGGGACGGAATCGCCCGGCTCCCGGAGGACCGGGGCTGGGACCTGGAGGCGTTCTACGACCCGGACCCGGACCGGCCCGGCACCTCCTACGCCCGCGAGGGCGGCTTCTTCTACGACGCCCACCACTTCGACCCGGCGTTCTTCGGCATCAATCCGCGCGAGGCGCTGGCCATGGACCCCCAGCAGCGGCTGCTGCTGGAGACCACCTGGGAGTCCTTCGAGCGGGCGGGCCTGGACCCGGGCGCGCTGCGCGGCAAGCAGGTCGGCGTGTTCGTCGGCCAGATGCACAACGACTACGTGTCGCGGCTGCACACCGTCCCCGAGGGCGTCGAGGGCTACCTCGGCACCGGCGGCTCCAGCAGCATCGCCTCCGGCCGGGTGGCGTACACCTTCGGCTTCGAGGGCCCGGCCGTCACGGTCGACACGGCGTGCTCGTCGTCGCTGGTGGCGCTGCACCTGGCGGCGCAGGCGCTGCGAGGTGGCGAGTGCACCATGGCGCTCGCGGGCGGCGTCACCATCATCACCACCCCCGATGTGTTCACCGAGTTCAGCCGCCAGCGCGGACTGGCCAGGAACGGCCGCTGCAAGCCGTTCGCCGCGGCCGCCGACGGCACGGCTTGGGGCGAGGGTGTGGGCATGCTGCTGGTGGAGCGGCTGTCGGACGCGCGGCGCAACGGTCATCCGGTGCTGGCGGTGGTGCGGGGTACGGCGGTGAACCAGGATGGTGCGTCGAATGGGTTGACGGCGCCGAATGGTCCGTCGCAGCAGCGGGTGATCCGGCAGGCGCTGGCGAACGCGGGTCTGTCGGCGTCCGAGGTGGACGCGGTGGAGGCGCACGGTACGGGGACGACGCTGGGTGATCCGATCGAGGCGCAGGCGCTGCTGGCCACGTACGGCAAGGAGAAGACCGAGGACCAGCCGTTGTGGCTGGGGTCGATCAAGTCGAACTTCGGTCATACGCAGGCGGCGGCGGGTGTGGCGGGCATCATCAAGATGGTGCTGGCGATGCGGCATGGTGTGTTGCCGAAGTCGTTGCACATCGATGAGCCGTCGCCGCATGTGGACTGGGCGGCGGGTGCGGTGTCGCTGCTGAGCGAGGCGCGGGAGTGGCCGGAGACCGGGCGTCCGCGCCGGGCCGGTGTCTCCTCCTTCGGCATGAGCGGTACCAACGCGCACGCCATCATCGAGCAGGCGCCCGAGCCCGAACCGGCGGCGGTTCCCCCGGCCCCGGCCGCTGAGCCGTCCGCGCTGCCGTGGACGCTGTCCGCCAGGACGCCCGAGGCGCTGCGCGCCCAGGGCGCCCGGCTCCGGGCTCATGTGGCGGGCCACCCCGAGCTGCCCCTCGCCGACCTCGGCCACTCCCTGGCCACCTCCCGGGTGTCCTTCGAGCACCGGGCGGCGCTGGTCGCCCGGGACCGGGACGCCTTCCTGGCCGGTCTGGACGCCCTCGCCGAGGGCCGCGCCGCCACCGGGCTGGTCGAGGGCGCGGTGGCCGAGGGCGGCAAGGTGGCGTTCCTGTTCACCGGGCAGGGCAGCCAGCGGCTCGGCATGGGCCGTGAGCTGTACGACGCCTACCCGGCGTTCGCCGAGGCGCTGGACGCGGTGTGCGCCGCGCTGGACCCGCACCTCGAACGGCCGCTGAAGGAGGTGCTGTTCGGGGACGACGCCGAGGAGCTGGACCGGACCGGCTTCACCCAGCCCGCGCTGTTCGCCCTCGAAGTGGCGCTGTACCGGCTGGTCGAGACCTGGGGCCTGAAGCCGGACCTCCTGTCCGGCCACTCCATCGGCGAGCTGGCCGCCGCGCATGTGGCCGGTGTGCTGTCCCTTTCCGACGCGGCGACGCTGGTGGCCGCCCGCGGCCGGCTGATGCAGCGGCTGCCGGCCGGCGGCGCGATGATCGCCGTCCAGGCGTCCGAGGAGGAGGTGACCCCGCGGCTGGGCAAGCGGGTGAGCATCGCGGCCGTCAACGGCCCCGCCTCGGTCGTGGTCGCGGGCGACGAGGACGCGGCGCTGGAGATCGCGGCGTCCTTCGAGGAGCGGGGCCGCAAGACCAAGCGGCTCACCGTCAGCCACGCCTTCCACTCGCCCCACATGGACGGCATGCTGGACGCCTTCCGCGAGGTGGCCGAGGGGCTGGCCTACCAGGCCCCGCGCATCCCCATCGTCTCCAACCTCACCGGTGCCGTGGTCGCCGCCGAGGAGATCACCACCGCCGACTTCTGGGTCCGCCACGTCCGGGAGGCCGTGCGCTTCCTGGACGGGGTGCGGGCACTGGAGGCCCAGGGCGTCACCACCTATGTCGAACTGGGCCCGGACGGGGTGCTGACCGCGATGGCGCAGGACTGCGTCACCGGGGACGGCGGCTCCTTCGCCGCCGCCCTGCGCACCGGCCGGCCGGAGGCCGAGACGCTGCTCACGGCGGTCGGCACCGCCCATGTCCGGGGCGCCGCCGTGGACTTCGCGGCGCTGTTCGCCCCGTACGCGCCGCGGCGGGTCGAACTGCCCACGTACGCCTTCCAGCGCCGCTCGTTCTGGCTGGACGCCGGGCCGGCCGGCGGTGACGCCACCGCGATCGGCCTGCACGCGGCGGGCCATCCGCTGCTGGGCGCCGCCGTGGAGCTGCCCGACACCGGCGGCCTCGCCTTCACCGGACGGCTCTCCCTCCAGACCCAGCCGTGGCTGGCCGACCACGCCGTCATGGGCACGGTGCTGCTGCCCGGCACCGCGTTCGTGGAGCTGGCGCTGCGCGCCGGGGACCACGCGGGCTGCGACCGGCTGGACGAACTGACCCTGGAGGCGCCGCTGATCGTGCCCGAGCAGGGCGCTGTCCAGCTGCGGCTCACGCTCACCGCCCCCGACGACACCGGCCGCCGGGCGCTGACCCTGCACTCCCGCGCGGAGGGCGCCCCGGCCGACGAGCCGTGGCTGCGCCACGCCACCGGCGCGCTGGTGGCGGCGGACGGCGCGGCGCCGACGTTCGACCTGGGTGCCTGGCCGCCCGCCGACGCCGAGAAGATCGAGGTCGAGGGGTTGTACGAGGGCCTGGCCGGATCGGGCTTCGCTTACGGCCCGGTCTTCCAGGGCCTGCACGCCGCCTGGCGGCGGGGCGACGAGGTGTTCGCCGAGGTGCGGCTGCCGGAGGACCGGAAGTCCGACGCCGCCGCGTTCGGGCTGCACCCCGCGCTGCTGGACGCCGCGCTGCACGCGCTCGGCCTCCAGCCGGCCGGACAGGGCGGCGGCCAGGGCCGGTTGCCGTTCTCCTGGACCGGGGTGTCGCTGCACGCCGTCGGCGCCTCGGCGCTGCGGGTGCGGCTGGCCGGCACGGCCACCGGCACCGTGTCGCTGGAGCTGGCCGATGTGACGGGCGCCCCGGTGGCGTCGGTCGAGGGCCTGGCGCTGCGCACGGTCTCCCCCGACCAGCTCGGCGCGGCCCGTCCGGGCGGCGCGTCCGACTCCCTCTTCCGGCTGGACTGGGTGCCGGTGGCGGCGCCCTCCGGCGAGGTGTCGCCGGACCGCTGGGCGGTCGTGGGCTCGTCCGCCCTGGGCCTCACCGCCCACCCCGACCTGGCCGCGCTGGGCGCGGCGGTCGAGGCGGGCACCGAGGCACCGGAGTACGTGTTCTACGTGCCCGGCGCGCGGCCCGGTGACGGTACGCGGACGGCCACCACGCCGGACCCGCGGGTGACCGCCGACGTCCTGCGGGTGGTGCGGGACTGGCTGGCCGACGAGCGGTTCGCCGACGCCCGGCTCGTCGTCCTCACCTCCCGTACGGTCGTCACCGAGCCCGGTGAGCAGAGCCTGCACCTGTCCACCTCCATGGCGCTGGGCCTGGTGCGCTCCGCGCAGGCGGAGAACCCGGACCGGATCGTCCTGGTGGACATCGACGGCAAGGGCGAGGTGCGGGACACCGTGGCCGCCGCCCTGGCCGCCGGCGAACCGCAGGTGGCCGTGCGCGACGGCGTCGTCCGGGCGCCGCGGCTGGCCCGGGCCGCCGTGGCCGCGGACCGGGAGACCCCCGCGTTCGCCCCCGACGGCACCGTCCTGATCACCGGCGCCACCGGCACCCTGGGCGGGCTGGTGGCCCGGCACCTGGTGGCCGAGCACGGTGTGCGGCGGCTGCTGCTGGTCAGCCGCCGGGGCGAGCGGGCCCCGGGTGCCCTGGAACTCACCGCCGAGCTGAACGAGCTGGGGGCCGTGGTGGTCTGGGCCGCCTGCGACGCGGCCGACCGGGACGCGCTGGCCCGGGTCATCGCCTCCGTCCCCGCCGACCGCCCGCTGACCGCCGTGGTCCACACCGCCGGTGTGCTGGACGACGGCGTGATCGGCTCGCTGACCCCCGAGCGGCTGGCCACCGTGGCGCGTCCGAAGGCCGACGCCGCATGGCACCTGCACGAGCTGACCCGCGACCTGGACCTGTCGGCGTTCATCCTGTTCTCCTCGGCCGCCGGTGTGTTCGGCGGCGCGGGTCAGGGCAACTACGCGGCGGCCAACGCCTTCCTGGACGCCCTCGCCCAGTACCGCCGTGCCCAGGGCCTGCCCGCCACCTCCCTCGCCTGGGGGCTGTGGTCGGTGGCCGGCGGCATGGGCGGTGAACTGGACGAGGCGGAGATCGGCCGGATCCGGCGCGGTGGCGTCGGGGTGCTCGACGCCGAGAGCGGCCTGGAGCTGTTCGACGCCGCCCAGGGCGCGGACGAGGCGCTGCTGGTGCCGCTGCCGCTGGACATGGCCGCGCTGCGGGCACAGGCGGGGAGCGGCATGCTGCCCGCGCTCTTCCGCGGTCTGGTGCGGGCCCCCGTCAGCCGGGCGGCCGAGTCCGCGGCGGACGCCGCGGCCGGTGCCGAGGCGCTGCGGGAGCGGCTCGCCGGGCTCTCCGGGCCGGAGCGCGAGGAGGTGCTGCTGGAGCTGGTGTGCGCCCAGGTGGCGGCCGTCCTCGGCTTCCCGGGCCCGGAGACGGTCGACCCGGCCCGCTCGTTCAGCGAGGTCGGCTTCGACTCGCTCACCGCGGTCGAGCTGCGCAACCGCCTGAACGCGACCACCGGAGTCCGGCTCCCGGCGACGCTGGTCTTCGACTACCCGACACCGAACGCACTGGTCGAGTACCTCCGGGGCGAGGTCCTGCCGGACGACGCGACGGCGGTCACCTCGCTGCTCGCGGAGCTGGACGGGCTGGAGAAGTCCCTGGCCGGAGCCGTTCCGGACGACGAGGGCCGGAGCAGGATCACCGCGCGGCTGCAGGCGCTGCTCGCGCAATGGAATGACGACCGAGGACCGGAAGACGGCGCCGGAGTCGCCGAGGAGCTGGAGTCCGCCACGGACGACGACCTCTTCGACTTCATCGGCAAGGAATTCGGGATCTCCTGAAGTGACCGTGGCCGGCGTGAAGTGACCCGACCTTCCGGATTCCTCGAGAGGGAAACGCACGTATGAATGAGGAAAAGCTCCGCTACTTTCTCAAGCGGGTGACCGCCGACCTGCACGAGACCCGGCGCCGCCTCCAGGAGGTGGAGTCGGAGGACCAGGAGCCCATCGCGATCGTCGGGATGAGCTGCCGCTATCCGGGCGGTGTCAGCTCGCCCGAGGACCTGTGGCGGCTGGTGTCCGAGGGCGGGGACGGCATTTCCGAGTTCCCCACCGACCGCGGCTGGGACATCGGGCGGCTCTTCGACGACAACCCGGACGGCGCGGGCACCAGCTACGTCCGGGAGGGCGGTTTCCTCCACGACGCCAACTACTTCGACCCGGCGTTCTTCGGCATCAGCCCGCGCGAGGCGCTCGCGATGGACCCGCAGCAGCGGCTGCTGCTGGAGACCACCTGGGAGGTGTTCGAGCGGGCGGGCATCGACGCCACCTCGGTACGCGGCACCCGCACCGGTGTCTTCGCGGGCGTCATGTACCACGACTACGCCTCGCGGCTGCGCGCCGTGCCGCCCGGTGTCGAGGGCTACCTCGGCACCGGCGGCTCCAGCAGCATCGCCTCCGGCCGGGTGGCGTACACCTTCGGCCTGGAGGGCCCCGCGCTCACCGTCGACACGGCGTGCTCCTCGTCGCTGGTCACCCTGCACCTGGCCATGCAGGCGCTGCGGGGCGGCGAATGCTCGCTGGCGCTCGCCGGCGGTGTCACCGTGATGTCCACCCCCGGCACCTTCACCGAGTTCAGCCGCCAGCGCGGACTGTCCTTCGACGGCCGCTGCAAGTCGTTCGCGGCGGCGGCCGACGGCACCGGCTGGTCCGAGGGCGCGGGCATGCTGCTGGTGGAGCGGCTGTCCGACGCCCGCCGCAACGGCCATCCGGTGCTGGCGGTCGTGCGCGGCTCGGCCGTCAACCAGGACGGCGCGTCCAACGGTCTGACCGCGCCCAACGGCCCGTCCCAGCAGCGCGTCATCCGCCAGGCGCTGGCCAGCGCCCGGCTGACCGCCGACCAGATCGACGTGGTCGAGGCGCACGGGACGGGGACGACGCTGGGCGACCCGATCGAGGCGCAGGCGCTGCTGGCCACCTACGGCAAGGAGAAGAGCGCGGAGCAGCCGCTGCTGCTGGGCTCCATCAAGTCCAACGTCGGCCACACCCAGGCCGCCGCCGGTGTCGCCGGGATCATCAAGATGGTCAAGGCCATCGAGCACGGCTACGTGCCGAAGTCCCTGCACATCGACGAGCCGTCGCCGCATATCGACTGGTCGGCCGGGGCCGTGTCGCTGCTGACCGAGGGCCGGCCCTGGCCGGAGACCGGCCGGCCGCGCCGCGCCGCCGTCTCCTCGTTCGGCATCAGCGGCACCAACGCCCACCTGATCATCGAGCAGGCCCCGGCGGAGGAGGCCACCGGCGGCCAGGAGACCGCCCCCGCCGCCGACGCTCCCCCCGCCGCCGGCCGGACGGTGGCGCCCCGCACCCTCCCCCTGCTGCCCTGGGTGGTGTCCGGCCGGGGCGAGGACGCGCTGCGCGCCCAGGCCGCCCGGCTCCACGCCCATGTGTCCGAACGCCCCGAGCTGGACCCGGTGTCCATCGGCCGCTCCCTGGCCACCACCCGCGCCGCCCTGGAGAACCGGGCGGCCGTCGTCGCCGGCGACCGCGACACCTTCCTGGACCGCCTCGCCGCGCTCGCCGCCGGAGAGCCCGCCGCCGGAGTGGTCCGGGGCGTGGAGACCCGGGGCAAGCTGGCGTTCCTCTTCACCGGCCAGGGCAGCCAGCGGCTCGGCATGGGACGTGAGCTGTACGACGCGTATCCGGTGTTCGCGGAGGCGCTGGACGCGGTATGCGCCGCGCTCGACCCGCGCCTGGAACGGCCGCTGAAGGAGGTGCTGTTCGGGGACGACGCCGAGGAGCTGGACCGGACCGGCTTCACCCAGCCCGCGCTGTTCGCCCTCGAAGTGGCGCTGTACCGCCTCGTCGAGTCGTGGGGCCTGAAGCCCGACCTGGTCTCCGGCCACTCCATCGGCGAGATCGCCGCCGCGCACGTCGCGGGCGTGCTCTCGCTCGACGACGCCGCCCTGCTGGTGGCGGCCCGGGGCCGGCTGATGCAGCGGCTGCCGGGCGGCGGCGCGATGATCGCCGTCCAGGCGTCGGAGGAGGAGGTGGCGCCGCTGCTGACCGAGCGGGTGTCGATCGCCGCGCTCAACGGGCCCGCCTCGATGGTCATCGCGGGCGACGAGGACGCGGCGCTGGAGGTCGCGGCGTCCTTCGAGGAGCGGGGCCGCAAGACCAAGCGGCTCACCGTCAGCCACGCCTTCCACTCGCCGCTGATGGACCCGATGCTGGAGGCGTTCCGCAAGGTCGCCGAGAGCCTGACCTACCAGGCCCCCACCATCCCGGTGGTCTCCCACCTCACCGGCTCCGTCGTGCCCGCCGCCGAGATCGCGGACGCCGGGTTCTGGGTCCGCCACGTCCGCGAGGCCGTGCGCTTCCTCGACGGCATACGCGCCATGGAGGCGCAGGGCGTGACCACCTACCTCGAACTCGGCCCGGACGGTGTGCTCTCCGCGCTCGGCCAGGAGTGCCTGACCGGCGAGACCGGGCACGTGGCGTTCGTCCCCGCCCTGCGGGCCGGCCGTCCCGAGGCCGAGACCCTGACCACCGCCCTGGCCACCCTGCACACCCGGGGCACGGTCCCCGACTGGGAGGCGTACTACGCGGGCACCGGCGCGGACCGCGTCGAGCTGCCCACCTACGCCTTCCAGCGCGAGCACTACTGGCTGGACGCGGGCACCGCCCACGGCGACGTCTCCTCGATCGGCCTCGGCTCCGCCGACCACCCGCTGCTCGGCGCCGCCGTGTCCCTGGCCGACGCGGAGGGCTTCCTGTTCACCGGCCGGCTCGGGCTGGACACCCACCCGTGGCTGGCCGACCACACCGTCATGGGCTCGGTGCTGCTGCCCGGCACCGCGTTCGTGGAACTGGCGGTGCGCGCGGGTGACCAGGCCGGCTGCGATCTGGTGGAGGAACTCACCCTGGAGGCCCCGCTGGTCCTGCCCGAGCGGGGCGGGGTCCGGCTCCAGGTCGCGGTGAGCGCCCAGGACGACACCGGCCGCCGCACCCTCGCCCTGCACTCGCGCCCCGACGGGGCCGGTGACGACGAGCCGTGGCTGCGGCACGCCACCGGTGTGCTCGCGGAGGGCGGGCCCGCGACCGCGCCGCCGGGGCAGGCGGGCGCCTGGCCGCCCGCGGGCGCCGAGCGGATCGAGACCGATGGGCTGTACGAGGGCCTGGCCGAGGCGGGCTTCGGCTACGGCCCGGCCTTCCAGGGGCTGCGGGCCGCCTGGCGGGGCGACGGCGAGGTCTACGCCGAGGTCGCGCTCCCCGAGGGCACCGAGCCCGGCGCCGCCCTCTTCGGACTGCACCCGGCGCTGCTGGACGCCGTCCTGCACACCATCGGGCTCAGCGAGCTGACCGAGACCCCGGGCCGGGGCGGGCTGCCCTTCTCCTGGACCGGGGTGCGCGTCCACTCGGTGGGCGCGGACAGCGTACGGGTCCGGCTGGCACCGGCCGGAGGCGGCACGGTGTCCCTCCAGCTCGCCGATGTGACCGGCGCCCCGGTGGCCTCGGTGGAACGGCTCGCGCTGCGCACCGTCTCCGCCGATCAGCTGGGCGCGGACCGCCCCGGCGGGGACGCGGCGGACGCCCTGTTCCGGGTGGACTGGACCCCGGTCGCCACCGGGACGTCCGCCGGGGGCCGGCTGGCGGTCATGGGCGCGGACGCCCCCGGCCTCGGCGCCGGGACCGCCGCCTACCCGGACCCGGCCGCGCTCGCCGAGGCGATCGGGTCCGGCTCCGCGAGCCCGGACCACGTGGTCGCGTCCCTGCGGACGGCGCCGGGGGAGAACGCCTCACCGGCCGCCACCGCGCACGCGACCGCCCGTCACACCCTGGCCCTGCTGCGGGCCTGGCTGGCCGAGGACCGCCTCGCGGACACCCCCCTGGTCCTGCTCACCCAGGGCGCGGTGGCCACCGCCGCCGACGACCCGGTGACCGACCCGGCCCAGGCCACCGCGACCGGTCTGGTCCGCTCCGCCCAGTCCGAGAACCCCGGCCGGATCATCCTGGTGGACCTCGACGGGCACCCGGACTCCCTCGCCGCCCTCCCGGCCGCGCTGGCGGCCGGCGAGCAGGAACTCGCGGTGCGGGAGGGCACGGTCAGGGCACCCCGGCTGGCCCGCGCCACCGTGGCGGCGGAGCACCGGGCCGCCGAGTGGAACGCGGACGGCACCACCCTGATCACCGGCGCGACCGGCACCCTGGGCGCGCTGTTCGCCCGCCACCTGGTGACCGAGCGCGGCGTACGGCGGCTGCTGCTGGTCAGCCGCCGCGGCGACCAGGCCCCCGGCGCCGCCGAACTCACCGCCGAACTGGCCGGGCTGGGCGCCGAGGCGCGGTGGGCCGCCTGCGACGTGGCGGACCGGGACGCCCTCGCCCGGGTGCTCGCCTCCGTCCCCGCCGAGCACCCGCTGACCGCCGTGATCCACACCGCGGGGGTGCTGGACGACGGGGTCATCGGCTCGCTGACGCCGGAGCGGCTGGAGAAGGTGGCGCGGCCCAAGGTGGACGCGGCGTGGCACCTGCACGAGCTGACCCGGGACCTGGACCTGTCGGCGTTCGTCCTGTTCTCCTCGGCCGCCGGTGTGTTCGGCGGCGCGGGCCAGGGCAACTACGCGGCGGCCAACGCCTTCCTGGACGCCCTCGCCCAGTACCGCCGCGCCCAGGGCCTGCCCGCCACCTCCCTCGCCTGGGGCCTGTGGGCCGGGTCCGGCGGCATGGCCGGGGAACTGGACGAAGCGGAGCTGGACCGGCTGCGGCGCGGTGGCGTCGCCGCCCTCACCGCCGACCAGGGCCGCGAGCTGTTCGACCTCGCGGACGCCGCCGGCGAGGCGCTGCTGGTCCCGATGCCGCTGGACCTGGCCGCCCTCCGCGCGCAGGCGGGCGCCGGGATGCTGCCGCCGCTCTTCCGCGGACTGGTCCGCGTCCCGCCGCGCCGCGCCGCGCGGGCCGCCGCGGCGGCGTCCGGCGCGCTCGCGCAGCAGCTCGCCGGGGCCTCGGACACCGAGGCCGAGGCGATCGTCCTCGGCCTGGTCCGCGCGCAGGTGGCGGCCGTGCTCGGCCACGCCGGGCCCGAAGCGGTCGAGCCGCAGCGCGCCTTCAGCGAGGTCGGCTTCGACTCGCTGACCGCCGTCGAACTGCGCAACCGCCTGACCGCGGTCAGCGGTGTCCGGCTCCCCGCGACGCTGATCTTCGACTACCCCACGCCCGCCGCCCTCGCCGCGTATCTGCGGGCCGAGGCCCAGGGCGGCCGGGAGGACGCCGCCGCACCCGTGGCCGCCGCCGCGGCGGACGATGACGAGCCGATCGCCATCGTGGCCATGAGCTGCCGGTTCCCCGGCGGGGTGAGCTCGCCCGAGGACCTGTGGAAGCTCGTGGTCGAGGGCACCGACGCCATCACCGACATGCCCACCGACCGCGGCTGGGACATCGAGTCGCTCTACGACGACGACCCCGACCAGCAGGGCACCAGCTACGCCCGCAACGGCGGGTTCCTGCACGACGCCCACCACTTCGACCCCGTCTTCTTCGGGATCTCGCCCCGTGAGGCGCTGGCCATGGACCCGCAGCAGCGGCTGCTGCTGGAGACCGCCTGGGAGGCGTTCGAACGGGCCGGGATCGACCCCGCGACCGTGCGCGGCAGCCGGACCGGTGTCTACACCGGCGTCATGTACAACGACTACGGCACCTTGCTGCACCGCGCCCCCGACGGCCTCGAGGGCTACATGGGCACCGCCAGCTCCGGCAGTGTCGCCTCGGGCCGGGTGTCGTACACCTTCGGTCTGGAGGGCCCGGCGGTCACGGTGGACACGGCGTGTTCGTCGTCGCTGGTCACCCTGCACATGGCGGTACAGGCGCTGCGCAGCGGGGAATGCTCGCTCGCGCTCGCGGGCGGCGTCACCGTGATGGCCACCCCCGGCACCTTCGTGGCCTTCAGCAAGCAGCGCGGACTGGCCACCGACGGCCGCTGCAAGCCGTTCGCCGCCGCGGCCGACGGCACGGCCTGGGGCGAGGGCGTGGGGCTCCTGCTGGTGGAGCGGCTGTCGGACGCGCGGCGCAACGGCCATCCGGTGCTGGCGGTCGTGCGGGGCTCGGCGATCAACCAGGACGGCGCGTCCAACGGTCTGACGGCGCCCAACGGCCCGTCCCAGCAGCGGGTCATCCGGCAGGCGCTGGCCAACGCCCGGCTGTCGGCGGCCGAGGTGGACGTGGTCGAGGCGCACGGCACCGGCACGACGCTGGGCGACCCGATCGAGGCGCAGGCGCTGCTGGCCACCTACGGCCAGGAGCACACCGACGACGAGCCGCTCTGGCTGGGCTCGGTGAAGTCCAACTTCGGCCACACTCAGGCCGCCGCCGGTGTCGCCGGGATCATCAAGATGGTCAAGGCCATGGAACACGGCGTACTGCCCCGGACCCTGCACGTGGACGAGCCGTCCCCGCACGTGGACTGGACGGCCGGTGCGGTGTCGCTGCTGACCGAGCAGCGGGCGTGGCCCGAGACGGGCCGTCCCCGCCGCGCCGCCGTCTCCTCGTTCGGCATCAGCGGCACCAACGCGCACACCATCATCGAACAGGCCCCGGCGGAGCGGCCCACGGCCGCCGACGCCGACGCCGAGCCCGGTGTGCTGCCGTGGGTCCTGTCCGGCCGGAGCGAGGCGGCGCTGCGCGCCCAGGCCGAACGGCTGCTGGCCCACCTGGAGGCCGACCCGGACCTCCGCCCGGCCGATGTCGGCTACTCCCTGGCCACCACCCGCGCCCGCCACGACCAGCGCGCGGCGGTGATCGGCACCGACCGCGAGGACTTCGTCCGTGGCCTGACGGCGCTCGCCCGGGGCGAGGCGGCGGCCCAGCTGGTCCAGGGCACCGGCACGGCGGACAGGACGGCGTTCGTCTTCCCGGGCCAGGGGTCCCAGTGGGCCGGTATGGCGGTCGGGCTGATGGACGCCTCGCCCGCCTTCGCGGCCCGCGTCCACGAATGCGCCGCCGCGCTCGCGGAGTTCACCGACTGGTCGTTGGTGGATGTGTTGCGGGGTGCGGAGGGTGCGCCGTCGCTGGACCGGGTGGATGTGGTGCAGCCGGTGCTGTTCGCGGTGATGGTGTCGCTGGCGGAGTTGTGGCGTTCGCTGGGTGTGGTTCCGGCGGCGGTGGTGGGGCATTCGCAGGGTGAGATCGCGGCGGCGTGTGTGGCGGG
>NZ_BBOX01000184.1 GCF_001553455.1 Streptomyces hygroscopicus subsp. hygroscopicus
GATTCTGTCGTTGCGGGACGCCGCCCGTGTGGTGGCGTTGCGGAGCCAGGTGATCGGCCGGGTGCTGGCGGGCAAGGGCGGCATGGTGTCGGTGGCCCTGCCGGTGGCCGACGTACGGGAGCGGATTGCGGCGTGGGGGGAGGAGCGGATCTCGGTGGCGGCGGTCAACGGGCCGTCCTCGGTGGTGGTCTCGGGTGAGCCGGCGGCGCTGGATGAGCTGGTGGCGTCCTGCGAGGCCGATGAGGTGCGGGCGCGTCGGGTGCCGGTGGACTACGCCTCGCATTCCGCGCAGGTGGAGCTGCTGCGTGCGGAGTTGCTGGAGCTGCTGGCGCCGGTGCAGCCGAGGGCGGCGGAGGTGCCGTTCCTGTCCACTGTCACGGGGGAGTGGGTCGAGGGTCCGGAGCTGGACGCGGAGTACTGGTTCACCAATCTGCGGCGCACGGTGGAGTTGGAGGGTGCCGTCCGGCGGTTGCTGGACGAGGGCTTCGGGGTGTTCATCGAGTCCAGCGCGCACCCCGTCCTGACGGTGGGGGTGCAGGAGACGGCCGAGGACGCGGGCCGGGAGGCCGCCGCGATCGGGTCGCTGCGGCGTGACGAGGGCGGTCTTGACCGCTTCTGGGTCTCGCTGGGCGAGGCGTGGTCGCGG